>NZ_JCAFST010000017.1:0-59357 GCF_059369535.1 Stenotrophomonas sp. YJH_SMC_122 | reverse complement strand
TATCGACGTTAAGGTGCGGGATGGGGATCGCTCGGCTCGTCTGTCGGCTGCTATCCGCAGATATCATGTTGACGGTCCCTCCACCCTGGCTCCTACATACCGCGTAGGAGCCGGGAGGAACATACAAGCCCATGCTCGGCTTTTTTCTTGCCTGCGACTTGTCGGGGTTCATGACCAGCCGAGCACGGGCTCGGCTCTACAATTCGATTTCCAGCAGCGCCCGCACAAAAAAAGGCCCGGCAATGCCGGGCCTTCTTCGATCTGCTCGCCGCAAGGCTTACAGGTTCGCTTCGGTGGTCTGGATCATGAACTTCTTGCGCATCGCCTCGATGTAGGCCTTGGCCGCGGCCATGCCGTCGATCTGGCTCAGCTGTTCCTTCAGCTGCTTCTGCTGCTCTGCAGTCACTTCCTTGATGTCGCCCGGATTGACCTTGTTCACCGCGAACAGCAGCGCGTGGCCGTTGACGTCGACCTTGCCATAGCTCGGCTTGCCTTCGGCCGGCACCGGCGCGCTGAAGATCGCGCGGTTGATTTCCGGGGTCGGCACCGGCTGGCTGCGCGGCAGGCCCGGCATCGGGCTCAGCTGCAGCTTCTCGCTGGCGGCCAGCGACTGCAGGGTGGCGCCCGCCTTCAGCTTGGCCAGGATGGCCTCGGCCGCCTTGTCGCTGGCCTGGCGCTGGCGATCAGCACGGATCGCAGCGATCACCTGTTCGCGGGCCTTGTCCAGCGGCAGGGCCTGTTCCGGGGTGTGTGCAGCCACACGGATGACCACGCTGTGGTTGGTCGCGCCGCCCAGCGCGATCGGGTCACTGGCGGTACCGTCCTGCACCAGCACGTCGGAGAAGGCGGCACGCAGCACGGCCGGGTCAGCGGCGATGCCGCTGGCGGTCGCGCGGGTGATCGGGCCCAGCGTCTGCAGCGGCAGGTTCACTTCCTTGGCCGCAGCGGCCAGGTCGCTCGGGCTCTTGTTGATGGCATCGACCAGGCGACCGGCCAGTTCGTTGAAGCCGCGCTCGCCGTCGGCCTTCAGCTGCTCGGCAGCCAGCGTGTCACGCACTTCCTCGAACGACTTGCCCTGGCCACCGCGCACAGCGGCCACCTTGATGATGTGGTAACCGAACTCGGTCTTCACCGGGCCGATCACGTCACCAGCCTTGGCCGCAAACAGCGCGTCCTCGAACGGCTTCACCATCGCACCGCGCTCGACCCAGCCCAGGTCACCGCCCTGGTCCTTGGAGCCCGGATCTTCCGAATTGGCCTTGGCCAGCGCAGCGAAGTCGGCACCGGCCGCCTTGGCATCGGCAGCGATCTTGTTCGCCTTGGCTTCGGCGCCGTCACCGGTGATCAGGATGTGCGAGGCCTGGCGCTGCTCCGGCGAGGTGAACTTTGCCTTTTCCTCTTCATAGCGCTTGCGCAGGGTCGCTTCGTCGGCCGGGGTCGGTGCCGGCAGGTTCGCACCGTTGATCTCGACGTACTCCAGCGACACGCTCTCGGCCTGGCGGAAATCCTTGCCGTGGCTGTCGTACCACTTCTTGATCTGATCATCGGTGACCGGCGCGGTATCGGCCGGTACGGGCGGCAACGCGGCCAGCTCGACGTCGCGGGTTTCGCCCAGCAGCTTCAACAGGCGCTCGGTCTCGGCCTGGGTGACGAAGCCGGAGCTCTGCAGGCCCGATGGGATCACCGACTGCTGCAGGCTCTCACGCACCAGTTCCTGGAACTGGGTCGGGGTACGCGGCGGATTGCCACCGGCCAATGCCAGGCGGTAGTTGTTCTCGTTGAACTTGCCGTTCGAATCGAGGAACGCCGGCATGGTCGCGATGTACTCGCGCACCGCGCCGTCGCCGATCACCACGCCCGCCTGTTCACCAACCAGGCGCACGACCTGTTCGTCGATCAGCTGATCGAGCACGGCCATCTTGTTCTCGGTGCTCTCGAACGCGCGCGGGTCGAAATTGTCGCCCTGCTGCTGGCGCTCACGCATGCGCTCCTGCTCGAAACGCGTGCGGAAATCCTGCGAGCTGATCTCATGGTGCTGCCACAGCATGCGCACCGGCCACCACGACGGCGCCGAACGCCACCAGGTGGGCGGCGCGGAAACCTTGGCCACGTTCTGTGCGCCAACGCCACCGAGGTAGCTGTTGTCGATCACGAACAGGAACGGAATCATCAGCAGCCCCAGGATCACGGTGACGATCCAGCCTGAGGTCTTGTCGCGGAGTTTCTGCAGCATGGTGAGGAATCACAAGGCCTGATTGGCGAGCCCGGCAGTGTAACCCGCTTCGCCGCAGGGACCAAAAGCAGCACCGACGCGGCCTGCGCCCACTTGCGCAGGCACGCACCATCAGTGCATCGGCCAACTCCATCCTGGCGCAAAGAAAAAGCCCCCGGCTTGCGCCGAGGGCTTTTAGAGTTGGCGGAGCGGACGGGACTCGAACCCGCGACCTCCGGCGTGACAGGCCAGCATTCTAACCAGCTGAACTACCGCTCCGCGCTTGAACTTTGCAGGCGCCCAGTATATCCGAAGACTCTCTGGAAACCCAGCCCGATGAACACTTTTTTCAAAGTTTTTTCACAGGGACTTAAGAATTCTGCAATGGCGGAGCGGACGGGACTCGAACCCGCGACCTCCGGCGTGACAGGCCAGCATTCTAACCAGCTGAACTACCGCTCCGTTCTTGCAAAAACCTTCTCGCCTTCCTCCCGAACCTCTCGGTGAGAAGACAAGGCCCCCGGCCTTGAACCGGGGGCCTGGATGTAATGGCGGAGCGGACGGGACTCGAACCCGCGACCTCCGGCGTGACAGGCCAGCATTCTAACCAGCTGAACTACCGCTCCGCGTTGTTACCTTTTTTGCTTTCAGCCGGCCTGGACCAGGGAGAAAACAAAGCCTCCAGCTTTTGGCCGGAGGCCTCGTTGAATGGCGGAGCGGACGGGACTCGAACCCGCGACCTCCGGCGTGACAGGCCAGCATTCTAACCAGCTGAACTACCGCTCCACACTCAAACTTTTACCGCGGTGCTGTGGTGGGTGCTGAGGGTTTCGAACCCCCGACCCTCTCCGTGTAAAGGAGACGCTCTACCGCTGAGCTAAGCACCCCAGCGAGCCGCTTAGTTTACAGCATCCTTCAGGGCCTTGCCAGCCTTGAACGACGGATTCTTCGAAGCAGCGATCTTGATGGTGTCGCCGGTCTTCGGGTTGCGGCCGGTGCGGGCAGCACGGTCGCGGACCTGGAAGGTACCGAAGCCAACCAGGGTGACCGCATCGCCGTCCTTCAGCGCCTTGGTGATGGCAGCAACGACGGCATCGACAGCGCGGCTGGACTCTGCCTTGGTCAGGTCGGCAGCTTCAGCAACGGCATCGATCAATTCGGTCTTGTTCATTCTCTACAACTCCTTTGGCGGTGGGTTCCGCTTATTCGACAGGGAAGCAACCGCACGCCATCTGCATGCGGCCGCCATGTGGAAACGGTTCGCCGAATCCAGCGATCACCAGACTGCGATCACTCATTCGCGAGTGCTGCTTTTATACCAGTGGCCCTACCCCCACGCAAGCTGGAAAGCCAGCAACGACGCGGGTTTCGGGCCATTGGACAGCGCGCGTCAATGCTTGACGCGCGCGTTTCCACTCGGTTTGGCCTTGCTGCGCACCGTGACGCGCTGCGCACTCTTGCGCGCCTTCTTCGGTGCCAACGGACGCTCCAGCGCCAGATCCAGGACTTCTTCGATGTACTTCACCGGCACGATCTTCAGATCGCGGGTGACGTTGGCCGGGATGTCGGCCAGGTCCTTGCGGTTCTCTTCCGGGATGATGACCGTGCGGATGCCGCCACGCAGTGCGGCCAGCAGCTTCTCCTTCAGTCCACCGATGGCCGTGACGCGGCCACGCAGGGTGATCTCGCCGGTCATCGCCACGTCGGCGCGCACCGGCACCCTGGTCAGCATCGACACCAGCGAGGTGACCATCGCTGCGCCGGCACTCGGGCCATCCTTCGGCGTGGCGCCATCGGGCACGTGCAGGTGCACATCGTGCTTCTGCAGGAAGTCGCTGTCGATGCCAAAGCCCACGGCGCGCGAACGCACCACCGACAGCGCGGCCGAGGCCGATTCCTTCATCACGTTGCCGAGCTGGCCGGTCAGGATCAGCTGGCCCTTGCCCGGCACGAGCGTCGATTCGATCTGCAGCAGGTCGCCACCAACTTCGGTCCAGGCCAGGCCGGTGACCAGGCCGATTTCATTCTCTTCCTCGGCACGGCCGAAGTCGAAGCGACGCACGCCCAGGTACTTGTCCAGGTTCTTGCTGGACACGCTCACCAGCGCCTTTTTCTTCGCGCCCTTCTTTGCCTTCACCGGCTGCGGGCCGGCCAGCGCGATCTCCTTCACCACCTTGCGGCAGATCTTGGCGATCTCGCGTTCCAGGTTGCGCACGCCCGATTCGCGCGTGTAGTAGCGCACGATGTCCTGGATGGCGTCACTGCCGATTTCCAGCTCTTCCGGCTGCAGGCCGTTGGCCTTGACCTGCTTCGGCACCAGGTAGCGGGTCGCGATGTTGAGCTTCTCGTCCTCGGTGTAGCCGGGGATGCGGATCACTTCCATGCGGTCCAGCAGCGGGCCGGGAATGTTGAGCGAGTTCGAGGTGGCCACGAACATCACTTCGGACAGGTCCAGGTCCACTTCCAGATAGTGGTCGTTGAATGCGTTGTTCTGCTCCGGATCGAGCACTTCCAGCAGCGCCGAAGACGGATCGCCACGGAAGTCCATCGACATCTTGTCGATCTCGTCGAGCACGAACAGCGGGTTCTTGCTGCCGACCTTGTTGAGGTTCTGCACGATGCGGCCCGGCATCGAACCGACGTAGGTACGGCGGTGGCCACGGATCTCGGCCTCGTCGCGCACGCCGCCCAGCGACATGCGCACGAACTTGCGGTTGGTGGCCTTGGCAATCGACTGGCCCAGCGAGGTCTTGCCCACGCCCGGCGGCCCGACCAGGCACAGGATCGGGCCCTTCATCTGCTTCACGCGCGACTGCACCGCCAGGTATTCAAGGATGCGCTCCTTGACCTTCTCCAGGCCGTAGTGGTCGGCATCAAGCGTATCCTGCGCGACCTTCAGGTCCTTGCGCACCTTGCTGCGCTTCTTCCACGGCACGCCCAGCAGCCACTCCAGGTAGTTGCGCACGACGGCGGCTTCGGCCGACATCGGCGACATCTGCTTGAGCTTGTTCAGTTCGTTGCGCGCCTTGGCTTCAACCGCCTTCGGCATGCCGGCCTCGGCAATCTTGCGGGCCAGTTCTTCCAGCTCGCCCGGCGCGTCGTCCAGGTCACCCAGTTCCTTCTGGATGGCCTTCATCTGTTCGTTGAGGTAGTACTCGCGCTGGCTCTTCTCCATCTGCGACTTCACGCGGCCGCGGATGCGCTTCTCCATCTGCTGCACGTCGATCTCGCCGTCGACCAGGCCGACCAGCATCTCCAGGCGGTCACCGACGGCCAGCGTTTCCAGCAGGCGCTGCTTGTCGGCCAGGCGCACGCTGATGTGCGCAGCGATGGTGTCGGCCAGGCGCGCCGGCTCATCGATGCCCGACAGCGTCTGCAGCAGCTCCGGCGGCAGCTTGCGGTTGGTCTTCACGTACTGCTCGAACAGCGACATCAGCGAGCGGGCGATCGCCTCGACCTCGCGCGCCTCGCGCTCGTCGGTGGCCTCGATCTCCAAGGCCTGGCCATGCAGCGAGCCGTCGCGCTCGTCGACGTGGGTGACCTGCACGCGCGACAGGCCTTCAACCAGCACCTTGATGGTGCCATCGGGCAGCTTCAGCAGCTGCAGCACCTGCGCCAGCGTACCAACCTGGTAGAGGTCGGCCGCATGCGGGTCGTCGGTCTCAGCCGACTTCTGCGCCAGCAGCAGGATGCGCTTGTCCGCCTCCATTGCCTGTTCGAGCGCGTGCATGGACTTGTCACGGCCGACGAACAGCGGGATGACCATGTGCGGGAACACCACTACGTCGCGCAGCGGCAGGACCGGCAGGTCGAGGGTTTCACTTGGGGAACGGGCCATGGGGGCTCCAGGGAAGGGGGAAAACCGCCTCCGGGAGGGCATCTTCCGGAGACAAAAAAAGCCGATGGCCCCGTTATGGGGCCATCGGCTTTCAGATGCAAGGCATTCCTTTAAAATCCTTTCCAATCAACAACCTGGAAGGATCACTCGGCGCCTGCGGCCTTCTGTTCAGGGGCCGCCGGGGTCTGGTAGATCAGGTACGGCTCGGACTTGTGCTCGATCACCGACTCGTCCACGACCACCTTGCTGACGTTCTCCTGCGACGGCAGGTCATACATGGTGTCCAGCAGGACCGATTCGACGATGGTGCGCAGGCCACGGGCGCCGGTCTTGCGCTTGAGCGCCTTCCTGGCGATGGCCGACAACGCGTCCGGACGGAACTCCAGCTCGACGTTCTCCATCTCGAACAGCTTCTTGAACTGCTTGGTGATGGCGTTCTTCGGCTCGGTCAGGATCTTGATCAGGGCCGGCTCGTCCAGCTCCTCCAGGGTCGCGACCACCGGCAGGCGGCCGACGAACTCGGGAATCAGGCCGAACTTGATCAGGTCTTCCGGCTCGACTTCGGCCAGCACCTTGCCCACTTCCTGCTTGCGCTCGCTGCTCTTCACCTTGGCGCCGAAGCCAATGCTGCCGACGTCGGTGGAACGCGCCTGGATCACCTTGTCCAGCCCAGCGAACGCGCCGCCGCAGATGAACAGGATGTTCTTGGTGTCCACCTGCAGGAATTCCTGCTGCGGGTGCTTGCGGCCGCCCTGCGGCGGAACGCTCGCCACGGTACCTTCGATCAGCTTCAGCAGGGCCTGCTGCACGCCTTCGCCGGACACATCGCGGGTGATCGACGGGTTCTCGCTCTTGCGCGAGATCTTGTCGATTTCATCGATGTAGACGATGCCCTGCTGCGCCTTCTCGACGTCGTAGTCGCACTTCTGCAGCAGCTTCTGGATGATGTTCTCCACGTCCTCGCCCACGTAACCGGCTTCGGTCAGCGTGGTGGCGTCGGCCATGGTGAACGGCACGTTGAGCAGGCGGGCCAGGGTCTCGGCCAGCAGCGTCTTGCCCGAACCGGTCGGGCCGACCAGCAGGATGTTCGACTTCGCCAGTTCGACGTCGTCGTTCTTCTGCCGGCTCTCGATGCGCTTGTAGTGGTTGTACACGGCCACGGCCAGCGTGCGCTTGGCACGGTTCTGGCCGATCACGTACTGATCGAGGACCTCGAGGATCTCGCGCGGCTTGGGCAGCGAACTGCGCGCCGACTGCGCCTTTTCCTCAAGTTCCTCACGGATGATGTCGTTGCACAGCTCCACGCACTCATCGCAGATGAACACGCTCGGACCCGCAATCAGCTTGCGCACTTCATGCTGGCTCTTGCCGCAGAAAGAGCAGTAGAGGATCTTGCCGGTGTCCGTGGAACGACCTTGGCGGTCTTCGCTCATGCTTCGCTTACCCAGTTACCCCACCCGCTGAACGGGGGTTCGATTCGAGAATAGCACAGGGCCGAGGGGACACCAGTCCCACCCGACCCTGCAGGAACGAGGCCTCCCTGGCCCCGTGAAGGCCGGTCAGCCGGCCTGGATCGACTCATCCGGACGACGCTCCAGGACCTGGTCGACCAGACCGTAGGCCTGCGCCTCGAAGGCGCTCTTGAAGTTGTCGCGCTCGGTATCACGGGCGATCGTCTCCAGCGACTGGCCGGTGTGCTTGGCCAGCACCTCGTTCAGGCGCGAACGCAGGGTCAGGATCTCGCGCGCGTGGATGTCGATGTCGGTGGCCTGGCCCTGGTAGCCACCCAGCGGCTGATGGATCATCACGCGCGAGTTCGGCAGCGCATAGCGCTTGCCAGCTTCGCCCGCGGCCAGCAGCAGGGCGCCCATCGAGGCGGCCTGGCCGATGCAGGTGGTGCTCACATTCGGCTTGATGTACTGCATGGTGTCGTAGATCGCCATGCCGGCGGTGACCACGCCACCCGGCGAGTTGATGTAGATGTTGATGTCCTTTTCCGGGTTTTCCGATTCCAGGAACAGCAACTGCGCCACCACCACGTTGGCCATGTGATCGTCGATCGGGCCCACGAGGAAGATCAGGCGCTCCTTCAACAGGCGCGAATAGATGTCGTAGGCACGCTCGCCGCGGCTGGTCTGCTCGACCACCATCGGAACCAGGTTCAGGGCTTTGGTTCGGTTGTCCATTACGTGAGGTACCTATCTTGGGGGGCAACAACCCCGCGCCGGCAAAGGCGCGGGGCATCCGGTGATCCGCCCGGGCTTACTGGCGGATCGCGTCCTGGAACGACAGCTTCTCTTCGGTGTGCTGGGCACGCTCGGCGATCCAGTCGATCACCTGCTCTTCCATCACACGGTTCTGCAGGCCAGACATCAACTGGGGGTCGTTGCGGTACATCTCAATGACCTGCTCCGGCTCTTCGTAGGTCGAAGCGATCAGACGCATCGTTTCATTCAGGCGCTTGGCTTCCAGGCGCAGGTCGTTGATGCGGGCCACTTCACCGACCAGCAGGCCGACCAGCACGCGCTTGGCGGCAGCATCCTTGAAGCCTTCGTGGGCATCGGCCGGGATCTCGCCGACGTTCTGGCCGTTGCGGCGCAGCTGCTCGACCTGCTGGGCCAGCATGGCGCGGGCTTCGTTCTCGACCAGGCGCGGCGGCATTTCCACCGACGAGTAGGCCGCGATCAGCTGCTCGCCCACTTCGCGGCGCAGGCGGTTCATCAGGGCGCCCTTCAGCTCGCGCTCCAGGTTGGCGCGGATGTCGCTGCGGAACTGCTCCACGTCGCCGCCCTTCACGCCGAAGCTCTTGATGAAGGCTTCGTCGACCGCCGGCACGACCGGCTCGGAGACCTCGGTGACCTTGACGGTGACCTGCACGGTCTTGCCGGCCAGTACCGGCACGCGCCAGTCAGCCGGGAACTCGACGTCCAGGGTCTTCTCTTCGCCCTTGGCCAGGCCGACCAGGCCCTTTTCAATGGTTTCGAACATCATGCCCTGGCCGAGCACGATCGAACCCTTCTCGGTGCCCTCGGCCGGCAGGCGCTCTTCGCCGGCCTGCGACCAGGTTTCCACCGCGACCAGGTCACCGTCCTGCGCGCCACGGCTGACCGGGGCCCAGGTACGACGCTGGTTCTGCAGGTTCTCGATCATCTGGTCGATGTCGGCGTCGGTGATCTCGGCGGTATGGCGCACGACGGTCAGCTTGCTGACGTCGATGTCGCCGAAGTCCGGCACCACTTCCACGGTGGCCACGAAGGAGAACTCACCCTCGTCGCCCTTGTCGATGCGCGGGCTGCCGACGACGCGCAGGTCGTGCTCGCGCACGGCCGCGTCGAAGGTCTCGCGCAGCAGGCCGTCCAGTGCCTCGCCACGGACCTGCGCGCCGAAGCGCTGCTCGATCACCTTGGCCGGCACCTTGCCCGGGCGGAAACCCTTGATGCGGGTGGTACGGGCGATTTCGCCGAGGCGGCCGGCAATGTGGCTCTGCAGACGCTCTTCCGGCAGCGAGAAGCTCAGGCGGCGTTCCAGGTTGCCGGTGGATTCGATCGAAGCTTGCATGTTGACTCCTGCCACCGGTGGCCCAGGCCCCCGGCTCGATGATTGGGATGAAACGGTTGTAAGGACGCGACGTCTGGGACGCGCCTGCTTGCCGCAGCCCTTTAGTTTCGCCCAATTCGGCTTGCACTGCCAGCGCGTGCCGGTCAAGGGGGCGCAGATGGCCCGATCAGGGCGGGGACAGGCCGGCACTGGTGCGAAAGGGGGGACTCGAACCCCCACGCCTTGCGGCACTGGAACCTAAATCCAGGGCGTCTACCAATTCCGCCACTTTCGCGTGGCCGGCGCAGGGGTTCATTGTCGCAGGCGATGACGGGAAGCGGAAGGCCTGCACAAAACTGAACATGGCAATTGTGCGCAGCCCGCGCGTTGACCCACCCCGGCGAGCGCAAGCTCATCCGGGGTGGCGGGGGTTCACTGCTGCGGCATGGCCTTGGCCGACGCCGTACCGGCGCCCTGCCCGGCTGCAGGATCCACCTTGCGGATCTCCACGCCCCCGTCGCCGGTGCGCCGGAGGGCCGCCGGCTCCGGCGTGGCCTTGCGCACATCGACCGAACCATCCGCATTGCGCTGCACGTCCACCGCATCGGGCAGGGTCTCCCGCTCAGCCGGCTGAGCCGGCTGCATCTGCATGGCCCCACCGACCGGGCGCGCAGGAGCGCTCTCCGTGCCAGCATCGCGTTCGACGGTCTGCGCCGGATCGTCGGCGGGCGCGCAGGCCGCCAGTGCCAGCAATGCGAAGGAAACCCACAGCGTGCGGTGCAATCGATTGATATCGACCATCAACATCGTCCTTCATGCATGCGCCATCGGCGCGGAAGATCCATTGGGTGCGATGCAGGACGCGATGCGGTGAGAAGCAGTGCACAGCATTGATAACACTGATGACGCGTATGACCCTGATTTCAGCATTGCTTCAGTCGATCCACGCCATGCGTGGATGAAATGCCCCTCACCCAGCGAACAGGCAAGAAAAAAGCCACTTGGCGAACCAAGTGGGAAGCTGCCGCGCATTCGCGCCGCAGCCCCACGCTTTGCGCGGCAAAGCGCGGGCCCCACTTCATCAGCCGCCACATCCCCGCGGCTTCGCCGCGCCCCCTTGACTCAAGGGGGCTCCGCTCCAGCCAGCACCGCTGGCATCTGCAGATGCCCCTCAGCGAACAGGCAAGAAAAAAGCCACTTGGCGAACCAAGTGGCTTTCGTCTGGTGGGCTGTCAAGGATTCGAACCTTGGACCTATTGATTAAGAGTCAACTGCTCTACCAACTGAGCTAACAGCCCGAAATCGGGGCGCGAATTATGACCCGATCCGCTCGGTGGGTGCAAGCACTTTTTTCAACGTGGTTGAAACCAGCACTGCGGGGCCCGCTCCTGCTGCAGATCCACGCCGGGCGGATTCTGCAACGCGTGATCCATCGGAACGATGGCAGTCACACCTATAAGAAAAAAGCCACCTGGCGTACCAGGTGGCTTCTGTCTTGGTGGGCCGTCAAGGATTCGAACCTTGGACCTATTGATTAAGAGTCAACTGCTCTACCAACTGAGCTAACGGCCCGTGAAACTCAGACGCACATTGTAGCGTGCTTTCTGTTTATTGCAATACCGTTTCGACTGCGCCGATGCGGTTGAATCAGTGGGGTGGCTGAGGGGATTCGAACCCCCGACCACCGGAATCACAATCCGGTACTCTAACCAACTGAGCTACAGCCACCACTGAAACTTTCGCTCCATCGCCGATACCACTGACGCCGGAACCTTGAACATTGCCTGGGGACTGTCACCGAAGTTGCGGTCCGCCGAAGCGAGTCCGATATTCTGGTGGAGTCCTTGCGCTTTTGCAAGCACTTCTTCACATCCGTCGATGCGATCCCGGTGCCCGCCAATGGCGCGCCCGACAGGAATCGAACCTGTAACCGCCGGCTTAGAAGGCCGGTGCTCTATCCAGTTGAGCTACGGGCGCCCGAACCGGAACGGTGTCCAATCCGACGTGGCGTGGGATTGGTCGGGGTAGAGGGATTCGAACCCCCGACATCCTGCTCCCAAAGCAGGCGCGCTACCAGACTGCGCTATACCCCGGTCTTGCAATCCCCTCGGGTTGGGCCCGGGGAGTTGGTCATTGTCGCCAAGCGCGTTGGGAACTGTCAACGAAGGATGCACAGATCCCGGGCCTGCCGCAACGCCGAAAGCAGTCATCGGCTATGCTCACGCCCATCGGCCGGATGGCCGTCCCGACCTTCATTCGCACGGAGAACACGCATGCGCAGCGGCAACCCGGCTCTTTCCGAGTCGACCTTCCTCGACCTCGCCAGTGGCTCGGTAGTGACCAGCCCCGACCAGGCCATGACCCTCAACGGCACCGCCAACAAGACCGGCATCCTGCTGCTGCTGACCGTGCTGACCGCGGCGTTCGCCTGGAGCCAGGCGGTCGACGAGTACGGCCAGATTTCCGGCAGCGCGAGCCTGTACGCCATCGGTGGCGCGATTGGCGGCCTGGTGCTGGCATTGATCACCATCTTCAAGAAGGAATGGTCGCCGGTCACCGCGCCGATGTACGCGCTGGTCGAAGGCCTGTTCCTGGGCGCCGTGTCGGCCCTGTTCAACATGAAGTACCCGGGCATCGTGTTCCAGGCGGTGCTGCTGACCTTCGGCACCCTGGCCGCCCTGCTGTTCGCATACCGCAGCGGCCTGATCAAGGCCACCGAGAACTTCAAGATGGGCGTGGTCGCCGCCACCGGCGGCATCGCCCTGCTCTACCTCGCCTCGTTCGTGCTGGGCTTCTTCAACATCAACGTGCCGGTGATCCACGACTCCAGCTGGCTGGGCATTGCCTTCAGCCTGTTCGTGGTGGTCGTGGCCGCGCTGAACCTGGTGCTGGACTTCGATTTCATCGAGACCGGCGTGGCCCAGCGCGCGCCGAAGTACATGGAGTGGTATGGCGCATTCGGCCTGATGGTGACCCTGGTCTGGCTGTATGTGGAGTTCCTGCGCCTGCTGTCGAAGATCCAGCAGCGCTGAACCGGGCAAAGCCATAAACGACAAAGGGCGCCTTCGGGCGCCCTTTTCTCTTTGTAACGCGTGGCTGCATTTCCCGGCTAGCCAGGCACGCCGGCCTGTGCAGCGTAGTGTGCCGCAAGGTGCTCGACCAGCGCTCGCACCTTGGGCGCGAGCGCACGTGCATGCGGGTACAGCGCGAAGTAGCACCGCTGGCCGGCATGCCAGGCCGGCAGCACGCGGATCAGGCGACCGGCGCGCAGGTCCTCCTGCACGGTCAGCGCGGTGAACAGGCTGATGCCCATTCCGGCCAGCGTGGCAGCGTACAGCGCGGGCGTGGCATCCACGCGCAGGCGCTGCCCGGCTTCAACGCTCACGCTGGCGCCGCGCGGTCCCTGCAACCGCCAGGGCGGCATTGACGGCGTGGGACTGAAACCCAGCAGCGTGTGCTGCTCCAGATCCAGTGCGTGCCGTGGCAGGCCATGGCGCGCCAGGTAGGCCGGTGCGGCGACCAGGATGCGCGGGCAGCTGGCCAGCTCGCGCGCGACCAGTTGGCTGTCCGGCAATGAAGCTGCAATGCGCAGCGCCAGGTCGAAACCACCACCCACCACATCGACCTGCTGGTCATCCGCCGACAGATCCAGCGTGACCTGCGGGTAACGCTGCAGGAACGAGGGCAGCCAGTGGGGCAGCTCCTGGCTGGCCACCACCTGCGGCACACTGATCCGCACGCTGCCGCTGGGCTGCGCCTGCCCGGCGCGAGCACGATCATCCGCCTCCTGCAGGCGGTCCAGCAGCGTTGCCGCCTCGCGGTGGTAATCGCGCCCGGCCTCGGTCAATGACAGCCGACGGCTGTTGCGATCGAGCAGGCGCACCTGCAGGTGCTCTTCCAGCTGCCGAAGTTGCCGCGACATCGCCGAGTGGGTGGTCCCCAGGCGCTCGGCGGCCGCAGTGAAACTGCCCGCGTCAACGATGGCGCGCAGCGCACGCAGGGCGGCGAAGTGATCCATCGGCGGGCAGCTCCACGTGGCGGAGCCCGCGGCATGCGGGCCCCGCCAGCTTATCAAGCACCGTCGCCGGCCTTGCGTACCGGCAGCGCCAGGATCGCGTCGGTGCTCATGACATCGCCGAAAGCGTCTTCGATCTGCGCCAGCGAGGCCTCATGCAGCGCGCGATGGCCGATGCGCTGGCCACCGGCCAGGTCCAGGTCGCGGCTGGCGCTGGCATCGGACGAGACGATCACCCGGTAGCCACGTGGTGCGGCCGCTGCGTCGCGCGCGGCACCGGCCACACAGGCATGGGTCTGCAGGCCGGTGACGATAAGGGTGTCGATGCCGGCGTTCTTCAGCGTCTGGTCGAGCACGGCGGCGGACGCGCCGGCGAACACACTGACGTTGTCCTTCTGCACCACGGTCTCGCCCTGGCGCGGCTGCAGGTCGCGATGGAAGGCGGCATTGACGCTGCCCTGCGCGAACAGGGGTGCGCCGGCCGGCAGCACGTGCTGGACATGGATCACGCGGATGCCGTGGGCATCGGCGAATTCGACTACCCGCCTGGCCTGGCGTAGTGCGGCCACGCCATCGGGAATGACCATGCGGCCACCCGCAAAGCCCGGTACGGCCTTGGCATCGAAGTACTCGTTCTGGAAGTCGATCACCAGCAGGGCAGTCTTCGCCGCGTCCAGCGAGGTCGCGACCGGCGCACCCGCCATATGACGGATGGTGGGATGGGCCGGCTCGGCAGCAGCAACCGGGATGGTGGCGGTCATGCCGAACAGGCTGGCCAGGCCGAAGGCGGCGAGATTCATGGGGCGACTCCTGTGCAATGGAAAGTGGGCTCAGGATGCGGAGCGGATGGCGCACGAACCAGCCGTGCAACAGCACATGATCTGTGCGATATCAGCACAGACCGCTTCTGTGGAGTCGAGCCATGCTCGACTCCACAGAAGCGGAAAACGCAACGGGGCGCCCGAAGGCGCCCCGCTGTGGATCCAACCGAGGTCGGCCGGCCGCTTACAGGCGGCTGGCAATGGCCTTGGCAAAGCTCATGGTGGTGCCGGTGCCACCCAGGTCGCCGGTCAGCGAATCCTTGGCTTCCATGGTCGCCACGATGGCCTTGCGCAGGCGCTCGGCGTTTTCCGGCTGACCGATGTGGTCCAGCATCTGCGCGGCCGCCAGCAGCAGCGCGCACGGATTGGCCTTGCCCTGGCCGGCGATGTCCGGCGCGGTGCCGTGCACGGCTTCGAAGATCGCCGCGTCCTTGCCGATGTTGGCGCCCGGGGCCAGACCCAGGCCGCCGACCAGGCCGGCGCACAGGTCGGAGATGATGTCGCCGAACAGGTTGGTGGTGACGATCACATCGAACTGTTCCGGACGCATCACCAGCTGCATGCAGCAGTTGTCGACGATCATTTCCTGGAACTCGATGTCCGGGTACTGCGCGGCCACTTCACGGGCGACATTCAGGAACAGGCCCGAGGTCGACTTGATGATGTTGGCCTTGTGCACGGCGGTGACCTTCTTGCGGCCGGTGCTCTTGGCCAGCTCGAAGGCGTAGCGCACGATGCGCTCGGAGCCCTTGCGGGTGATGCGGGTGCCGGAGAAGGCGGTCTCGCCATCGGCCGACACTTCCTGACCTTCGGCCAGGTAGGCACCTTCGGTGTTCTCACGGACGGTGATCAGGTCGACGTTGTCGAAACGCGACTTGGTGTTCGGGAAGGTGTGGGCCGGACGCACGTTGGCGTACAGGTCGAAGTGACGGCGCAGGCTGACGTTGATCGAGGTGAAGCCACCGCCGACCGGGGTGGTCAGCGGGCTCTTCAGCGCGACCTTGTTGCGCGCGATCGATTCCAGGGTCACCGCCGGCATCAGGTCGCCGTGCTTTTCCAGGGCCACGAGGCCGGCGTCGGCGTCTTCGTACTCCAGGCCAGTCTTGAGCTGGTCGAGCACGAACAGGGTGGCGTCCATGATTTCCGGGCCAATGCCGTCGCCGCGGATGACCGTAATTTTCTGCGTCATTGATCGATGTTCCGAACAGGGGGAAAAACGCCGTCCGGACGTGCCCGGAAACGCCGGCGCAAAGGAAGTTTCACCGGCAATTATGCCTGAGCCGGGGCCGAGGTCCCAAATAGACCATGGTCCCAGTCCCCGGCTCAGGCAGAATTGCCCGCGCATCCCACCTTATCCCCCCGCCTGTCGGCGCGCCCCCTTGAACAACAAGGGGGGCTCCTGGGCTGTCGGATCGCGGGGAGGACCCTTGCGGGTGCGGTAGTGCCGGCCGCTGGCCGGCAACCCCGGCCATGCCGGGTTCAGGCGATGCCGGCCAGCGGCCGGCACTACCCTCAGTGCTCGTGCGCGGCTGGCGCGGCCGCGCCACCTTCAAGCTGGTCGAGGAAGTCGACCGCGCGGCGCAGGTGCGGGATCACGATGGAGCCGCCCACCACCAGGCCGACCGAGAAGGTCTCGAAGAACTCCTCGCGGGTCACCCCGGCGTCCTTGCACTGGGCCACGTGATAGCTGATGCAGTCGTCGCAGCGCAGCACCATCGAGGCCACCAGGCCCAGCAGCTCCTTGGTCTTCACGTCCAGCGCGCCGGCCTGGTAGGTCTGCGTATCCAGCGCGAAGAAGCGACGCACCACCTGGTTCGGTTCGCCCAGGATGCGCTCGTTCATGCGCTTGCGGAACTCGGTGAACTCGGCGATGCGGTCCTTGCTGCCGTCGTCGGCCGCGCTCATGCCTGGCCCTGCCCGGCCAGCAGCGGCTCGAGCTTGCCTTCACGGTGCAGGGCCATCATGTCGTCGTAGCCGCCGACATGGACATCGCCGACGAAGATCTGCGGTACGCTGGTGCGGCGGGTCAGCGCCATCATCTTCTCGCGCTCGGCCGGGTCCAGGTCGATGCGGACCTCGGTCCACTGCTGGCCCTTGCTCTTCAGGAAGTTCTTGGCGGCCACGCAGTACGGGCAGACGGCGGTGGAATAGATGGTGATGGCGGGGGCACCGCCGGCGGTCTGGGCTGTCACGGGAAACTCCACGATGGATCGACGGTCTACATATGGTACCGGTGCGCTGGAATTTCCACGCCACGGCCGCAACACTGTGGATTAACGAATGGTTGCCCCCCGCCCTGCCACGCTTGGTGCGCCCCGCCCGAGGACCTTCTGCTTGCGAGCCCTGCTGCTGACTACCGCCGCCACCCTGGCCCTGGCCATGCCGCCGGCCCAGGCCCAGGAGAAGCTGCCCGACATCGGCTCTTCGGCCGGCGAGCTGCTGACCCCGGCCCGCCAGGCCGAGTACGGCGCGATGATGCTGCGCGAGCTGCGCAACTACGGCTACCTGCTGGAAGATCCGCTGGTCAACGACTGGCTGCAGACCATGGGTGCCCGGCTCGGCTCCAACAGTGACCAGCCGCGGCAGCCGTACACCTTCTTCGTGATGAACGACCGCCAGATCAACGCGTTCGCCACGCTGGGCGGCTACATCGGGGTCAATGCCGGACTGGTGCTGACCGCCGAGCGCGAGGACGAAGTCGCTGCCGTGCTGTCCCACGAAATCGCCCATGTCACCCAGCAGCACGTGCTGCGCGGTGTCGAGCGCGCCCAGCGCGACCAGATCCCGATCCTGCTGGGCATGCTGGCGGCGGTAGTGGCCGCCCAGGCCAGCAACAGCACGTCGTCCGGCAACGCGACGATGGCCGCGATCAGCTCGGGCATGGGCCTGATGCAGCAGCGGCAGATCAACTACACCCGCTCCAACGAGTCCGAGGCCGACCGCCTCGGCATCCGCACCCTGTCGCGCAGCGGCTACGACGTGGATGCCATGGCCGGCTTCTTCGAGCGGATGTCGGCAGCCATGCGCGGCAACGAAGGCGGCTACAGCGTGCCCGAGTTCCTGCGCACCCACCCGGTCAACATCACCCGCATCAGTGAGGCCAAGTCCCGCGCCCAGCAGATGAAGAAGGATACGGTGCTGCTCACCACCAGCACCCCCACCGGCGAGCGCAAGGAGCGGGTGGACCCGGCCGATCCCAGCCTGGGCGAGCCGCTGCTGCGCGGCAACAACCCGCTGCTGCCCGGCAGTGTACTGCGCCTGCCGATCGGCCAGCTCAACCGTGGCGCCAGCGGTGACTTCGAGTGGGCGCGTGAGCGCCTGCGCGTGCTCAGCGCGGACTCCACCCCCGAGCTGGAGCGCGAGTACGCCGACCTGGCCAAGCGGCAGAAGGACGGCCTCAACGATGCGCAGCGTTACGGCCAGGCGCTGGCGGTGATGCGCGGCGGCCGTGCCGGTGCCGGCCAGGCCCGGCAGACACTGGCCGGCCTGCTGCAGAGCCACCCCGGCAACCTGTGGCTGGCGCTGGGCCTGGGCGAGGCGGAGTCGCGCGCAGGCCAGGCGGCCCAGGCCAACAGCCGCTTCGAGCAGCTGCTGCGCGAACACCCCAACAGCCGCCCGGTGGCACTGACCTATGCCGAGATCCTGAACGAGCAAGGCAGCCGCGAGGCCGGCCAGCGTGCGCAGGCGATGCTGCGCCCTCTGCTGTCGCAAAGTGGTAACGATCCGGTCTTCCAGCAGCGTTTCGCCCGCGCCAGCGAGTTGGCTGGCGACAGCGTGCGCGCCAGCGAGGCCTATGCCGAGGCCGCCTTCCTCAGCGGGCGGCCAGAACAGGCACTGATGCAGCTGCAGGCGCTCAAGCGCAACCCGGCGCTGGATTACATCGGCCGCGCGCGGGTTGACGCGCGCATCGAATCGATCACCCCGACGGTGCTGGAGCTGCGCCGGCAGGGCGTGCAGGACCCGGATCTGGACCGCCGCTGAGCACCGCATGACCGGCCGATGGCAATCCGGGCCGGTTCCGGCCGGGTAGTCACAAACATGTCATCAAACCGTAGTCTACTGGCACCAGTCCAGTAACCGAGCCCTACGGTGTCCTCGTGCAGAAACGCATCCTGATCGTCGATGACGAGCCCGCGATCCGTGAAATGGTCGCCTTCGCCCTTCGCAAGGGCGATTACGAACCGGTCCACGCCGGCGATGCCCGGGAGGCCCAGACCGCGATCGCCGATCGCGTTCCCGACCTGATCCTGCTGGACTGGATGCTGCCCGGCACCAGCGGCCTGGACCTGGCCCGTCGCTGGCGCAAGGAAACGCTGACCCGCGAAGTGCCGATCATCATGCTGACCGCCCGCGGCGAAGAGAACGATCGCGTCGGTGGCCTCGAGGCCGGTGTCGATGACTATGTGGTCAAGCCGTTCTCGGCGCGCGAACTGCTGGCCCGCATCCGTGCGGTCATGCGCCGCGCCCGCGAAGATGACGAGGACGGCAGCGTAGCCGTCGGCCCGATCCGTATCGACGGCGCCGCCCATCGCGTGTTCGCCAACGACCAGCCGGTGCCGATCGGTCCGACCGAATACCGCCTGCTGCATTTCTTCATGACCCACCCGGAGCGCGTCTACACCCGCGCGCAGCTGCTGGACCATGTGTGGGGCGGCAGCGTCTACGTGGAGGAGCGCACCATCGACGTGCATATCCGCCGCCTGCGCAAGACGCTGGAGCCGTTCAACGCCGAGAACATGGTGCAGACCGTGCGCGGCGCCGGCTACCGCTTCTCCACTGCCACCTGAGTCTCGTCGTGCCGGCACCGCGCACCTGCAGGTGCCGGTGCCGGCAACTCTGCTATAACCCTCGGTTCACCCCAGTGAACCGCCGCACCTCAACGACGAGATCGCAATGCCCCGCCACATCCGCTCTGCCTGGTTGAAGACCCTGGCCACCGTTGCCGCGGTGCTGCTGTTCGCCGGACTGGTGGGGTGGTTCACGGGCCATCTGTGGTTGTGCATCGCACTGGGCGCGCTGGCGGCCCTGGCCTGGCATTACTGGCGCCTGCGCAGCGTTCTGCGCCGGCTGACCGCTCGCCAGCGCTGGGACACCGCCGAAGAAGGCACCGGCGTCTGGAACGAACTGGACCGCCTGCTGTACCGCAACCAGGTGGAAATGCGCGTGCGCAAGCGCCGCCTGCTGGACATGCTGCGCAGCTACCGCGCTGCCGCCGCCGCGCTGCCTGATGCCGTCGTCGTGCTGGATCGCAACAGCCAGCGCGTGCAGTGGTTCAACGAAGCGGCTACCGCCCTGCTCGGCCTGCACCATCCCGGCGACCTTGGCGAGGCCCTGGTCGAGCGCCTGCAGCCAATGCCGCTGGCACACTGGCTGGCTGGTGGCCGCAATGCCGAGCCCATCCTGGACGTACCCTCGCCGGTCGATCCGGCGATCCGCCTGAACCTGCGCCTGATTCCCTATTCGTCGGACTATTGGCTGCTGATCGCGCGTGACGTCAGCAAGCTGCTGCGCCTGGAGCAGGTGCGGCGGGATTTCGTCGCCAACGTTTCACACGAGCTGCGCACGCCGCTCACCGTAGTCCACGGCTACCTGGACATGATGGACCCGGAGGATTTCCCGGGAACCGGACCGATGCTGGAAGAAATGCGCAAGCAGAGCCAGCGCATGGCCCAGCTGGTGGAAGACCTGCTGACCCTGTCGCGGCTGGAATCGCAGGAGCACAGCGAGGAAGAGACCGTGGCCATGCAGCCGATGCTGGCCACCCTGCGCCGCGAGGCCGAGGCGCACAGCCAGGGCCGCCACCAGATCAGCATCGACGACCTGGCCGGCGTTGACCTTCAGGGCTCGACCAAGGAACTGCACAGCGCATTCTCCAACCTGGTCACCAATGCGGTGCGCTATACGCCGGCTGGTGGCCGCATCGCGGTGGAGTTCCGCCGCGAGGGCGACGGTGCGGTGCTGGCGGTGCGCGACTCCGGCTACGGCATCCCGGCCACCCACCTGCCGCGCCTGACCGAACGCTTCTACCGTGTCTCCAGCAGCCGCTCCCGCGAAAGCGGTGGCACCGGCCTGGGCCTGTCCATCGTCAAGCACATCCTCGGCCTGCACCACGCACGGCTGGAAATTGAAAGCGAAGTCGGCAAGGGCTCGGTGTTCTCCTGCCATTTCGATGCCGACCACGTGCGCCCGCGCGAGTCCGCCCCCCTGACCTCCATCGAAGAATGACGCCATGAGCAGCCTCGGATCCCTCCCCCTCCCCGTGAGCCCAGACAACGATCCGTTGCGCGACCCGGCGCTGTACATCAATCGCGAACTGTCACAGCTGGATTTCAACTTCCGCGTGCTGGCCCAGGCGATGGACCCGCAGGTGCCGCTGCTGGAGCGCCTGCGCTTCATGTGCATCTCCTGCACCAACCTCGACGAGTTCTTCGAGATCCGCGCCGCTGCCGTGCGCCACGCGCAGGAATTCGGCCTGCCACCCGCACCGGACGGGATGAGCCCGCAGGCCATCCTCAGCGCCATCCATGACCGTGCCGCCGAACTGGTGGACCAGCAGTACCGCTGCTGGAACGAAACGCTGCGGCCGGCGCTGATGGACGCCGGCATCGGCGTGCTCGGCCGCCACTCCTGGACCGACCGCCAGAAGCGCTGGCTGCGCGCCTACTTCCGCAACGAGATCATGCCGGTGCTGTCGCCGCTGGGCCTGGATCCGGTGCACCCGTTCCCGAAGATCCTCAACAAGTCGCTGAACATCGTGGTGGTGCTGAAGGGCACCGATGCCTTCGGCCGCGCCGGCCATCTGGCCATCGTGCGTGCGCCGCGCTCGCTGCCGCGCATCATCCAGCTGCCGGAGAAGCTGGGCGGATCGCAGAACTTCGTGTTTCTGTCCTCGGTGCTGTCCACCTTCGTCGATGAGCTGTTCCCGGGCATGGAAGTCCAGGGTGCCTACCAGTTCCGCGTCACCCGCAATTCCGAGCTGGTGGTGGACGAGGAGGAAGTGGAGAACCTGGCGCTGGCGCTGCGCGACGAGCTGGTCGACCGCGGCTACCGGCCGGCGGTGCGGCTGGAGATCGCGCACGACATGCCGCGCGAGATCGTGCGCACCCTGCTGCAGAATTTCGGCCTGACCGAGAACGCGGTGTACCGCATCGATGGCCCGGTCAACCTCAACCGCATCATCCAGCTGTACGACCTGATCGCGCAGCCGGACCTGAAATACCCGCCGATGACCCCGCGCACGCTGCGCGACAGTGACGGCATCTTCGAGACGGTGGCGCGCCAGGACCTGCTGCTGCACCATCCGTTCGACGCCTTCACCGCAGTGCTGGACCTGATCCGGCAGGCGGCAATCGACCCGAACGTGCTGGCGATCAAGCAGACCCTGTACCGCACCGGCAAGGACTCACTGATCGTCGATGCGCTGATCCAGGCCGCGCGCAACGGCAAGGACGTGACCGTGGTGGTCGAACTGCGCGCCCGCTTCGACGAAGAAGCCAACCTCGGCCTGGCCGATCGCCTGCAGGAAGCCGGCGTGCAGGTGGTGTACGGCGTGGTCGGCTACAAGACCCACGCCAAGATGCTGCTGATCGTGCGTCGCGAGGGCCGCAAGCTGCGCCGCTACGTGCACCTGGGTACCGGCAACTACCACAGCGGCACCGCCCGCGCGTATACCGACATCAGCCTGATCACCGCCGATGCGGACATCGGCAATGACGTGCACCTGCTGTTCCAGCAGCTGTCCGGGCTGGCGTCGAAGATGAAGCTCAAGCGCCTGCTGCAGTCGCCCTTCACCCTGCACACCGGCATCCTCGGCCGCATCGAGCGCGAGACGCGCATCGCCGCCGCCGGCCGCCCGGCGCGGATCATCGCCAAGATGAACGCACTGAACGAACCGCAGGTGGTGCGCGCGCTGTACGCCGCGTCGCAGGCCGGCGTGCAGATCGACCTGATCATCCGCGGCGCCTGCACGCTGCGACCGGGCGTACCGGGCATCTCGGACAACATCCGCGTGCGCTCGATCGTCGGCCGCTTCCTGGAACACAGCCGCGTCTACTGGTTCGGCAACGACGGCGCGCCGGAGATGTACTGCGCCAGCGCCGACTGGCTGGAACGCAACCTGCTGCGCCGGGTCGAGACCTGTTTCCCGATCCTCGATCCGGAACTGGCCAAGCGGGTCTACCGCGAAGTCCTGCAGAACTACCTTGACGACAACCTCAACGCCTGGGAGCTGGATGCCGACGGCATCTACCACAAGCGTGCCCCGGCCCACGACGAAGCGCCGCATTCGGCACAGATGGCGTTGATGCAGGGGCTCTGACCCGGTAGGTGCCGACCTTGGTCGGCATGTTTGGATTCATCCACTGTGTCGACCAAGGTCGACACCCACCAACAGCAGCGCAGAACGCCGTCCGGCAGATCGCAGAGAACTGTCGGAGACGGGGGGCCAGATCAGTGAGCCGCATGGATGCGGCGACCAAGCCCCATGGACGGGTTCACGGCGTCCCCTGCCATCGGACCCACCCCGCCATCCCACGGATAGCCTGCTGCTGATGCTTCGGCAGGTGCAGGGCGCAGCCCTGCCGCACTCCCCTCTTCCAACATGTGAAGGCCGCGCGGTGACGAGCACACCGCCCCTTCGGCTAACATTCGTCCATGCCGCACACCACCACGACTCCGCCCGCATTGCAGGATGGCGACCTGCTGGCCGCCATCGACCTTGGCTCCAACAGTTTCCACATGGTCATCGCGCGCTATACGCTCGGCCAGCTGCGGGTGATCGACCGCCTGCGCGAGACGGTGCGCATGGCCGATGGCCTGGATGGCAAGGGGGGTCTCTCTTCCGCTGCACGCCAACGTGCACTGGAATGCCTGGCCCGCTTCGGCCAGCGCATCCGCAATGTGCCGCCGCACCGGGTGCGCGCGCTGGCCACCAACACCGTGCGCCAGCTGCGCTCGCCGCAGTCGTTCCTGGTACCGGCCGAAACCGCACTGGGGCATGCCATCGAAGTGGTCAGTGGGCGCGAAGAAGCGCGCCTGATCTACCTGGGCGTGGCCCACGCGCAACCGCCCAAGCCCGGGCAGCGCCGGCTGGTGATCGACATCGGCGGTGGCTCCACCGAGTTCATCATCGGCATGGGCATGCAGACCCTGGAGCGCGAAAGCCTGCAGGCCGGCTGCATCGCCAGCACCCGGCGCTTTTTTCCCGGCGGCAAGCTGAGCAAGAAGCGCTGGAAGGACGCGCTGGCCGAGATTGGCCGCGAGTTCCAGCCTTTCGCCAGCAAGTACCGCGCGCTGGGCTGGCAGGAAGCGCTGGGCTCTTCGGGCACGCACAAGGCGATAAGCGAGATCTGCGCGACGATGAAGCTGAGCAAGGGCGCCATCACCGCCGAGGCCCTGCCGCAGCTGCGCGATGAACTGCTGAAGGCCAAGAAGATCGACGACATCCAGCTGCCGGGCCTGTCCAGCGACCGCCGCCCGATCATCGCCGGCGGCATCCTGGTGCTGGAAGCGGCCTTCCAGGCGCTGGGCCTGCAGAAGCTGCTGGTCAGCAAGGCGGCGATGCGCGAAGGCATCCTGTATGACATCGTCGGCCGCGCCGGCGAAAACGACCTGCGTGACGAATCGGTGGCTGCACTGAGCCAGCGCTACGGTATCGATACCGTCCAGGCCGAGCGCGTGCAGGACACCGCGCTGTCCCTGCTGGAACAGGTGCAGGAGCGCTGGAGGCTCGATGCCGACGATGCGCGCATGCTCGGCTGGGCCGCGCGCCTGCACGAGCTGGGCCTGATGATCGCGCACAGCGGCTACCACGTGCATGGCAGCTATGTGCTGGAACACTCGGATATCGCCGGCTTCTCGCGCCAGGAGCAGCAGATGCTGGCGGCGCTGGTGCGCAGCCACCGCCGCAGCGTGGCCAAGACCGCCTTCGACGCCCTGCCCGAACGCCTGCTGCTGACCGCGCGCCGGCTCGCGGCGCTGCTGCGGCTGGCGGTGCTGCTCAACCGCGCCCACGAAGACGATCCGCTGCCGGCGCTGGAACTGACCGCCGACGATAACCGGCTGTCGCTGATCGTGCCGCAGGCGTTCATCGATGCCCGTCCGCTGCTGCGCGCGGACCTGATCGGCGAGACCGATGGCATCGCCGGGCTGGGCATCCAGTTCCGTCCGTTCGTGGCCTGAATACGCCGTCCGCTGTTGTCCACAGGACAACTGGGGTGACGAATCTCCCACTCCCACTTTGCGCAGTCTGGCGGTTTTTTGTGCTGCTTCGCAACACAACGGCGCGCTGTGGGCAATCGCTGCCATCACGTAAGCGTCTGCTTTTGTTCACGTTTTGTGAAGGCTGGCGCGGCCGCGTGACATAAATTGATACGAACCCTTTACAGAGTATTAACTAACGAGACTACTATCGGGTCGCCGGCTCGGTCATCAACCCAGCTGGCTCCTTCGACGCCCACTTTGGCGTCCTGTGCACGACCTGAGAGAGAGAGCTCGCCATGACTTCACGCACCACCGCACTGGGGCAGGCCATCCGCTACGCCCTGGCTACCACTGCAGCGCTGGCGGCGCTGCCCGCGTTTGCCCAGGAAGGCAGCAACGCCAACCCGACCAACCTCGACCGCATCGAGATCACCGGCTCGCGCATCCGCCAGGTGGACGTGGAAACCGCACAACCGGTGTTCGCGATCAGCCGCAACGACATCGAAAAGCAGGGTTTCAGCTCGGTTGCCGACATCCTGCAGAACGTCACCGCCATGGGCAGCCCGACCATCAGCCGCGCCAATGCGCTGACCGCAGGCGAGAACGCGGGCGGCACCTACATCGACATGCGCAACCTGGGCACCCAGCGCACCCTGGTGCTGGTCAACGGCAAGCGCCTGGGCATCAGCACGTCCGGCTACCAGGACATCTCCACCCTGCCGGTGTCCGCCGTGGAACGCATCGAGGTGCTGAAGGACGGCGCCTCTGCGATCTATGGCTCCGACGCCATGGCCGGCGTGGTGAACATCATCACCCGTTCCAACGTCACCGGTGTGACTGCCAACGTCTACCACGGCCAGTACAGCCAGGGCGACGGCGCGCGTGACCGCTTCGACGTGGTCGCCGGCTGGAGCAACGATCGCGTGTCGTTGACCCTGTCCGCCGAGCATGCCGAAGAGAAGGGCGTGTGGGCGCGCGATCGCGGCTTCAGCAAGTACGGCATGACCGATCGCCATCCGTACGACAGCAGCAACTGGACCACGATCAGCCAGTACGGCCAGTTCACCGGTCTGCGCGGCCCGGGCTGTACCGCCACTGCGGGCTGCGGCTATTCCCTCAACCGCGGCGCGGATCCCACCAACCCGGCCAATTACCACCTCACCGATAGCACGCCGTTCACCGGTGACGTGAGCAACGCCAACGACCAGATGCACGTGATGTATCCGGTCAAGCGCGACTCGGTCTATTTCGACGGCCGCTTCAAGATCACCGACAACGTCAACTTCCGTACCGAGCTGGGCTACAACCAGCGTGAGTCCACCCGCCAGATCGCGGGCTATCCGCTGCAGTCGAGCACCGCCGGTGTCGGCTCGATGTCGATCAACAGCTACTTCAATCCGTTCGGCCGCCAGCACGGGTATGCCACCCCGACCGCCGTGGCCTGGAACCGCCGCACCTGGGAGGTGCCGCGCGTGACCACCAGCGAGCTGAAGACCTACCGCGCGGTGGCGTCGTTCGACGGTTCGTTCGAGATCGGCAGCCGCTACTTCGACTGGGAAGTGGGCTACCAGTACAACCGCAATGAACTGGAATCGGTGGCGACCGGCAACCTGCACAAGGGTCGCGTCGCTGGCGGCGTCGGCCCGTCGTTCTACAACGCCGCCACCGGCAAGGTGCAGTGCGGCACCGCCGCTGCACCGATCTCCTATGACGTGTGCAAGCCGTGGAACCCGCTGGTGCCGTACGGCACGACGGCGGCCGATGGCCTGTACGGCAACGAAGAACTGCAGGCGTGGCTGTTCCCGGAAGAGATCACCAAGGGCCGCACCACCTCCAAGAACTTCTTTGCCAACATCGCCGGCAGCATCGTGACCCTGCCGGCTGGCGACCTGGGCTTCGCGTTCGGCGTGGAAAGCCGCAAGGAAGAAGGCAAGTACACCCCGGATGCCCTGGCCCAGACCGGCGCGACCACCAACCTGGCCGCAGGCCCGACCGGTGGTGACTACACCGTCAACGAGGCCTACCTGGAAGTGAACGTTCCGGTGCTGGCCGACCTGCCGGGCGCGAAGGAACTGACCTTCAATGGCGCAACCCGCTTCTCGGACTACAACACCTTCGGCAACACGCTCAACAGCAAGTTCGGCTTCAAGTGGAAGCCGATCGACTCGCTGATGGTGCGTGGCACCTGGGCCGAGGGCTTCCGTGCACCGACCATCAGCGACCTGTTCGGTGGTGGTTCGGAGACCTTCGCGCAGTTCAGCGATCCGTGCGACACCCGCTTCGGTTCCTCGGCCTCCAGCGCGGAAGTCCGTGCACGTTGCGCACGCGACATCGCCAATGCGAATACCTTCCGCCAGCTGCGCCAGGGTGGCACCCCGGTGAACACGTCGACGGACGCGACGCCGGTGCCGTTCACCTCCGGGTCCAACCCGCTGCTGACGCCGGAAACCTCGACCAGCAAGACCCTGGGCCTGGTCTGGAGCCCGAGCTTCATCCAGGGCTTCAACGCCTCGCTGGACTGGTGGAAGATCCGCATCGACAACACGATCATCGCCGACACGCCGACCCAGATCCTGCAGGACTGCTACGAGTCGGGTATCGAAGCGCGCTGCTCGCGCTTCCAGCGTGACCCGGTGACCGGCATCGTGACCAATCTGAAGTTCGGCAACCGCAATGCTGGCTTCATGGAAACCGAAGGCTACGACCTGGATGTGAGCTACCGTCTGGACACGCGGTTCGGCAAGTTCAACGTGAACTCGGCCACCACCTACGTATCCAGTGCCACCTACCGCACCTCCAACGACAACTCGATCGTCCCGATCGTCACCAACGGCATCGGCAGCGCCTTCCGCGTCCGTTCCAACCTGGTGCTGGGCTACGAGCGGGGCAACTTCGGCGCGAGCTGGACCGCGCGTTACTATTCGGGCGTGAAGGAAACCTGCTCGAACATCGCGCTGTACCCGGACGAGTGCTCGGATCCGGGTGTGTACGCACCGTGGTACAAGGGCGCACGCAACTACAACGAGCGCGGCGCGGTCACCTTCCACGACGTGCAGGTGCGTTACTCGCTGCCGTGGGATGCCACCGTGTCGGTCGGTGCCAACAACGTGTTCGAGAAGTACGGCCCGGTCATGTACAGCAAGCCGAACTCGGCCTTCTCGTACTACGGTGGCTACGACATCGGCCGCTTCGTCTACATGAAGTACCAGCAGCGCTTCTGATCCATCGCGCTGTGACATGAAGCACCAGGACCACGGCCCTTCGGGGCCGTGGTTTTTTCTGTTGGCCGCAGCGCCGATGCGGTCGCCGGTGCCACCGTCATCTGGCGGTCGCAATGCGGTCATGTCGGCTACATCGCCAGGGCCGAGCATGCCGGAAACCGGGAGGCCCGCCATGCGCTATGCCATCGTCACCGAGACCTATCCGCCGGAAGTCAACGGCGTCGCCCTCACCGTACAGGGCCTGGAGCAGGGTCTGCGTGCAGCCGGACACGAGATCGACCTCGTCCGCCCCCGCCAGTCCACCGAAGCGCTGGATTCGGCACCCGGCACCTTGCTGGTTCCCGGCGCTGCCCTGCCCCGCTACCCCGGCCTGCGCTTCGGCCTGCCAGCCCCGATCCGGCTGGGCCGCCATTGGCAGAATCAGCGCCCGGATGCGGTCTACATCGCCACAGAAGGTCCACTCGGCTGGTCGGCACTGCGTACCGCACGCCGCCTCGGTATCCCGGTCGCCAGCGGCTTCCACACCCGCTTCGACGAATACCTGCCCGACTATGGCGTGGCATGGCTGCAGGCCGCGGCCATGCGCTGGATGCGCCGCTTCCACAACCAGGCGGACGCTACCCTGGTGCCGACCCGCGAACTGCAGCAGTTCCTCGGCGAACAGGGCTTCGAACGCGTGCGTCTGCTGGCCCGTGCGGTGGACAGCCAGCAGTTCGATCCGGGCCGGCGCGATCCTGCACTGCGCGAGGAATGGGGCGTGGATGGCAACGGCCTGGTGGCGATCCATGTCGGCCGCATTGCTGCCGAAAAGAACCTCGGCCTGGCGGTGAAGGCATTCCGCCGCCTGCAGCAGATCCGGCCCAAGGCACGCTTTGTATGGGTGGGTGACGGCCCGGCCCGCGAGAAGCTGGCACATGAAAATCCCGATTTCATCTTCTGTGGCATCCAGCGCGGCGATGCGCTGGCCCGCCACTTCGCCAGCGGCGATCTGTTCCTGTTCCCCAGCCGCAGCGAGACCTTCGGCAACGTGACTCTGGAAAGCATGGCCAGCGGCGTGGCCACCGTGGCCTTCGACTACGGCGCCGCGCGTGAGTACCTGCGCAACGGCGAGAACGGCGCAGCGGTGGACAGCGACGAGCAGTTCATCGAGGCCGCCGTGCAACTGGCCGCCGATGACGCGAGACGCCACGAACTGGGCGGCAATGCCGCGCGCGCGATGAAGCGATTGCATCCACAGCAGGTGGTGGCCGAGTTCGATGCGTTGCTGGCCGAGCTTGCGCAGTCGCGGAGGAGCGGCCATGCGCACCACGCCGCTTGAACTGCTGGCAGGGCGCGAGGCGCGCTTGTGCCGGCGGGCCAACCATTACTGTCGGCGCCGCCGCGTGCGCCGCCTGTTCTCGGTCATCAGCCGTCTCGGCGATGGCGTGTTCTGGTATGTGCTGATGGCCGCGCTGGTGGTGCTGGATGGCTTCGATGGCCTGCGCGCCTCGGTGCACATGGCCGCCACCGGCCTGGCCGCATTGCTGCTGTACAAGGGCCTCAAGCGCTGGACGCGGCGCCCGCGGCCTTACGCGGCCGATCTTCGCATCCGCGCCTGGGTGGCACCGCTGGACGAATTCAGCTTCCCCTCCGGGCACACCCTGCACGCAGTGTCGTTCACCATCGTGGCACTGGCCTACTACCCGTGGCTGGCGCCGCTGCTGGTGCCGTTCACCCTCGGTGTCGGGCTGTCGCGGGTGGTGCTGGGCCTGCACTATCCTTCCGACGTGCTCGCCGCCACGGGCATCGCCGTCCTGCTGGCTTCGGCCAGCCTGACCTGGCTGCCGCTGCCGGTGTAGCCCAGGGATCAGATCGCCTTTCCGCCGGAAAGGGATCCGACCCCGCCGCTCCCGCGGCGCTACCATCATCCTTGATGGCCTAGAATGCAGGCATGACCACGTTGTTCATTTCCGACCTGCACCTGGACCCCAGCCGTCCGGAGATCACCGACCTGTTCCTGCGCTTCCTGCGCGAGCAGGCGCCCGGCGCCGATGCGCTGTACATCCTCGGCGACCTGTTCGAGGCCTGGATCGGCGATGACACGCCCTCTCCGGCCGCTGATGCGGTGGCCGATGCGTTGAAGGTGCTGTCCGACGGCGGCGTGCCCGTTTACTTCATCCGCGGCAACCGCGATTTCCTGCTTGGTGAGGATTACGCGCGCCGTGCCGGCCTGCGCATCCTGCCCGACCCGTGCGTGATCGAGCTGTACGGCCGCCCGGTGCTGCTGCAGCATGGTGACCTGCTGTGCACCGATGACATCCCCTACCAGCAGTTCCGTGCACAGACCCGCGACCCGGTGTTCCAGGCGCAGTTCCTGTCGCAGCCGCTGGCCGCACGCATCGCCTTCGCGCAGAAGGCGCGCGAGGCCAGCCAGGCCCGCCAGTCGGAAATGAAGCAGGGCGATCGTGCACAGTTCGAAACCGTCACCGACGTGGCTCCGGCCGAAGTCGATGCCACCTTCGTCCGCCACGGCGTGGACACCATGATCCATGGCCATACCCACCGCCCGGCCATCCATACGCTGCAGGCCGGCGGCCGCGACCGCACCCGCATCGTGCTCGGCGACTGGTACGAACAGGGCTCGGTGCTGCGCGTGGATGCCAATGGCTGGTCGCTGGATACCCTGCCCCGCGGGTAATTCCCGCCGGCAGGAAATCCGCGGCCGCACAAGGCGGCCGCGGACAGTACAGACTCAGCGGAAGGCCGCGATGGTGGCCTTGGTGTTGACCAGCACGCGCTGGTTGTCGGCGGTACTGGCGTTGCCCATCGGGATGCCGTTGTAGCTGATGTTCGGGTTGGACCAATAGTTCAGGCGCGGGCAGCTGCGGGTGCAGTTGTAGGCCATGATCGTGCGCCAGCCGGTGCCGCTGGACGGCTCATAGCGGTAGCCGTGGCCATAGGCGTAGGGCGATGTGCTCGGGTCGGTGGCGATGTCATGCCGCGCGCTCTGCAGGTGGCCGATCTCATGCGCGAATGAGTAGTAGCCGGTCGCGCAATCCCAGTAGACCGCCGCGAACGCTGTCGACGCGGTCGAGCCGATCCCCGAGGCCAGGCCGCAGTAGGCACTGTTGTTGATCAGCAGCACGCCGACATCGGCCGCGGTGGTGTTGCGGCTGGTGTGGATGCTGTCCATGTAGCCGTCGCTGGTGCCACGGAAACGCGACAGGTCGGTGGTGAAGTTGCCGGACTCGCTGTAGTTGGTGGTCTCGTAACCGGCCAGTTGCAGCGTCAGGCCGACATTGCTGTTGCCGTAGCCCTGGTTGGACTCGGCCACCGCCAGCTGCACCAGCGACTGCATGTTGCCACCATAGGCGGCGACGGCGGCATTGGTCGCCACCACCAGCACACGGATGGTCGCCGGCGTACCGGACGAAGCCTGCGCGATGCCGATGCGATCGTTGTTGCCCATCGGGATCTTCGGCAGCTGGTTGTAGTCGGCCGGATGGTCGGCCGGCATCCGCGATTCATCCACTTCCACCAGCACGTGGCGGTTGCCCAACGGGCGCAGGCGATACAGCTTTCCCTCCTTGCGGATCGAGCCGGTGATGGTGTCGCCCGAGCGCACCAGGATCAGCGAATTGCCGGGGTCGTCCTGGCCGTTGGAGGTGGCCGCGGTCAGCTTGTCCGAGGGCGAACGAAACTGGCCGTACCAGATGCTGCCGCCATCGGGCAGTGCTTCGACCTTGCTGCGCACCGCCTGCACCCGCTGGCCGAGCAGTTCGAATTCCAGCTGCGGTTGTGCAGTGGCGGCTGCATCGACACGCACTTCCTGTACCGTCGCCGTGGACGGGGTGGCCAGCAGCTTGCCCAGTGCGGACTCGCTGTTTGCCGATGCGCGGCTGATGACCGTCACCGGCTCGAACAACGGTGCCGCATGCGCGGCCGCTGCCACCGACAAACCCAACACCAGGCCACCTGCCGCTTTGCCAATCGATCTGGACAACATTGCGTCGCTCCTTGAATGATGTGAACAGCGTTGATGCAGCACGACCCGGTTTGCCGGGTTCGGCCATATGGCCTGCGCGGGGCGTGTGAATTCAATAGGCGAGAGAAGTGAAAATCAGGATTTGTGATCGACCGCATCTGGGTTAAGTAAGGTCAAAAGCGTCACTACACGTCGCCAATACACCGCTTTCACGCTACCGTGACGCAGCCACGACGGGGAATGCACATGGCACCATCGCTGGACACGGACGAAGATGTCGGCTTGCTGCGGATCGGGCTGTTCTTCGATGGCACCCGCAACAACGCACACAACCTGGCCCGTGGCAGGCCCCAGCCGCCGCAGCCGCGCCCGGCGCAGCTGCGTGCGGATGACGATTCGACCTACCAGAGCCGGTTGACCAGCAGCTACGACAATGGCCTGACCAACATCGCCCGCCTGCAGCAGCTGTACCCGGACAGCCGCAGCGGGACATCGGCGCGCCCCTCCCTGTCGATCTACGTGGAAGGTGTCGGTACCCGCAATGACGCCGACGACGACCTGATCGGACTGGCGTTCGGCATTGGCGCCAGCGGTGTGCGCGCCAAAGTGCAGCGGGCGCTGCAGGTGCTGCTGCCGGCGGCACTGAGTGCACTCGCTACGCGCTGGCAGCGACCACTGCGTGGCGTGCAGCTGGATCTGTTCGGCTTTTCACGGGGTGCGGCCGCCGCGCGCGATGTGGCCAACCAGTTGCAGGCCTGGGATCGCACCCGCTGGCGGCAGCTGTTGCAGGCCGCTGGCCTGTCCTGCACAACGGACTTCGCCCCGGCCGATCCGCCGCTGCGCTTCATCGGCCTGTTCGACACGGTGGTTGCGGTCAGCGGTGGCCGTGCCGACGAACAACCTCATCTCGCGCTGCATGCAGGCGTTGCCAGGCAGGTGCTGCAACTGAGCGCGCGTGACGAGCATCGCCAGCACTATCCATTGACCAGCGTGGCGCCAGCGTTCACCGAGATCGCCCTGCCCGGCGTACACGCCAACATCGGCGGCGGCTACAACCAGCTCGAAGAAGGGCCCAAGCTGCTCAGTCGCCCGCGCCGGCAGCTGCTGCGCCGCCCGAGCGTGGCCGAGTACCAGACGCCACCGCTGGCGATCCTGCAGGCGACCACGGCCTACGCCGAGTCACAGGCCGATGCCGAGCGCTGGCGGCAGCAGTTGGGCCTGGACGAAAGAGAAGTCTGGGTGGATGTCTGGCACCAGTGGCAGCAACAGCGTCGCGCCGGCAGCCGCAGCGTACTGCTGTCACCGGTGCTGTACGTGACGGCCGCCGTGGTGTTGCGCCGGCGCATCGACTGGCGCTACCAGCTGATCGCGCTTCAGGTGATGCAGCAGCATGCCATCGATGCCGGCGTGCAATGGACGGCCAATGCCAACGCAGTCCCCGGTTGGGAGCTGCCGTCCGCCCTGCAACCCATCGCACGACGACTGGTGGCCGGACAGCCACTGACGCAAACCCAGGAGGCGCTGTTGCGGCGGCGTTACCTGATGCAGTCGGCGCACTGGAACTTCGACGCGCTGGGCGACACCGCACTGACCTACGCTGCCGACGCCGGCGTCAGCGAGCTGCCGTACCGGCCCGGCCCCGGCCTGTTCTACATCAACCGGCCCACCGTGGATGGCAAGCGCGTGGTGCTGCCCAACGCATGAAAAAGGGGACGGAGGGGATTAAGTCGTTTGTGCCACAAACGACTTAATCCCCTCCGTCCCCTTTTCTTCAACCGGCCTGTTCGACCAGGTTGGCCAGCTCATCGGCGTCGAAGCCGGCCAGCAGGCGCGCTTCCATGTTGAACGGCCCATGCAGGTAGCCGCCGGCGTACTCCACCAGCAGCTCCTTGAAACGCGCGCGCGGCTCCACACCGGCGCGGTCGCAGTACCAGCGATACCAGCGCGAACCGGCGGCAACATGCGCCACTTCCTCACGCAGGATCACCTCCAGTACATCGGCGGTTTCGCCATCACCGACATTGCGCAGCTTCTCGATCATGCCCGGGGTGACGTCCAGGCCGCGCGCTTCCAGCACGCGCGGTACCAGGGCCATGCGCGCCAGGCCGTCATGCGCGGTCTTTTCGCACATTTCCCACAGACCGTTGTGCGCGGGGAAATCAGCATAGTCGTGGCCATGCACCTGCAGGCGTTCGCGCAGCAGCATGAAATGCCGCGATTCGTCATCGGCACAGCTGACCCAATCGGCGTGGAACGCCGACGGCAGGCCCCGGAACCGGTACACCGCGTCCCAGGCCAGGTCGATCGCGTTGAGCTCGATATGGGCGATGGCGTGGATGAAGGCAGCCCGCCCTTCCACGCCGCCCAGTCCACGCCGTGGCACCTCGCGCGGATGCACCAGCACCAGTCGTCCCGGACGCCCCGGCATGCAGATCGGATCCGGCGGCGGCGCATCCGCGGCCACCTTCAGGCGACCGGCACGGAACGCGGCCGCATACGCCTGGGTCAATGCGACCTTGCGCAGCGGATCGGCTTCAGCCAGGCACTGCTGCGCAGCACGCAGCAGGTCGCCACCAACGTCGGGCACATCCACCACGCCTGATCCTCAGGCGCGGCGCTTGTGCTTGGCATCGTCCGAACGCAACTGCTGGATGCGCTCGAAGTAGCCCGGCTCGATACCGGTCGGGTAGTGGCCGTTGAAGCAGGACGAATCGAAGCTGCGCAGCGCCGGGTTGCCTTCGCTCACCGCCGCTTCCATGTCTTCCAGGTCCTGGTAGATCAGCCAGTCGCAGCCCAGGTGGGCCTCGATCTCTTCCACCGTGCGGTTGTGCGCGACCAGCTCTTCGGCCGCCGGCATGTCGATGCCGTAGATGTTCGGGTAGCGCACCGGCGGCGCGGCGCTGGCCAGGTAGACCTTGCGCGCGCCGGCATCACGGGCCATCTGCACGATCTGCTGGCTGGTGGTGCCACGCACGATCGAATCGTCCACCAGCAGCACCACGCGGTTGCGGAACTCCAGGTGGATCGGGTTGAGCTTGCGGCGCACCGACTTCACGCGTTCACCCTGCCCCGGCATGATGAAGGTGCGGCCGATGTAGCGGTTCTTGATGAAGCCTTCGCGGTACTTCACCCCAAGCACATTGGAGATCTCCAGCGCGGCATCGCGCGAGGTATCCGGGATCGGGATGATGGTGTCGATGTCGTGGTCCGGGCGCAGGCGCAGGATCTTCTCGCCCAGCTTGATGCCCATGCGCATGCGCGCCTTGTGCACCGAGACGTTGTCGATCATCGAATCCGGGCGCGCGAAGTACACGTATTCGAAGATGCACGGGGTGTGCTCGGCCGGCTCGGCGCAGATTTCCGAGAACAGCTCGCCGCGCGCGGTGATCACCAGCGCTTCGCCCGGCTGCACGTCACGCACGCGCTGGAAACCCAGTACGTCCAGTGCCGCCGACTCGGACGCCACGATGTACTCGTCGCCTTCTGCATGGCTGCGCTTGCCCAGCACCAGCGGACGGATGCCATGCGGATCGCGGAAGGCCACCAGGCCCAGGCCCAGCACCACGCTGACCACTGCATAGCCGCCCTTGCAGCGGCGGTGCACGCCGGCCACCGCGCGGATCGCGGCTTCCGGGCTGAGCTGGCGCTGCTGCTCCAGTTCGTAGGCGAACACGTTCAACAGCACTTCGCTGTCCGAATCGGTGTTGACGTTGCGACGGTCCTGTTCGAACACCTGCTGGCGCAGCGCCTCGGTGTTGATCAGGTTGCCGTTGTGGGCCAGCGCGATGCCGTACGGCGAATTCACGTAGAACGGCTGTGCCTCGTCCATGCCTTCCGAACCTGCCGTCGGATAGCGCACGTGCGCGATGCCGACGCTGCCTTCCAGCGTGGACATGGTGCGGGCGTCGAACACATCGCGGACCAGGCCGGTGGCTTTCTGCACCCGCAGGCGGCTGCCATTGGCGGTGGCGATACCTGCCGCGTCCTGGCCGCGGTGCTGGAGAACGGTCAAGCCGTCATACAACTGCCCGGCGACGTTCTGGTTGCCGACGATTCCGACGATGCCACACATGGTGCGAGGTCTCCGCTGGGCTGTGCCCAGTTACAAGGAAGGTGGCCGTACCTGGCCGCGGTGGTCGCCGCGCCTGCGGTCGACATTGGCCGGATCGTCCGGCTCGATACTGTCCGGCAGTGCTGGGGCGTCCGGGCGCACTTCGGCCGGATCGTATGCATCGCCCTGTTCCGCTTTCGCGGGCCGCAGCCATCCGCCGCCCGCCACTACCTGGTTGAGGATGCCATTATCGCCTGCCGCGCCCGGCTTTCCCAACCCGGCGCCTGCGTTCTTCCCCAATTCCATCAATGCAGATGGGGACAGCATGTCGGTCGGCAAGGTCTTGGGCAGCATGTCGGCGCCGGGGACCTGCCAGCGCGGCAGCTTCCCGTTCATCCAGGCCACGGCCGGATTCAGCACCGGGCGAACCGCCGAGCGCTTCCAGGAGGGCTCGGCGGTCAACGGGGTGAAGCCGGCCAGCAGCACCAGGATCGCCGCGATCAGGCCACCACGCACGGCCCCCAGTACACCGCCCAGCAACCGGTCCAGGCTGGTCAGCATGCTGCGGTGGATCATCGCCTTGATGACCATGCCGATCACCGCGACCACGATCATCACGCCAATGCCCACGCCCAGGTAGCCGCCGACGAAATGTTCGCCGCCAGGTGCGGCGGGCGCCGCCCACCAGCGCGCGGCATCGTTGCCGAAGGCGAAGGCCGCCCACGCGGCCAACAGCCACGACAACGTGCCGATGACGATTCCCACGAAGCCACGCAGCATCCCGAGCAGCGTCGAGGCAGCGATCACGATCAGCAGCACCACGTCGATCATGGCGCCCCGCTCCTTCGGCGGCGCTGGCAACGGGCCTGCGCGTCGGTCATGGGTGCGGTCGGACCATGCCGGCGACGCCAACCTTGGCGGCGACCTGCGCCTTCAGCTGTTCGGCGTCAGCCCGGTTGGCGACCGGTCCGACACGGACGCGATGCAGGGTGCCCTTGTCCGTACGCACCTGCTCGACGAAGGCGCTGAAGCCGGCAGCACGGACCTTGTCACGCAGCGCATTGGCATCGCTGGCTTGGCCGAACGCGCCCAGCTGCACGGCGAAGCCGACGCCGCTGGCCGCCGGTGCAGCCGGCGTGGTCGGCGCCGTCGCCGGCTTGCTGGCGGTGGCCTCCGGCTTCGGCTCGGGCTTCGGGGTTTCGGGCTTCGGGGCCGGCTTCGGCGGCTCGGGCTTGGCCGCCGGAGTGGCCGTCGCAGTCGGCGTACTCGGCGGCAGGCTTTCGCTGCGCACCGGGTTGCTGCTGGCGGACGGCGAGGTGGCTGCGGACGGGGTGCTGGCACTCGGCGTAGCCGGTGCCGGGGTAGCTGCCACCGGGGCGCTGCTGCCCGTTGCGGCATCCAGGGTGATCACTTCGGCCTTCACATCGGCGCGGATCTTCACCGCCTGCAGCCGGGCCGCCTCGGCCTGTGCGCGGTCGCCATACGGCCCCACGCGCACACGCCATGCCTGACGGCCATTGATGGTAGTCGCTTCTGCGAAGCCCGGCAGCTGCGAGCGCTGCAGGTAGGCGATCACCGCATCGGCGTCGGCCTTGCTGCCGTATGCGCCGAAAGTGACGGCGTAGTTGCCGGCGGCAACCGCCGGGGACGTGTCCACGGTCGGCGGCGTGGCCGGCGTGGCGGCCTCCTGCAACGGCTTGGCCTGCCCGGTCTGCAGGCCGGTAGCCCCACCGGCCGGAGCCACCAGCGGCAGTTCACGGGTTTCGAACTGGCCATCGGCCGGTGCATCCGGCGCGGCGATCGGCACCGAGGCCACGCCGCTGTCAGGTGCAGGCCCCTTGACCAGCATCGGCAGGAAAATAACGGCCAGTGCAACCAGCACGATGGCACCAATCAGACGCTGTTTCAGAGGCGTATCCACGTGAGGCGGCAACTGTCCGGAGGTTGCGGTCGATTATACGGGTGCCGGACCGGACGGCGTCGGGATTGGCTGAACGTGGCTCAGGCGCTGCCCTGCAACCACTGCAATGCGGTGGCAGCGGTATGGAAGGAGCCAAATACCAGTACGCGGTCACCGCGCTCGGCCCGGGCCAGTACCTGCGCCAGCGCCTGTTCGACCGAAGCGGCCAGCTGCGCGCTGCCAGCAGCGGTCTCGGCCAGGCGCGCCTGCAACTGGGCGGCACTCTGGCCACGCGGGCCGTCCAGGCCGGCAAGGGTCCATTCGGCAACCACGCCCTGCAATGCCTGCACCACACCCACCGCGTCCTTGTCCTGCAATGCGGCATACACCGCCAAGGTGCGCCCGGCCGACGCCTCGGCCTTCAGCGCGCGCGCCAGCTGCCCCGCCGCCTGCGGGTTGTGCCCGACATCGACGCGGATCTGCACACCGCCACGCTCGAACGCCTGCAGGCGGCCCGGAATGCGCGCCGCCGCGATACCGGCGGCCCACGCCGCGCGCGGCACCGGCTTGTCCAGCGCGCGCAGCGCGGCGATGGCCGCACCGGCGTTGGCCAGCTGGATCGGGCCGGCCAGCGCCGGGGTCGGCAGTTCCATGCGCAGGCCGACATCGCGCCAGCGCCAGCGTTGGGCGTCGATCGGCTCGTAGAAGTAATCGCTGCCGCCGCGGATCGCGTTGGCACCGACCAGGTAGGCACGCGCGAGCACGCTCGAGGGCGGGTCGGTCTCGCCCAGGATCACCGGCTTCCAGCCGCGGATGATGCCGGCCTTCTCGGTGCCGATCGCCTCGCGGTCCTCGCCCAGCCACTCGGCGTGGTCGATGTCCACGGTGGTGATCACCGCCACGTCGGCGTCGACGATGTTGACCGCATCCAGGCGGCCGCCCAGGCCCACTTCCAGCACTGCCAGGTCCAGCCCGGCGTCGGCGAACAGCTGCAGCGCAGCCAGCGTGCCGTACTCGAAATAGGTCAGCGTGGTCTCGCCACGCGCGGCCTCGACCGCACTGAACGCAGCGACCAGCGCGGCATCGTCCACGTCCTGGCCGCCGATGCGCACGCGCTCGTTGTAGCGCAGCAGGTGCGGCGAGGTGTACGCGCCGACCTTCCAGCCGGCGGCGCGTGCAATGGCTTCGATGAAGGCCACGGTGGAGCCCTTGCCGTTGGTGCCACCGACCACGATGGTGCGCTTGGCCGGCGCCCCCAGGCCCATCGCCGTGGCCACGGCGCGCACGCGCTCCAGGCCCATGTCGATGCTCGCCGGGTGCTGGCGTTCAATGTAGTCCAGCCAGTCGGCCAGGGTGGTCGGGGTGTTCGTCACGGCAGCGGTTCCAGCAGAAGCAGTTGGTGCGAGGGGATCGATCAGAGTGCGCGGTGCTTGGCTTCGCCGAAGAACGGCGTGTGGTGGGCGCAGTCGTTCAGGCGCACCACTTCCAGGCTGTCAAGGTCGGCGCCTTCGAGCAGGTTGAGCGTGGTCGGTGCCTGGCGGAAGGTCCACAGGCGGGAGATCGGCAGGCCCAGCACCTTGCACAGGATCACGCGGTTCACCGCGTCATGGGCGACCACCAGCAGGGTGTCGTGCTCGCCGAGGCCGTCGGTGGCGCGGGCCAGGCCACGCCAGCTGCGCTCCAGCACCAGGCGCAGTGATTCGCCGCCGGGCATCAGCACGGTATCGGGCTCCTCGCGCCAGGCCTGCAGGCGCGACGGATCCTTCTCATGGATCTCGCTGGCCAGCAGTCCTTCCCATTCGCCGTGGGCGATTTCCTGCAGTTCCGGCTCGGTCAGCAGCATGTCGGCACGGGCGGCGCCAAGCGCCAGCTGCGCGGTGCGCTGCGCGCGCGACAGCGGCGAGGCGACGGCACGGGTGATGTCGACCGAGGCCAGGCGGGCACCCAGTGCCTGGGCCTGGGCTTCGCCGATCGGCGAAAGCGGGATGTCGATCTGGCCCTGATAGCGGCCTTCGGCGTTCCACGGCGTTTCACCGTGGCGGGCAAGCAGGATGCGCATGCGTGCAAGGGGTCCTGGGGGGAGGAGGTTCCCGCGTTTCGTTCACATCCTGTGAAGTGCGCGGAACACGGATGATACCTGTTCGGCGCGCCGGGTCGGTGCGGGCAGCAAAAAACCCCGCGACGTGGGTCGCGGGGTTTCGGGGTCTCCGGCTATCTGGTCGAGGTTGCCGGCCAGCGGCCGGCACTACCGCAACCGGTTTATTTCGCCAGGTTCAGTTCCTTCAGCAGCTGCGGCGCCGGCGCCACTTCCTGCATGATCCACTGCATGTAGCGGCTGTCGACGGCGATCATGCGGGTCATCACCGGGTCGAACACCCAGTTGGAGCTGACCGATTCCCAGTTGCCATCGAAGGCCAGGCCGACCAGCTTGCCGTTGGCGTCCAGCACCGGCGAACCCGAGTTGCCGCCGGTGATGTCCAGGTTGGACAGGAAGTTCACCGGCACCGAACCAATGCGCTTGTCTTCCAGGCCGCCGTAACGCTTGGCCTTGACCGCATCGAGCAGCGCCTTCGGCGAATCGAACGGATCTTCACCGGTTTCCTTCGCTGCCACGCCTTCCAGGGTGGTGAACGGGGTGTACTTCACGCCGTCCTTGCCGTAGCCCATGACGTTGCCGAAGGTGATGCGCAGCGACAGGTTGGCGTCCGGGTAGACGAACTCGCCCTGGCTCTTCTTGTAGTCGGCCACGGCCTGCAGGTACAGCGGACGCGCGGTCAGCGATTCGCCTTCGCGGATCTTCTTCTGCTCTTCCTGCTTCAGCAGTGCCGGCATCACAGCCACGGCGTACTGGATGGCCGGATCGCTGCTGGCTTCAAATGCGGCACGGTCGGCCTTGAACCATTTCAGGCGTGCGTCCAGGCTGCCGAGCTCGGTGCCCGACAGCTTGCCCACCAGCGCCTTGACTGCGTTGGCATCGCTGCCGGCCAGCCACTTGTTCAGCACTTCATTGTCGCGCTGCGCGGCCGGCAGGGCCACGTACTGCTCCAGCCAGTAGGCCTGCAGCTGCTGGTCCATCTTCGCCACATAGCGGCGGTCCATCTGCTTCAGGCCACCTTCAATGGTGGTCAGGTCGCGCTCCTGGTAACCGGCTTCGCGCTCGGCATCCGGCTTGCTGCGCTCGATCGACAGGCGGTACAGGGTGATCGCCGCGCCAACGGCCGAGGTGTTGTTGAACTGGCCGACGAACAGGTCGCGTTCGCGGGTCGACTTGCTGGTATCCAGATGCTTGAGCAGCTGTGCGTGTGCGGCCAGCGCCGGCTTGCCGGCCGCGCCCTGCTTCTTCAGCCACGCCAGCACGGCGGCCTCTTCAGCCTGTTTCTGGCCGGCGGCGTCGATGCGCTTGAAGCCTTCCAGCTGGCCCAGGTAGTTCTTGGCCACGTTGTTCATGCTGGCGGCGGTGGCGGCGTACTTCACCTTGACGTCGGCGTCGGCCTTGCCGGCGTCGGCGATCATCTTCAGCACGGCGTTGTAGTGCTTGGCGATGGTCGGGTAGGTGAAGCTGGCGGTTTCGTTGAACTCACCGGCCAGCGCGTAGCGGTTGGTGCGGCCCGGGTAGCCGGCCACCATCACGAAGTCGTCGGCGCCCAGCGGCTGGTCGGCGAACTTCAGGAAGTGCTTGGGCTGGTACGGCACGTTGTCGGCGGCGAAGGCGGCCGGCTTGCCGTCCTTGCCGACGTAGGCGCGGTAGAACGAGAAATCGCCGGTGTGGCGCGGCCACATCCAGTTGTCGACGTCGCCGCCGAACTTGCCGACGCTGCCCGGGGGCGCGTAGACCAGGCGCACGTCCTTGATTTCCATGTTGCGGAACAGGCGATAGGTGTTGCCGCCGGAGAAGCTGTACAGGCGGCAGCGGAAACCGGCATCGGCCTCACAGGCGGCAACCTGGGCCTTGTCGAAGGCGTCCAGCGCGCGGCTGCGGGCCAACGGGTCATTGCCGGCGGCGGCGATGGCGGCCTTGGCCTGGGCGGTGACGTCGGTGATCTGGTCGAGCACGAACACGCGGGCGTTCGGGCCGGCGCTCAGTTCGTCCTTCAGGGTCGGCGCGTTGAAGCCGTCCTTGATCAGGTTCTTCTGCGCGGTCGAATTCAGCTGGATGGCGCCATACGCGCAATGGTGGTTGGTGACCACCAGACCCTGCGGCGAGACGAAGCTGGCGGTGCAGCCGCCGAGGGCGACTACCGCGCCCATCGGGTCGCCGGTCAGGTTGGACAGCTGCTGCGGGGACAGCTTCAGGCCGGCCTTCTGCAGCGGGCCGGCGATTTCCGGCAGCTGCTGCGGCACCCACATGCCTTCAGCGGCATGGGCGACCTGGGCCAGCCCGAGGCTGGCGACGATGGAGAATGCAAGCAGGTTCGAGCGCATGGAGCGGCCCCTGGTAGTGGAACCCTCGATTGTAGCCCGCCGCCCTGCCCCGGCCCGAACCCCGGAAGTCATGGGCCTGCTTCTTGCTCTGCCACGCGCACGTCGGCCGCGCACATGGAATCGTCTAGAGGGGGCGTGGTCACCCTGGCCGGGACCGTTGGCGCCATGGATGGCGCCATCGAGCACCATGGATGGGCTTTTGCGTGTCCCGGCCAGGGTGACCACGCGCCCTCCCCCGGAATCAAGGAGGCGCTGCTGTTTGCGGCACGTTCGAAACGCCCGCCGGCGCACGCCTTTCGTTCCGCCAAAGCACCCGCAGCGCAACATGGGAAATCCGCGCGGCACCCTATAATCCGCGCTTTCCCCCTGATGAGTTCCACCCCGATGGCGCAGCAAACGATGAAGGCCCTGGTCAAGCGCGAAGCAGCCAAGGGCATCTGGATGGAAGAGGTTCCGGTGCCGACTCCGGGCCCCAACCAGGTGTTGATCAAGCTCGAGAAGACCGCGATCTGCGGTACCGACCTGCACATCTACCTGTGGGACGAGTGGAGCCAGCGCACGATCAAGCCGGGCCTGACCATCGGCCATGAATTCGTCGGCCGCATTGCCGAGATCGGCCCGGGCGTGACCGGCTACGAGATCGGCCAGCGCGTCTCGGCCGAAGGCCACATCGTCTGCGGCCACTGCCGCAACTGCCGTGGCGGCCGCCCGCACCTGTGCCCGAACACCGTCGGCATCGGCGTCAACGTCAATGGTGCCTTCGCCGAATACATGGTGATGCCGGCCAGCAACCTGTGGCCGATCCCGGACCAGATCCCGTCGGAGCTGGCCGCGTTCTTCGACCCGTACGGCAACGCTGCGCACTGCGCACTGGAATTCGACGTGATCGGTGAGGACGTGCTGATCACCGGCGCGGGCCCGATCGGCATCATCGCTGCCGGCATCTGCAAGCACATCGGTGCGCGCAACGTGGTGGTGACCGACGTCAACGACTTTCGCCTGAAGCTGGCCGCCGACATGGGCGCCACCCGCGTGGTCAACGTCGCCAACCAGTCGCTGAAGGACGTGATGAAGGAACTGCACATGGAGGGCTTCGATGTGGGCCTGGAAATGAGCGGCAACCCGCGTGCGTTCAACGACATGCTCGACTGCATGTACCACGGTGGCAAGATCGCCATGCTGGGCATCATGCCCAAGGGTGCAGGCTGCGACTGGGACAAGATCATCTTCAAGGGCCTGACCGTGCAGGGCATCTACGGCCGCAAGATGTACGAAACCTGGTACAAGATGACCCAGCTGGTGCTGTCCGGCTTCCCGCTCGGCAAGGTGATGACCCACCAGCTGCCGATCGACGACTTCCAGAAGGGGTTCGACCTGATGGAAGAAGGCAAGGCCGGCAAGGTCGTGCTCAGCTGGAATTGACCCGAAGGGTCAATTCCCCCGCATGTTTCCTTATCCCCGCGCCTTTGGCGCGCCCCCTTGAACAACAAGGGGGCTCTTCCCCAGATGGGATCAAGAACACCGCGGAACTGAAAAAGGCGCCCGATGGGCGCCTTTTTCGCAATGCGTGCCAGGCAGGCCTGGCACCTACCGTAACGCCTGCGGCGTTACTTGCCCACGGCCACGGTCAGCAGCACCCGGCTGTGGGCCAGCTTGCCGGAGTTGTCGCGGCCGTTGCCGTCGGTGCCGTAGTAGCCCAGGCCGACGTTGAACAGGCCGAACTGGCGTTCGACGCCGACGTTCCAGTCGGTGTAGTCCTTGGCGATGCCGTCCTCGAAGGTGCTGCGGCCGACGTTGGCATTCAGGGTGAAGTCCTTCGGCAGGCCCCAGCTGCCGCCCAGGCCGAAGTACCAGCCATCGGTGCTGCTGTTCCAGACATCGTTGGTGTAGGCCACCGTCAGCTTGTAGGTCTCATCCAGCGTAGTGGTGGTGATCAGCTCGTTGTAGTTCAGCTCGCTGGCACCGAGGTAGGTGTAGCGGTTCAGCAGCGCGTCGAAATTGACGCGGGGCGTGACGTCGACGCCGTAGCCGATCTGGTAGTCGACCTCGGTGCTCGGGTCGCCCGGACCGAAGTCGACGCCCGAACCCCAGACACCGGCATACAAGCCGACCGGCGAGGTGTAGGTGAAACCGGCCTGCAGGGTCGGCTTTTCGTCGGTCTGCGACACACCACGGAACAGGTAATCGGAAACGGCGGTGACGTTCCAGCTGTACGGCGATTCGTTTTCCTGGGCACTGGCGGCGAACGGGGCAGCCAGGGTCAAGGCAGCGACAATGGCGAGGCAGGCACGGGCGTGCTTCATGAGCGTCTCCGGTGGGGGCGGTGGCGTGGAAGGCCGAGGGCGGGCGTATCGGCCGGAACGGACAGCTCCGGTTCACGAATTCTTAACCAGTTTGCTATTGCGATGCAACATGTGCCGGCCGTGGCGATGCCCCGGCCGCGCCGGTTGGCAAGCGGCGATGCCCGGTAGAATCGGCGGTTTCCCGTTCAGAGCCGTGCCCACGCCATGACCGACGCCTCTTCCGCCCTGACCCGCCACTATGCCGAGGAACTGGACGCCATCCGCGCCCAGGGCCTGTTCAAGTCCGAGCGGATCATCATCAGCCCGCAGTCGGCCGAGATCACCCTCGACGACGGCCGCAAGGTGCTGAATTTCTGTGCCAACAACTACCTGGGACTGGCCGACCATCCGGATCTGATCCAGGCCGCCAAGGACGCACTCGATACCCACGGCTTCGGCATGGCCTCGGTGCGCTTCATCTGCGGCACGCAGGACCTGCACAAGCAGCTGGAAAAGCAGATCGCCGACTTCTTCGGCAAGCAGGACACCATCCTGTACGCGGCCTGCTTCGATGCCAACGGCGGCCTGTTCGAGCCGCTGCTTGGCGAGAACGACGCGATCATTTCCGATGCACTGAACCATGCTTCGATCATCGACGGCGTGCGTCTGTGCAAGGCCAAGCGCTTCCGCTACGCCAACTGTGACATGGCCGATCTGGAAGCCCAGCTGCAGGCCGCCGATGCCGCAGGCTGCAAGACCAAGCTGATCACCACCGACGGCGTGTTCTCGATGGACGGCTTCATCGCGCCGCTGGACAAGATCACCGCGCTGGCAAAGAAGTACAACGCCCTGGTGCACATCGATGAATGCCACGCCACCGGCTTCCTCGGTGCCACCGGCCGCGGCTCGGCCGAGGTCAAGGGCGTGCTGGAGAAGATCGACATCATCACCGGCACTCTGGGCAAGGCCATGGGTGGCGCACTGGGCGGCTTCACCTGCGCCAGCGCCGAAGTGATCGAACTGCTGCGCCAGCGCTCGCGCCCGTACCTGTTCTCCAACTCGCTGCCGCCGCACGTGGTGGCCGCCGGCATCAAGGCATTCGAAATGCTGGCTGCCGCTGACGACCTGCGCAGCACCCTGGCCGAGAACACCGCCTACTTCCGCGAGAAGATGACCGCCGCCGGTTTCGACGTGAAGCCGGGCGTGCATCCGATCAGCCCGGTGATGCTGTATGACGCACCGTTGGCGCAGAAGTTCGCCGAGCGCCTGCTCGAGGAAGGCATCTACGCGATCGGCTTCTTCTTCCCGGTGGTGCCCAAAGGCCAGGCCCGCATCCGTACCCAGATCAGCGCTGCGCACAGCCGCGAGCACCTGGACCGGGCGATCGACGCCTTCACCCGCATCGGTGTCGAACTGGGCGTGGTCAAGGGCTGATCATGGCCGGGGTCGGATCCCTTTCCGCAGGAAAGGGCTCTGCCCCACCCGGTCAGAGCGTGCCGACCAAGGTCGGCACCTACCGCAGCCTGATGGCGTGCCGACCAAGGTCGGCACCCACTGGCGTCACTTCTTTTTCTTCTTGCCCTTCGGCTCGTCCTTGCTGGCCACCACCACCGGCTTGGCGGCGGCATCCTGGCCATTGCCCTTGGCTACGCGGATACCGTTGGCCTTCATCCAGGCATCGAACTCATCGGCGGTCATCTTCTTGTCGCCGTCGCTCATCAGGAAGCGGTAACTGCCGCGACCATCCAGCTCCGGGGTCTTCACTTCCACCACCGGGGTCTCGGCAGGCGTTTCCGCCTTGGCCACCTTCTTGTGGCCGCCGCAGGCGGTCAGCAGCACCATCGGCAGCAGCAGGCCTGCGCAGCGCAGGGTTTGATTGAGGGTCGGGTGGTACATGGCAGGCTCCGTTCGGGAATGTCGACAGCCAGGCGCCCCCTACGCCTGGAACGGCGGCCGGCAACTGCCGGCCACGGGCGATGATCAGCCCGGTGCAGCGGCCCCCAGCCGCTGCTGGTCGCTGACCTGCAGAACCCGCCACTGGCCCTTGCCGAGATCGCCGAGCAGCAGCCCACCGATCGCGACCCGGACCAGGCGCAGCACCTGCAGGTCGAAGGCCGCCAACAGGCGGCGGATATGGCGGTTGCGGCCCTCGTCGAGGACCACCTCCAGCCATGCGGTCTTGTCGCCACTGCGCAGTACGCGCACGGCACGGGCGGCGAGGAAATCCCCCTCATCCTCCACCCCGGTCTGCAGTGCCGCCAGGGTGGCGTCATCGGGCAGACGATCCACCTGCACGTGATAGGTCTTCTGCGGGCCGGTCTCCGGATCGGTCAGGTGCGCCGCCCACTGCGGATCATTGCTGAACAACAGCAAGCCTTCGCTGGCCTTGTCCAGGCGCCCGACCGGCGCGATCCACGGCAGGCCGGCACCGTCGAAGCAGCGATACACGGTGTCGCGACCACGCTCGTCCTGCGCCGTGGTCACCACCCCGCGCGGCTTGTTGAGCATCAGGTACAGGCGCTGCGGCGCATCCATCGGCCGGCCATCGACTTCGATCGGTGGCACAGGCTGTCCAATCGGGAATTCGGGATCACGGACGATGCGGCCGGACACGCGCACGCGGCCCTCGGCAATCCAGCGCGCGGCCTCGCTGCGCGAGCACACACCCGCCTTGGACAGCACCCGCGCCAGGCCATGGCGCACGCCACTGGAGACATTCGGAGTCGCACGCCCACGCGATGCGCGGGAGCGGGCGGCGGGGGCGGCAGGTGGGCGGCGCGTGCGCAAGCCTCTGCTCCCCGCGGCGCTTACTTCTTGTCGACCGGCTTGGTCTCAGCCGGTGCTTCGGCCGGGGCCGGAGTGGCGGCCGGAGCCGGACGCGCCTTGACCACGCGAACGCCGCGCGCCTTCATCCAGGCGTCGAACTCTTCGGCGGTCATGCGCTTGCCGTTCTGGCTCATGTCGAAGCGCCAGGGCGTGTTGTCGAATTCGGTCTGCGGCTTGTAGGCCGCCGGATCGTTCGGCTTCACCGCCGGTGCGCTCGGAATGGCCTTGGCGATGTTCTGGCAGCCGTCGATGCGCAGGCGCTGCAGCACCTGGTCCAGCGACTGCGACGGATCGTAGTTGCTGCTCAGCACACCGGCCGGCATGCCCAGCTGGTTGCCACGGATGTACAGCTCGTCGGCCACTGGCGCGATGGTCGTGGCCGGCAACGGCAGCGGCGAGGCGCTGGTGTTGACCGAGCAATCGACCGCAGCGTGGGCGGCGGGAACCAGGGCCAGCGCCAGGACGGCGGCCGATGCAGAGCGCAGCATGAGGGGCATCCACGGAAGGAAGTGACGCGGCGAGTTTAGCAATGCCGCGCCAGCTTTCAAGCGCCACTTTCAATGAATACGACAACTTATTGGTTTTACGGATAAAAAGACCGACGAACGGTTTCCTTGCCGGGTCACAGGCGAGCTTCCTGGCCGCAGAAACAACAAGACCCGGCCGAAGCCGGGTCCTGCTGTGTCCTACGGGCAGAGCGTCAGAACTTAGTTCTGGACGTTCAGCTCGGTACGACGGTTCTTGGCGCGACCTTCCGGGTTGTCCGAACCATCCGGGTTGGTGTTCGGAGCAATCGGACGGCTCTCGCCGTAGCCGATCGGGCCGACCAGGCGACCGGCGTCAACGCCGTTCTTGGTCAGGTAGTTGTACACGGCGGTAGCACGACGCTCCGACAGCTTCTGGTTGTAAGCGTCGGTACCCTTCGAGTCGGTGTGACCGGCAACTTCAACGCGCAGATCCGGGTAACGCTTCAGGATCTCGGTGGCTTCGCTCAGGATCGCCACGGCGTCCGGACGCAGGTTCGACTTGTCGAAGTCGAAGTTGACGCCCTTCAGGTCGATGGAGACCGGAACCGGGCAACCGTCCGGACCGATGGTCTGACCCGGCTGCGAGTTCGGGCACTTGTCGTCGCAGTTGTTGACGCCGTCACCGTCGTCGTCCAGGTCGGCGCAGCTCGGGGCAACCGGAGCCGGAGCCGGAGCAGCCGCGACCGGAGCCGGGCCCAGCGGGATCACGACGCCGACCGAAGCCAGCACGTCGCCGAACCAGCTCTCGTCACGTGCGGCGATGCTCTGGTCGTCGAAGTCAGCGCGGTAGGCCACTTCGGCGCGGACAGCAACACGCTTCTCGAAGGTGGTCTGCAGGCCGACGCCCAGCTTGGCGGCAACATTGCCGTCCTTACGCTGGCGCGGGCCGTTGTTGTCGAGCGCAGCGTACTCTTCTTCCGACTTCTGGTAGCCCAGGCCACCGACGATGTACGGGTTCCAGCCGCGGCCTTCCTTGATGAAGTGGCGACGCAGGTCCAGCGAGACGCCGTACTGCGACCAGTTCAGGTCCTGGTTGCTGTCGAAGTTCGGGTTCTGGTAGTTCAGCTCACCGTCCAGCGACCAGTTCGGGCTGATGAACTTACCCAGGCCCAGGGTCACGAACGGAGCGTCATTGGTCAGACGGTCGCTGTCCTGGAAGTTGAAGCCGGCCGAACCGGTCAGGTACCAGCGGTCATCGAACTCCTGCGCCGAAGCTGCCTGGGCGAAAGCCAGGCCGCCCAGCAGCGCGGCAGTAAGGATCTTCTTGTTCATTGAGTACAGCTCCTATTTCGGGGGTATGAAACCGGTAGAGGCATGGGCCAGCACTAGTGCATCGATGTACGACAGCCGATTCAGCACGCCACCGCCGCGAACATTATGCTCAGGCGGGTGAAGGCCATGTTAACAGTCCCGTAACATGTGAAGTGTTGCGCCCGACCGGCCACCGGTCCGACGTTGAAACCCTATACAGGATGATGAAAATCCGCAAGACCCACGCACTGCAAGGGTTTGACGGGGTTTAAGTGTCGAATGCGACATATTGCGCAACGCGCCGCATCACACGGTTCAGCGCGTTTGCGGAAACGTGAGGAACCTTATGATGGGATCACGAACCCAGCCGGAGCCGTGATGAAAGCCGTCGCCCTGAGTCGTGAATACGCCCCTGCCCTGCGTGATGTCCTGCTGCCACCACCGCTGCCTCCACGCGGCCGGGACCTGCTGGTCCGGATCGAAGCGGTCTCGGTCAACCCGGTCGACGCCAAGCAGCGGGCCGCCACCGATCCGGCAGCGCTGGAGACGCCGCGGGTGCTCGGCTGGGACGCCGCCGGCGTGGTTGAAGCCATCGGCGATGAGGCCAGCCTGTTTGCCTCCGGCGACGAGGTCTACTTCGCCGGCGACGTCACCCGCCCGGGCTGCAATGCGCAGTACCAATGGGTGGACGAACGGCTGGTCGCCCGCAAGCCGACCACGCTCGATTTCGCTGAAGCGGCCGCGCTGCCGCTGACCACCCTCACAGCCTGGGAACTGCTGTTCCAGCGCATGCCGCTGCAGCTCGATGGCCGCCGCCACGTGGGCCAGCACCTGCTGGTGATCGGCGGTGCGGGCGGCGTGGGCTCGATGGCGATCCAGCTCGCCCGCCACGCCGGTTTCGAGGTGATCGCCACCGCCTCGCGCGAGGCCTCGATCGACTGGTGCCGACAGATGGGGGCCACGCATGTGATCGACCATCGGCAGCCACTGCAGCCCCAGGTGCAGGCGCTGGGCATCGATGCGGTGCAGGTCGCGCTCAATCTGGCCGACACCGACCACTACTGGGATGAACTGGGCCAGCTGCTGGCACCGCAGGGCCACGTCGGCCTGATCGTCGAGCCGCGGGGTGCGCTGCGCATCGGCGATCCCTACAAGGCCAAATGCATCGGCATCCACTGGGAATTCATGTTCGCGCGTTCGCGCTTCGCCACCGCCGACTGCATCGAACAGCACCGCATCCTCAGCCGTGCGGCCAGCATGATCGATGCCGGCCAGTTGCGTGGCACGCTCAAGGAGACGCTGGGCACGATCAATGCGGCCAACCTGGACATCGCGCATCAGCGCCTGGCCAGTGGGCGCACGGTAGGCAAGCTGGCGCTGGTCGGCTGGGACGACTGACGGGGTGTTGTAGAGCCGAGCCCACGCTCGGCTGCTATGCCTGCCGCCACCGGCAGAGCACGGGCTCGGCCCTGCACAACCGCCCGCATGCGGGATCGACGTCGCCTGTAGCGCCGGATTGGCCAGCATCTGTATCTATGGATGATGCAGAAACAGCGATACGGTGGAAACAGATCCCCCCCCCGGACCGCCATGCCCACCGCCCTGCCCTTGCGCCTGCTGCAATTGACCACCGGCCTGTTCCTGTACGGCTTCGGTGCTTCGCTGATGATCCGTGCCACGATCGGCGTGGCGCCCTGGGATGTCCTGTCGCAGGGCATCGCTGCGCAGACCCCGCTGTCGTTCGGCCTGGCGACCAACGTGATCGGCGCGCTGGTGCTGCTGCTGTGGTGGCCGCTGCGCCAGAAGCCGGGCGTCGGCACCGTGCTCAACGTGATGCTGATCGGTCCCTCTGCGCAGTTCGGGCTGTGGCTGCTGCCGCCGGCCGTCGGCCTTGGCTGGCAGCTGGCGATGTTCTGCGCGGGCATGCTGCTGGTGGCCCTGGCCACCGGCCTGTACATCGGCGCCCGCCTCGGCCCGGGTCCACGCGATGGCCTGATGACCGGCCTGCATGCCCGCACCGGCTGGCCGATCTGGAAGGTGCGCAGTTTGATCGAAGGCAGCGTCCTGCTGCTGGGCTGGTGGCTGGGCGGCAACGTCGGCCTCGGCACCCTCGCCTTCGCCCTGCTGATCGGCCCGCTGTGCGGGGTGACCCTGGGCTGGTTCGGGATCGGTCGCCCCGCGGTCGTGCCGGCCGCTGCCCGGCAACCGCAATCACCCTGAGCTGCCCCGTACCCGGCCAGCGGCCGGCACGACCGCCCCCGGAGTTCGGGGGGCGCCGCCGCCGGCGCCATCCAGCAACCCTTGCCCCGGCCGCCGTTTCGCGGCACGCTTCGCGCTTCCGTACGCAAGCGTATCGACCATGTCCCCAGCCAACGAAAGCGCCTATCCCCATCTGTTCGCCCCGCTGGACCTGGGCTTCACCCAGTTGCGCAACCGCGTATTGATGGGCTCGATGCACACCGGCCTGGAGGATCGCGCCCGCGACTTCCCGCGGCTGGCGGCCTACTTCGCCGAACGCGCCGAGGGCGGCGTCGGCCTGATCGTCACCGGCGGCTTCGCACCGAACGTGGTCGGCTGGCTGAAGCCGTTCGGCGGCAAGCTGTCCTGGCCCTGGGAAGTGCGGCCGCACCGCCAACTGACCGCCGCCGCGCACCAGCATGGCGCGAAGATCTGCCTGCAGCTGCTGCATGCCGGCCGCTATGCCTACCACCCCTTGTCGGTGGCACCGTCGAAGCTGAAGGCACCGATCAACCCGTTCACCCCGCGCGCGCTGTCGGCCAGCGGCGTCGAGCGCCACATCGCCGACTACGCGCGCAGCGCGAAGCTGGCCCGCGAGGCCGGCTACGACGGCGTGGAAGTGATGGGCTCGGAGGGCTACCTCATCAACGAGTTCATCGCACCGCGCACCAACAAGCGCACCGATGCCTGGGGCGGCGACGCGCGCCAGCGCATGCGCTTCGCGGTCGAGATCGTGCGCCGCATCCGCGAAGCCTGTGGCCCGGACTTCATCATCATCTACCGCCTGTCGCTGGTCGACCTGGTGGAAGACGGCAGCAACTGGGAAGAGATCGTGCAACAGGCGCAGGCCATCGAGGCCGCCGGCGCAACGATCATCAATTCCGGCATCGGCTGGCACGAAGCGCGCATTCCGACCATCGCCACCTCGGTGCCGCGCGCGGCCTTTGCCGGTGTCACCGCCAAGCTCAAGCCGCATGTGAAGGTTCCGCTGGTGGCGACCAACCGCATCAACATGCCCGACGTTGCCGAACGCATCCTGGCCGGTGGCGGCGCCGACATGGTGTCGCTGGCACGCCCGCTGCTGGCCGACCCGCAGTGGCCGAACAAGGCCCGTGCCGGCCGCGCGGAGGCGATCAACACCTGCATCGCCTGCAACCAGGCCTGCCTGGACCATGTGTTCGAGAACAAGCTGGCCAGCTGCCTGGTCAATCCGCGCGCCGCCCACGAGACCGAGCTGGTCTATCGTCCCACCGCTGCGCCGAAGAAGATTGCGGTGGTCGGTGCCGGCCCCGCCGGCCTGGCCTGTGCCACTGTCGCTGCCCGGCGTGGCCACCAGGTCACCCTGTTCGATGCCAATGATGAGATCGGCGGCCAGTTCAACGTGGCCAAGCGCATCCCCGGCAAGGAAGAGTTCCACGAGACCCTGCGCTACTTCCGCCACGCGCTGCAGGAGACCGGCGTACAGCTGTGCCTGGGTACCCGCGCCGACGCTTCCCAACTGGCTGGCTTCGACGAGGTGGTGCTGGCCACCGGCATCACCCCGCGCAAGGTCGATTTCCCCGGTGCCGATCACGCCAAGGTGGTGAGCTATCTGGACGTGCTGCTGGAACGGGTCGAAGTGGGCACCAATGCAGCGATCATCGGCGCCGGCGGCATCGGCTTCGATGTCGGCGAATTCCTCAGCCACGCCGGTGAATCCCCCTCGCTGGATCCGCAGCGCTGGATGGCCGAATGGGGCGTGGACGCCAGCTTCGAGGCACGCGGCTCGCTGGGCCGGCCCGAGGTCGAGCCGTCACCGCGGCGCTTGTGGCTGCTGCAGCGCAGCCCGGGCAAGCCGGGCGCGCGGCTGGGCAAGACCACTGGCTGGATCCATCGCGCCACGCTGAAGGCCAAGGGCGTGCGCATGCTCGGTGGCGTCGAGTACCTCGGGGTGGACGACGAGGGCCTGCGCATCCGCGTGGACGGCAGCGAACAGCTGCTGCCGGTCGACCATGTGGTGATCTGCGCCGGGCAGGAACCGAACCGCACGCTGCAGGCCGAACTGCAGGCGGCCGGCATCAACGCGCAGCTGATCGGTGGTGCCGACGTGGCCGCCGAACTGGATGCGAAACGCGCCATCGACCAGGGCAGCCGGGTCGCCGCCGCGCTCTGATGACCGCCTGAATGGGGGACGGAATGTGATTTCCGTCACCCCGGTCGAACCTGAATGTCAAGCCGAGCGGTTCACGATGCGTTCGGCTATGCCCCCCTACCTTGCGCCATCTTTCCGCTCACCAGCCAGTTTCCGGTGAGCCGGCGCAGTCCCCCACGATCGGTACTGATCGTTTCTTTTGGGGCTGCCCACGGGGCGGCCCCGATGGCCGCCTCCCCATGACGCCAAGTCGTACCCGCCTCCTGTCGCCCCGCGGCCGGAACCGGAGGGTGCGGCCCATACGGAGCAAGGAGTTATATGAAACTGGCCTGGATTCTCTGGTTGTCGCAGTTGTTGCCTCAGCCGGCCGCTGATTCACTGTGTCTGAGCACCACCGTGTACCTGGAAGCCCGCGACCAGACCCTGCGCGGCCAGCAGGCTGTTGCCGAGGTCGCCCTGCGCCGTCTCGACAGTGGCTTGTGGGGCGACTCGATGTGCCAGGTGGTCACCGCGCGCAAGCAGTTCGCACCGACCATCGTCTCCCCCGGCACCCAGCTGGGCAATGACGCGGCGTGGAGCGAAGCGATGAACGTGGCCTTCGACGCCGAGCGCAACTGGGCGCTGCCGGCCGGCGAACGCCGCGAGATCGTGCCCGGTGCCAGCCACTTCGCCGCGCTGTCCATCGCCAGCCCGAACTGGCGCAACGCCTACCAGGTGGCGACCATCGGCGATCACACCTTCTACAAGGTGCAGAACCTCAAGCCGCGGCAGTCGTAACGATCCGTGCTGGCGGCAGCGTTGCCGGCCGCCGCCGGGCTCTGGGATAGTGGGCGTTTCCCGCCCGCATCACCTGGAGTTCCCATGAAGCTGTACAGCAAGCCCGGTGCCTGTTCCACCGCCGACCACATCGCCCTGCAGTGGACCGGCCAGCCGTTCGAGGTTGAACTGCTGAACAAGGACACCCTGAAGGGGCCGGAATTCCTCAAGATCAATCCGGCCGGTGCCGTTCCCGCGCTGGTCGACGGCGACTTCGTGCTGCTGCAGAACGCCGCGATCATGGGCTACATCGCCGACAGCTTCCCGCAGGCCGGCCTCGGCGGTGATGGCAGCCCGCGCCAGCGCGCCGAAGCCACCCGCTGGCTGGCCTTCGTCAATTCCGACGTGCACCCGGCCTTCTCGCCGCTGTTCGCGCCGGGCAAGTTCATCGCCGACGAGAGCCAGTACGACGCGATCCGCGCCGCCGCGCACAAGCGCCTGCGTGGCCTGTTCGAGACCGCCGACAGGCAGCTGGCCGACAAGCCATGGCTGGCCGGCTTCCGCAGCTTCGCCGACCCGTACTTCTACATCACCCTGCGCTGGGCCGCCGGTGCCAAGGTTGATCTGTCCGGCCTGGACAACCTGGCCGCCTACAAGGCACGCATGGACGCCGATGCCGGCGTGCAGGCCGCGCTGAAGGCCGAAGGCCTGGCCTGAGGATGACCCCGGGGTCAGAGCCGTTCGCGTGGCGAACGGATCTGACCCCACTGCCTTCCGGACGCGGGGTCGGATCCGCCTGTACCGCAGGCGGCTCTGACCCCATCCGTTGCATCCTCACACTCAGCCGATCTGGCGGATCACTTCGCCCTTGGCATCGCGCAGACAGGTCGGCACCACGTCGATGCGCAGCGCCTCCGTCAACGGGTAGATGCCACGTTCGGCACGCACGCCGGCCAGGGCCCGCAGCCCCGCCTCGTCCAGCGCCCAGCGCGCGCTGTCCGCCGACAGTTCGCCCACGTCGCCATGCCCGGCTGGAATGAACGCCCATTGCCGCTCGCGACTGACCAGTTCCAGCGACTTTCCGTGGCACAGGCGCAGCGGCAGCAGTTCGCACACGCTGGCGACCTGGCCCGCGCCGAGCACCAACGTAGTGACGCCGGCCTCCTGCCGCCAGTCCAACGTCTCGATGAACAGCATGCCGGTGCTGGAGCCCTCGCGCTCGCTGCCGGCCCTCACCCGTGCGGCCAATACCGGATCTTCCAGCAGGTTGCGGCGATGCAGGTCGCTGATCCACAGCGGCATCGCTGGCTGCAGTGCCTGCAGCACGCCACGCGTCGACCAGCGCTTGACCGCCTCCATCTCCTCATCGGTCAGCCCGACCAGCTGCAGGAACTGCAGGTGGCCATTGGCGGTGTCGCGTGCCGGCAACTGCGGGTCGACAATGAAGGCCAAGTGGCACAACCGCGTGTCGGTCTCCAGTGCGATCGGGCCGTTGGCATTGAGGTGGTGGCCATCCTCGAATGCATTCCCACTGCCGAACACATAGCGCGCCAGGTTCTGCAACAGGTTCATCGGCCACACCGGCGGCGTGCTGTCGGCGTTCTCAGCGGCTTCGGCGGCGAGACGGAACGTCAGCTCGAAACCATAGCCGCTGGCGGCGGCATCACTGCTCTCCTTGGCATACAGCTCGGAGAAACCGTAGGTGATGTAGTGCCAATGCGGAACCGGCGCATCCGCCCAGTACACGCTGATGCCATCCAGCGGGTCCTGGCCGCCGAGCGTGTAGGGAAGCGCGGTGCCGTAGTGTCGCGGCTCCTGCCCGGCATACAGCGGCGCCAGCGCCGCATTGATCGCGTCCCAGCCGGGGGTGTCGGTGTCATCGTGGTCGTCCTGCACGCGGGACTCCTTGTGGGGAAGTGAACCGATCACTTTACGCGGTGGCTCAGGCCTGCACGACCTCTTTGCCAGCGTTCACTACGGCGGACTGGGTTTCCTGCCACCAGCGCTGCGCCAGCGCCGGGCTGCGCGCCTTGCCCACCGCCGCCAGCAGTTCCGGGCACAGGCGTTCCAGCGCCAGCGCATCGGTGCAGCGTTCGATCTTCAACTGCATGAAGTAGCCCTTCAGCCCCAGGTGGCGCCGCACCGCCTCGCTCATCGCGTCGTACAACTGCTGGTACAGCGCCGGGTCCTGTTCGCGGCCGGTGCTGATGCCACGCGCCGGAGCGGCCTCCACGCTCCCGCCAATCACCTCGATCAGTCCCTGTGCGGCCAGCTGCTCCAGTGCATCCGGAGGTGCGCGCAGGCCATCGAACAGGCCGCGCAGTTCGGTGTCATCGCGATGGCCATCGACCATCAGCAGGATTGAACGCAGTGCCGCCGACAGGCGCCGGCCACGGTCTTCGATTTCCTGACGGCCAGCAGCCGTCTTGGCGTGCAGCAATGCCATTGCCTCCCCCTCCCTTGATGCACCATGCCAGCGTGCCGTGTGCGGGCACACCCCCCTGATTGCCATCCCCGGGCGGCGCGCGCATTCCCCGGCGCGCACCGCGTGTTGCAGGTCGATGACAGGCCGAGCTTAGCGCAAGTGCCGCGGGCAGTGCCGGCCGCTGGCCGGCGATCCCGGGATTGATGGCAATGCCGGCCAGCGGCCGGCACTACCCGGTCAGCGGCCCAGCGCCCGGCGGATCTCCTCCAGCGCGCCAGGGTCGTCCAGCGTCGACAGGTCGCCCGGGTCGCGCTGCTCGGCCAACGCCTGCAACGAGCGCCGCAGCAGCTTGCCCGAACGGGTCTTGGGCAGCGCGTTGACCACGTGCACGTGCGCCGGGCGCGCCACCGCACCGAGCGAGGTGGTCACCGTCGCCATCATCTCGGCCACCACCGGCGCCGGATCCTCGCCCTCAAGCCCCTGCTTGAGGGTGACGAACACCAGCGGCACCTGCCCCTTCAGCTCGTCCTTGACCCCGATCACGGCAGCCTCGGCCACGCGCGGATGGCTGGAGATGGCCTCCTCGATCTCGCGCGTGCCCAGGCGGTGCCCGGCCACGTTGATCACATCGTCGGTACGGCCGAGGATGAAGGTATAGCCATCGTCATCGCGGATCGCCCAGTCCAGCGAGCTGTACAGCAGTTCCTTGAAGTGGCTGAAGTAGCTCTGCAGGAAACGGCTGTCGTCGTTCCACACCGTGCTCATGCAACCCGGCGGCAAGGGCGGCGACACCACCAGCACGCCCTTCTGCCCCGGTGCCACCTCCTCTCCGGTGTTCTCGTCGATCACCTTCATCCGATAGCCGAGATTGGGGAAGCCCGGTGAACCGAAGCGCACCGGCTTCATCTCCAGGCCCGGCAGCAGGGTCAGTGCCGGCCAGCCGGTTTCGGTCTGCCAGTAGTTGTCGATGATCGGCTTGCCCAGCGCTTCGCTGATCCAGTGCGCGGTGGGTTCGTCCAGCGGCTCGCCGGCCAGGAACAGGTACTTCAGGGCGCGCAGGTCGTGGCGATGGATGAAGTCCGCGTCGTGCTTCTTCAGCACGCGGATGGCGGTGGGTGAGGAGAACATGGTGCGCACGTTGTACTGCTCGCACAGCGCCCACCAGATGCCCGGGTCCGGATTCGTCGGCAACCCTTCGTACAGCAGCGACGTGCAGCCGCCGATCAAGGGCCCGTACACATTGTAGGAATGGCCTACCGCCCAGCCGACATCGGAGGTGGAGAACATCACCTGGCCCGGCTTGCAGTCGAACACGGTCTCCATCGACTGCGCCATCGCCACCGCGTAGCCACCCACGTCGCGCTGCACGCCCTTCGGCTTGCCGGTGGTGCCGGAGGTATACAGCAGATAGCTCGGCTCGCTCGCTTCCAGCCACTGCACCGGCACATCGACTTCACCAACCTGTGCGCGCAGCGCGGCGTACTCCACGTCGCGACCCGGCACGCGCGGTTCGGCGGCATCCAGCCCACGCGAGACGATCAGCACGTGTGGCGGAGGCGACGCCGCTTCGGCGCAGGCGGCGTCGACCATCGGCTTGTACGGAATCAGCTTGCCACCGCGCATGCCGGCATCGGCGGCGATCAGCAGCCTGGGTTTGGCGTCGTCGATGCGCAGTGCCAGGTTGTGCGCGGCGAAGCCACCGAACACCACCGAATGCACCGCGCCGATGCGCGCGCAGGCCAGCATCGCGAACACGGCTTCGGCCATGTTCGGCATGTAGATCACCACACGGTCACCGTGGCCGACGCCGAGGTGCTTGAGCACGGCGGCGAAGTCGTTCACTTCGCGATACAGCTGGCGATAGGTGATCTCGCGGGTGCTGTGGGTTTCGGTGGAAATCGCAACCAGCGCGAGCTGGTCGGCGCGCTCGGCCAGGTGGCGGTCGACGGCGTTGTAGCAGAGATTGGTTTCGCCGCCAACGAACCAGCGCCGGAACGGCGGGTTGCTGTAATCGAGCACCTGCTGCGGCGGTTTGTGCCAATGGATGCGCTTGGCTTCCTCGCCCCAGAAGGCCTCCGGCTCGTCGATCGAGCGACGGTAGGTTTCCTCGTAGTTCATGACGCAGCCCTCCCAGACAAAGTCATGGGTTCGAGGATAGTCCGGCGCTGGCGCGCGGGCCGCCCTACCTTGGTAGGGGGGTGGGTTTTTCATGCAGGGCTGCGCCCTGCACCTGCAGAGGCAGAGGCCGAAGCCGAAGCCGAAGCCGAAGCGACAGCAGATGCTGGCTTACCGGGGGATGGCGGGGTGGGTCCGGTGGCGGGAGACGCCGTAAACCCGTCCATGGGGGCTTGGCCGCGGCATCCATGCCGCGGACACTCCCGCCACCGGACCCACCCCGCCTTCGACAGACTTCCGCGATCTGTCGGAACCTGCTGCTGATGGTGGGTGCCGACCGTTGGTCGGCACGGGCCCGGGTCTGGTAGGTGACGACCTTGGTCGACACGGATGAATTCATTCGATATCTGACAGATGTGTCGACCAAGGTCGACACCTACCAACAGCCGCGCAGACAACCATCGCAATTACCAACAGCTGCGGGAATCTGTCAGAGGCGGGGCGGTGTCGGAGTGCGGGGTGTCAGCCGCATGGATGCGGCTGCCAAGCCTTATCTGATCGGAATCTGGCAGCGTAGGTGTCGAGAGCCGGCGTGGGCCGCCGTGTAAGCCTGGATCTCGACGAT
>NZ_JCAFST010000016.1:0-63235 GCF_059369535.1 Stenotrophomonas sp. YJH_SMC_122 | reverse complement strand
TTATCGACGTTAAGGTGCGGGATGGGGATCGCTCGGCTCGTCTGTCGGCTGCTATCCGCAGATATCATGTTGACGGTCCCTCCACCCTGGCTCCTACATACCGCGTAGGAGCCGGGAGGAACATACAAGCCATGCTCGGCTGCTCTCCGCGCGATGATGGGATGAGTCGAGCGTGGCTCGACTCTACAGAAGCACCACGCAGGGCATGGATCTACCGCAGCTGCAGACCGATCCGTAGCACCGGCAGCAACCATTCGATGAACACCTGCACGCGCAGCGCACGGTGTTGCCGATGCGGCTGCAGCAGGGTGACCGGCAATGGCTGTGCGACGTGCTGTGGCATCACTTCCACCAGCGCGCCGGATTGCAGCTCGGCCTGTACGTCGTAGCGCGGAATCTGCAAAAGACCCAACCCCGCTACGCAGCACGCAATCGATGCCTCGGCGCTGTTCACACGCACCCAGCCAGGCATCGGCAGCGTGCGCAGTTGGCCGCCGTCCTGCCACTCCCACGGTTCCACCCGTGCCGTGGTCGGCGACGCGTAGTTCACCGCGCGGTGCTGCGGCAGGTCGGCAGGATGCTGCGGCACGCCGTGTTCGCGCAGGTAAGCCGGCGCGGCAACGTTGACGAAGTCGAGTTGGCCCAGCGTGCGCGCCACCAGGCTGGAATCGCCCAGCTGGCCGACCCGCAGCACCGCATCGCAACCGTCCTCGATCAGGTTCACCGCGCGGTCGGTCATGCCCAGGTCGACTTCCACCTGCGGATACTGCGCGAAGAACCCGGGCAGCGCCGGAGCGATGATGCGACGGCCGATGCGACCGGGTACGTCGATCTTCAGCAGGCCCGACGGCTGGGCGTCGACCTGCAGGAACAGCGATTCGGCGTCCTCGACCTCGGCGATCAGGCGCAGGCAGCGGGCATGGAACACGTCGCCGTCGTGGGTGGTGGACACCCGTCGGGTCGAACGCTGCAGCAGGCGGGTGCCGAGCCGCTGCTCCAGCTCCGCAATGGCTGCCGAGACAGTGGAGCGGGGCAGGCCGAGCTGGTCGGCGGCGCGGGTGAAGCTCGCGCACTCCACGACCCGGGTGAAGATGCGGAAGCGATCGATCCGGTCCATTGTTCGCTGGCTCTGGAAAGTTAAGTCAATGTGGCGGGCTTTATCCGCTTTTTCTGCACGATATCGTCGTCAGGGCAGGGTTGCCACCCCGGGCAGCCCCCTCCCGAGACCGAAGCCATGACCGAGCATTCCCTCAAGGGCAAGACCGTGCTGATCGCCGGTGGCGCCAAGAACCTGGGCGGCCTGATCGCCCGCGACTTCGCCGCACAGGGCGCCAAAGCCATCGTCATCCACTACAACAGTGCCGCTACCCAGGCCGATGCAGAAGCGACGGTAGCCGCGGTGCAGGCCGCCGGCAGCAAGGCGGTGGCCCTGCAGGGCGACCTGACCTCGGCGGCAGCGATGGAGCGCCTGTTCGCCGATGCCGTGGCCGCAGTCGGCCGTCCCGACATCGCCATCAATACGGTCGGCAAGGTATTGAAGAAGCCGCTGCTGGACATCAGCGAAGCGGAGTACGACGAGATGAGCGCGGTCAACGCCAAGGCGGCGTTCTTCTTCCTCAAGGAAGCAGGCCGCCACGTCAATGACGGTGGCCGCATCTGCACCCTCGTCACCTCGCTGCTGGGTGCCTACACGCCGTTCTATTCCAGCTACGCCGGCACCAAGGCGCCGGTCGAGCACTTCACCCGCGCGGCGTCGAAGGAGTTTGGTGAGCGCGGCATTTCGGTGACCGCGATCGGTCCCGGTCCGATGGACACGCCGTTCTTCTATCCGGCCGAGAGCGCCGATGCGCAGGCCTACCACAAGACCGCGGCGGCGCTATCGGCGTTCACCCGTACCGGGCTGACCGACATCGCCGATATCGTGCCGTGGATCCGCTTCCTCGTCACCGATGGTTGGTGGATGACCGGCCAGACCATCCTGGTCAATGGTGGGTACACCACCAAGTAACGCAGCCACGCGTGGCGTGGCTCTACCGTCCTGGTAGGTGCCAACCTTGGTTGGCACGGGCCGGGGCATCCACGCATGGCGTGGGTCTACCAGTGCAGCCACCCCATGGGTGGCTGCGCACGATATCCGGCGGAAAGCGCGCCACGCAGGGCGTGGCGCTACCGGGTCAGCCCAGCTTCGCCAGCACCGCGTCGGTTGCTGCGACCGTACTCACCGCCTTGCCCTTCGCAGCCAGATCAGCAGTGAACACGCCGTCATCCAGCACCGCATGCACGGCGGCTTCCACTGCGGCCGCTTCGGCTTCCAGCCCCAGCGAATGGCGCAGCAGCATCGCGGCGCTGAAGATCGTGGCGTACGGATTGGCGATGCCCTTGCCGGCGATGTCCGGAGCCGAACCGTGGATGGGTTCGTAAATGCCCACCGCACCCGGCTCGCCCAGCGAGGCCGACGGCAGCAGGCCCAGCGAACCGGCCAGCATCGAGGCCTCATCGGTGAGGATGTCGCCGAACATGTTCTCGGTGACGATCACGTCGTACTCGCGTGGCTTGGCCAGCAGGTGCATGGCCATCGAATCGACCAGCTGGTGCTCCAGCGCCACGTCCGGGAACTCCTCGCGGCCAATGCGCGCGGCCACGTCACGCCACAGGCGCGAGGTTTCAAGCACATTGGCCTTGTCCACCGAGGTGACCTTGCCGCGGCGCTGCCGGGCCAGGCGGAAGGCGCTGCGCAGCACGCGCTCGATCTCGGCCACGGTGTAGCGGCACAGGTCGCTGGCGCTGTCGGCGTCGCGGGTCTTGTCGCCGAAGTAGATGCCGCCGGTCAGCTCGCGCACCACCACGAAGTCCACGTCCTGCAGCAGCTCGGCCTTGATCGGCGAGGCGTGCAGCGCGGCCTCGTGGGTACGCACCGGGCGCAGGTTGGCATACAGGCCCAGCGCCTTGCGGATCGCCAGCAGGCCCTGCTCCGGGCGCACCCTGGCGTTCGGATCGGACCACTTCGGGCCGCCCACGGCGCCCAGCAGTACCGCATTGGCGGCCTGGCAGGCGGCAAGGGTCGACGCCGGCAGCGGCTCGCCATGGCGGTCGATGGCGATGCCACCGATATCGTGCTCGCTGAAAGTGAAGGTGTGGTTGAAGCGGTCGGCGACGGCCTTCAGAACGGCCACTGCCGCGGCGGCCACTTCCGGGCCGATGCCATCACCGGGCAGGACAACAATCTCAGCGTGCATGCTCACTCTCGTAACGTTCGATTTCAGGGACACGGCCCAACAGATACCCCAACTGGTCCACGCCTTCCAGCAGGCAGGTCTGCGAGAAGCCATCCAGCGGGAAGGAATAGACGCGCCCATCGGGCGTGCGCAGCTCACGCGCGGCCACGTCGATGGTCAGCGCATCATCCGGGCGCTGCATCAGCGCCTGGACGTCGGCCTCGTCCAGCACGATCGGCAACAGGCCGTTCTTCAGCGCGTTGCCGCGGAAGATATCCGCGATCTCGCTGCTGACGATGGCACGCAGGCCCAGGTCGGTCAGTGCCCAGGGGGCGTGTTCGCGCGACGAGCCGCAACCGAAATTGCGGCCAGCCAGCAGGATGCTGCGGCCGGCGTTGTGCGGCTGGTTGAAGGCGAAGTCGGCAACCGGCTCGCCGTTGGCTTGCCAGCGCCAGTCGTTGAACGCGTTGCGGCCCAGCCCGGCACGCTCGGTGGTGGACAGGAACCGCGCCGGGATGATCTGGTCGGTGTCGATGTTGGTCTGGCGCAGCACCACGCTGGCCGAGGTCAGGGTACGGAAACCGGTCATCACGCCACCTCCTGTGCGAACAGTTCGCGGGTATCGGCGACGTGCCCGTTCACCGCGGCCCACGCGGCGCTCATCGGCGAGGCCAGCAGCGTGCGCGAACCGGGCCCCTGCCGGCCCTCGAAATTGCGGTTGCTGGTGCTCACGGCCAGCTGGCCGGGGGCGACCAGATCGCCGTTCATCGCGATGCACATCGAGCAGCCCGGCTCGCGCCACTCGGCCCCGGCCGCGCGCACGATCTCGTGGATGCCCTCGGCCTCGGCCTCGCGCTTGACGATCTCCGAGCCCGGTACCACCAGCATGCGCACGCGCTCGGCGACACGACGACCGCGCAGCACCTGTGCGACTTCGCGCATGTCGCTCAGGCGGCCGTTGGTGCACGAACCAACGAACACTACGTCCACCGGTGTGCCCGCCAGCGCCTTGCCGGCCTGGAAGTGCATGTAGTCCAGGCCCTTCTGCGCGGCGGCATCGTTGGCGACGGGAATCGGCGCATCCACGGCGATCGCGGTACCCGGATGCGTACCCCAGGTCAGGGTCGGGCGGATGTCGGCGGCGTCGATGTGCACTTCGCTGTCGAAGCGCGCGCCGTCATCGCTGCGCAGCTGTTGCCAGCGCGCCACGGCAGCGTCGAAGTCAGCGCCCTTGGGGCCGCGCGGCGTAGCGGCGACGAAGTCGAAGGTGACCTGGTCGGGCGCCACCATGCCGGCGCGTGCACCTGCTTCGATCGACATGTTGCACAGGGTCATGCGCTGTTCCATGTCCATCGCTTCGATGGTGCTGCCACGGAACTCGATCACATGGCCGGTGCCGCCGTTGACGCCGATCACGCCGATGATGTGCAGGACCACATCCTTGGCGCCGACGCCGGGCGCCAGCGCACCGTCAACGGTGATCGCGAAGGTCTTGGCCTTGCGCTGCAGCAGGCACTGCGTGGCCAGCACGTGGCCGACCTCGCTGGTGCCGATGCCGAAGGCCAGCGAGCCGAATGCACCGTGGGTGGAGGTGTGGCTGTCGCCGCAGACGATGGTCATGCCGGGCTGGGTGAAACCCTGTTCCGGCGCGATCACGTGGACGATGCCGCGGTTGTCGGAAGCCATGTCGAACAGTTCGATGCCGTACTCGGCACAGTTGCGCGCCAGGGTGGCGACCTGTGCTTCGGCGGCGGCGCTGGCGTAGGGCAGCGAGCCGTCGGCGGCAGCAGGCAACGTCGGCGTGGAATGGTCCATCGTGGCCTTGGTGCGATCCGGGCGGCGCGGCGACAGGCCACGCGCGCGCAGCTCGGTGAAGGCCTGCGGTGAGGTCACCTCGTGGATCAGGTGCAGGTCGATGTACAGCACGGCGGGCGCGCTGTCGGATTCGGGAACCACCACGTGGGCGTCCCACAGTTTGTCGTACAGGGTGCGGGGTGCGGAAGTCATGCGTATGCCTGGCAGAAGTACGAGATAGCGAACATCAGTAAAGAAAGCGGAACGGTCAAGTCAGCGACGGCGGGCGAGCACACGCAGGCGCACGTAGTCGGCCAGCGGCTGGCCGGCGGCATTGCGCGGCAGCTGGGCCAGCAACGCGGTGGCAGCCTCGCGCACGGTGGCGCGGGCCTCGGCGGGCAGGTCATCCAGCAGCGGCGCGGCGAATACCCGCAGCCAGCCGGCGACGCCGGTCGGCAGTGGGGTCGGGCGCGGCGTGCACTCGATCAGTTGCACCTGGAAGCCATGCTGGCGCAGGCGGTCGGCATAGGCATCGGCGGTCGGGAAGTACCACTGGAAGGCGCTGGCGCCATGGCCGTGGGCCACGCGTGCGGCCTGGACCGCCGCGACGATCGTGGCCACGTTGCCATGGCCGCCGAACTCGGCGACGAAGCGGCCACCGGGGCGCAGGGCGCGACGCACGCCTTCCAGCACGCGGTCCGGGTTGCCCATCCAATGCAACGCGGCATTGCTGAAGACCGCATCGAACTCGCTGTCGAACGACAGCGCGTGGCCGTCCATCACCTGCGCGTCGACGCCACGCGCACGGGCGGCGATCACCAGTTCCGGCGACGCATCCACGCCGTGGATGCGCGCGCCGCTCAGGGCCAGCTCGGTGCTGAGCACGCCATCGCCACAGCCCAGGTCGAGGATGCGCTCACCGGCGCGCGGATCGAGCAGGCGCGCGACCGCGCCACCGAGCAACGGTACGAAGCCGGCATCGATCGCATAGTCCTGGGCGTTCCACTGCTGGCCAGCGGCTGCGGTAGGAGTGTCGAAGGCGCTCATCTCGGCTTCCTCAGGCGGTTGCGGGGGTGGGAACGTCGGTGCTGCTGTGGCTGGCGGCGTGGCGCTGGCGCAGCAGGCGGTTGGCCACGTCCAGCCAGGCCAGTGCGGAGGCTTCGATGATGTCCTTGCTGGTACCGGTGCCGTCGTACTCCACGCCGTCGTGGCGCACGCTCAGATTGGCTTCACCGCGCGCATCGGCGCCGATGCCGACGCTGTGGACGTGGTAGCTGTCCAGCATCAGCTGTACGCCGGTGGCGGCCGACAGTGCGCCGAACAGCGCATCGACCGGGCCGTCGCCCTGCGCGGTCTCGGCCACGCGGTTGCCGTCCGGGTCGGACAGTTCCACCAGCGCATTGGCGCGGCTGCCGACATCGCTGATGGTCATCGAGGCCAGGCGGTAGCCCTGCGCGTTGGAGCCGCCCTGCATCAGCGCCTGCAGGTCGGCATCGGTAACCACGCGCTGCTGTTCGCACAGGCCCTTGAACTGCTCGAACACCAGCTTCAGCTCGTCTTCGTCCAGCCAGAAGCCCAGCGCGCGCAGCCTCGCTTCGACGGCGGCCCGGCCACTGTGACGGCCCAGCACCATCTGCGAATCCTCCCAGCCCACGTCTTCCGGGCGCATGATTTCGTAGGTGCCGCGATGGCGCAGCATGCCGTGCTGGTGGATGCCCGATTCATGGGCGAAGGCATTGGCGCCGACGATGGCCTTGTTGCGCTGCACCGGCATGCCGACCAGGCGCTGCAGCAGCTGCGAAGTGCCGACGATGCGCGGGGTGTTGATCGAACTGTCCTGCTCGTAGAAGGCCTGGCGCACTTTCAGCACCATCGCGATCTCTTCCAGTGAACAGTTGCCGGCGCGCTCGCCGATGCCGTTGATGGTGCACTCGACCTGGCGCGCGCCACCTTCGATGGCGGCCAGCGAGTTGGCCACGGCCAGGCCCAGGTCGTTGTGGCAGTGCGCGCTGAAGATCACGTTGGCGGCGTTGGGAATGTCGGCGACGCCGGCGATGACCTGCTGGAACATCGCGCGGATCTCTTCCGGCGTGGTGAAGCCGACGGTGTCGGGCAGGTTGATGGTGGTGGCGCCGGCAGCGATCGCCACGCGCGAGACCTCGATCAGGTAGTCCAGCTCGGTGCGGGTGGCATCCTCGGCGGAGAATTCGACATCGTCGATGTACGATCGGGCCAGCGATACGTGCTTGCGTACCGACTCCAGTACCTGCTCACGGGTCATCCGCAGCTTGTGCTCGCGGTGCAGCGGACTGGTCGACAGGAACACATGCAGGCGTGGGTTGGCTGCCGCTTCCAGCGCACGTGCCGAGGTTTCGATATCGGCCTGCAGGCAGCGCGACAGCACGGCCAGGCTCAGGCTCGGGCGACGCAGTTCGCGGCCGATCAGCGCCATCGCCTCGCGGTCGGACTGCGAGCTGGCCGGGAAGCCGGTCTCGATGATGTCCACGCCCAGTTCGTCCAGCGCACGCGCCATCACCAGCTTCTGCGGCGGGCTCATGCTGCAGCCGGGGGACTGCTCGCCGTCACGCAGGGTGGTGTCGAAGATGCGGATGCGCGGGGTGGTAATTCGTTCGATGGTGGTCACAGGGAAATCTCCTCGACAGCGGGTGCGGCGGCTTGCAGGGGGGAAGGGGAAGAGGCGGGGGAGGCGAGGGCGCTGGCCTTGGTCGGCGAGCGCGGGGTTTCGCTGCGCCGTCGCCGTGGTTTGCGCGGCGGGCGCGGCCGGATGTCGGTGAGCAGGCCGGCCAGGACACCGGCATCGATGTTGCCGCCGGACACCACCGCACACTTGCGGCGGCCGGCGACACGGCGGCCAGCTGCCAGCGCCAGCGCACCGGCGCCCTCGGCGATGATGTGTTCTTCCAGTGCCAGCCGCACCAGGGTTTCACGCAGTTCGGCTTCGCGCACGATCACCACGTCGTCCAGCAGCGAGGTGCACAGGCGTCGGGTCAGGAAACCAGGGATCTTCACCCGCACGCCGTCGGCCAGCGAGGCGACGGGGGCGATCTCGCGCACGTCGCGGCGGATGGCGCGCGCCATTGAGTCAACACCTTCCACCTGGGCGCCGATCACGCGCACGCCCTGTGATTTCAGCGCCAGTGCAACGCCGGAGGCCAGTCCGCCACCACCGATCGGCACGATCACCACGTCCGGCGCGTGCGCGGCCAGCTCGATGCCGACGGTACCCTGGCCGGCAATCACATCTGCGTCGTCGAACGCGGACAGGAAGCGGTAGCCATGGCGCTGTGCCAGTTCGACGGCGAAGGCGTAGGCCTCGTCATAGCTGGTGCCATGCTGGCGCACGGTGGCGCCCCAGTGAGCGACGCCGGCGATCTTGGTGGCCGGTGCGCCATGCGGCATCACGGTGATGGCCGGGACGTCCAGGCGGTAGGCCGCCCACGCCACGCCCTGGGCATGGTTGCCGGCCGAGGCGCAGATCACCGGCCGGGTATCGCCGCGTTCGCGGCCGGCCAGCAGCGCGTTCAACGCGCCGCGCACCTTGTAGGACCCGGTGCGCTGCAGGTTCTCCAGCTTCAGCCAGGTGCCGAAGCGCTCGGCATGGTGCAGCGGGGTAGGCGGCAGGAAGCGGCGCAGCCGGGCCTGCGCCGCCAGTACGTCGGCGACGCTTACGTCGCCGACATCGCTTTCCTGGCTGGCATCAGCGGCCGGCATGGGCCACCAGCGGGTTGCAGGCGACCGCCGCATGCGGGCACGGGCGGCGAAGAAGACGCCTCCGTACCGGCACCGTGGTCACTACGGTACGGGTGTTCATACGGATGCTCCTTCCACGGCGGTGACCTGCACGGACACGCAGTCGTAGATCTTCTCGATCTGCCGGCACAGCGTTTCCGCCGGGCGCTGGCCATCCACCACCAGCTGCAGGTGCCAGCGGCCATCGTCGGCGGCCACCGGCGCACCGCTGATCGCACGCGGCGCGAAGCCACGGCGCTCGGCCATGCCGATCACGCGCAACAGCGCGCCTTCGGCCGGGTGCAGCACCAGGTCAAGCCGGTAGTGCATTGGGGACCTCCTGGCGGGCATGGGCGGGGTTGCTTTCCAGCATCGTGCTGTTGGCGGTGTTCGGCGGCACCAGCGGCCACACGTTGGCACGTGCATCGATGGCCACGTGCAGCAGTGCCGGGCCGGGTTCGGCCAGCAGCGCGGCCAGGCCACCTTCCACGTCGTCGCGGTGGTCGATGCGGGTTGCGGCGATGCCGAACACCTGCGCCAATGCCACGAAGTCCGGGTTGTCGGACAGGTCGATTTCGCTGTAGCGCTCGGCGAAGAACAGCTCCTGCCACTGACGCACCATGCCCAGCGAACTGTTGTCCAGCAGCACGATCTTCACCGGCAGGCGGCAGCGGGCGATGGTCGCCAGCTCCTGCACGTTCATCATGAAGCTGCCATCGCCGGAGACCAGCACCACGGTGCGGTCCGGGCAGGCGAACTGCGCGCCCATCGCCGCCGGCAGGCCGAAGCCCATGGTGCCCAGCGCGCCACTGGTCAGGTGGTTGCGCGGGTGGTTGAAGCGGCAGTGCTGGGCCACCCACATCTGGTGCTGGCCGACATCACAGGCGATCACCGCGTCGGCCGGGGCCAGCTCGCTCAGGCGCTTCAGCAGCGCCGGCGCGTAGATGTGTTGCCCCGGGGCATCGTAGCGGGCAGCGAAGCGATCGCGGTGCTGCGCACAGCGCTTGCGCCACGCCTCCTGGTGGGCCTTGGGGGAGGGGAAGGCCGCACGCAGGGCGCGGATGGCGTGACCGACGTTGCCGGGCACGGCGACATCGGCGCTGCGCAGCTTGGAGATCTCATACGCGTCCGCATCGATGTGAACGACGCGGGCGAACGGTGCGAACTCCGCCAGCTTGCCGGTGGCACGGTCGTCGAAGCGTGCGCCCAGCACCAGCAGCAGGTCGCTTTCCTGCACCGCCATGTTGGCCGCGCGGGTCCCGTGCATGCCCAGCATGCCCAGCGACTGCGGATGGCTGGCCGGCAGTGCGCCCAGGCCGCGCAGCGTCATCACGGTGGGGATGGCACTGGCCTCGACGAAATCGCGCAGGTCCTGCACCGCATCACCCAGCGCGATACCCCCGCCGGCGTAGACCACCGGCTTCTCGGCCGCGGCCAGCGCGGCAATGGCTTCGGCCATGGCGGCCTCGGCCGGCGCCGGCGGCGGTTCGACGCTGCTGGGCGCATGGGCCGGCAGATGGCTGGCGTCGGCCAGCTGCACGTCCTTGGGCAGGTCGATCAGCACCGGGCCGGGGCGACCTTCGCGGGCGATCCGGAACGCATCGGCCACCACGCGCGGCAGGTCATCGACGCTGCGCACCAGCCAGCTGTGCTTGACGATCGGCATCGTCAGGCCGAACACATCCAGTTCCTGGAAGGCGTCGGTGCCCAGCAGCGGCGTGCCGACCTGGCCGGTGATGCAGACCATCGGTACCGAGTCCAGCATCGCATCGGCGATGCCGGTGACCAGGTTCGACGCGCCCGGGCCGGAGGTGGCCACGCAGACGCCCACCTGGTTGCTGGCGCGGGCGAAACCATTGGCGGCCAGGGCGGCACCCTGCTCGTGGCGCACCAGGATGTGCTTCAGCGACGAGTCCACCAGCGCGTCGTAGAACGGCATGATGGTGCCACCGGGATAGCCGAACAGCGTGCGGACGCCTTCGGCCTCCAGCGCCTGGGTCAGCCAGCGCGCGCCGTTGGGCGGCGCGCTGCGGTGTGTGGAAGAGTTCATGGGGGAACCTTGCAAAGCGGGTGGGGGAGGGCCGCGCGGTTACGCGGCCTGTCCTTGCAACCAGACCATCTTGGCGCGCAGTTCCTTGCCCACCTTTTCGATCGGGTGCTCCAGGTCGGCCTGCTTGAACCTGTTGTAGTTCGGCAGGCCCGCTTCGTACTCGGCCACCCAGTTCTTGGTGAAGGTGCCGTCCTGGATGTCCTTCAGCACTTCCTTCATGCGTGCCTTGGTGCCGGCGTCGATCACGCGTGGGCCGCTGACGTAGTCGCCGTACTGCGCGGTCTCGGAGATGAATTCCAGCATGCGCGAGATGCCGCCTTCGTAGAACAGGTCGACGATCAGCTTCAGCTCGTGCAGTACTTCGTAGTAGGCGATCTCCGGCTGGTAGCCGGCTTCGACCAGGGTCTCGAAACCGGCCTGCACCAGCGCCGACGCACCACCACACAGCACCGCCTGCTCGCCGAACAGATCGGTCTCGGTCTCTTCCTTGAAGGTGGTCTGGATCAGGTTGGCGCGGGCACCGCCGAGGCCGGCCGCATAGGCCAGGGCGTACTCGGCCGCCTTGCCGCTCTTGTCCTGGTAGACCGCCCAGATGCACGGCACGCCGCGGCCGATTTCATATTCACGACGGACCAGCGCGCCCGGGCCTTTGGGCGCGACCAGCACCACGTCCAGGTCCTCGCGCGGCTTGATCATGTCGAAGTGCACGTTCAGGCCGTGCGCGAACAACAGCACCGCACCCTGTTTCATGTTCGCAGCCAGCACGTCGTCGTAGAGCTTCTTCTGCACCATGTCCGGCGTCAGCACGGCAACCAGGTCCGCATCCTTCACCGCATCGGCCGGTGCTTTCACGGTGAAGCCATCGGCCTGTGCCTTGACCTCGGTCGGGCCACCCGGACGCAGGCCTACCACCACGTCGAAGCCGGATTCGCGCAGGTTCAGTGCGTGGGCGCGGCCCTGGCTGCCGTAGCCGATGACGGCGATCTTGGTCTGGGGCAGGTCGTTGGTGCTCATGGGGGAGGTTCCTTGCGGTGGGAAGAAAAAAGAACGGCCGGTCGTCGAGGTGACGTGCCGGCCGGTCAGGGGAAAGCGGTGGAGGGGGCGCCGCGCATCGCACAGGCACAGCCACTACGAGGCGTGGTGGTGGTCTGGGTCCGGGCTTTGCACTGAGCGTTGGTCATGGTGGTTGCGTCTGAAACCAGGTCCTGAAATGAAAAAACCCGCACCGGGGCGGGTGCGGGTTTTTGATGAGTTCCGGTGTGTCTGTTGCTTACACGCTGGCTCGTCCCGCACCTGTTGGCTGGGTAATAAGTACGAGCACAAGAATCGAACGCAGCGAGGCGGCGCCGGTGTCGGCGGCTTCAATGTGGGTTCGCAGTGGCGTGTTGTGATGCAACATGTGATCGAGAGAAACACAGCCGTTTTGGCGGTGTCAACCCTCACGACGGTTTTTTTATCGGTTTCCAGTGAATCCAGCGCAATCGCTTGCGGCACAAGGATGGTTGCCGTTGAAAGTGTTTCGGTGAACCCGAATTCACTCCTTTCAGGGCGGTTTTTGCGCGGAATCCAGTGGCTTTCTGCCTTGGTCCGCATCTACCCCAGGATCAACGTCCATGACCTCTGCCCGATACCGTAGGAAGGTCGCAGCGGCGAAGATCGCGGAACCACCTTCCACCGGAACCCGACCGTGTCCCGACGCCTTGCCCGCTCCCTGCTCGCCGCCGCCGTGCTGGCTGCCGTGCCTGCACTGTCCATCGCCGCCGACCGCATCACCGGCCACACCTTCGCCACCCGTTCGGAGGTGATCGCCCCGCATGCGATGGCGGCTACCTCGCAGCCGCTGGCCACCCAGATCGCGCTGGACGTGATGAAGGGCGGTGGCTCGGCGGTCGACGCGGCGATCGCGGCCAATGCCGCGCTCGGCCTGATGGAGCCGACCGGCAACGGCATCGGTGGCGACCTGTTCGCCATCGTCTGGGACCCAAAGACGCAGAAGCTCTACGGCTACAACGGCTCGGGCCGCTCGCCGAAGTCGCTCACCCTGGCCGAGTTCCAGCGTCGTGGCCTGAAGGACATCCCGGCCACCGGCCCGTTGCCGGTGTCGGTGCCCGGTGCGGTCGACGGCTGGTTCGCCCTGCACGACCGTTTCGGTCGCAAGCCGATGGCCGACAACCTGGCGCCGGCCATCCGTTACGCCCGCGAAGGGCACCCGGTGGCCGAGGTGATCGCCTACTACTGGGACCGCTCGGTGCCCAAGCTGTCGCAGTACCCGGGCTTCAAGGAGCAGTTCACGATCAACGGCCACGCCCCGCGCAAGGGCGAGATGTGGAAGAACCCGAACCTGGCCAGCACCCTGGAGAAGATCGCCGACGGCGGGCGCGACGCCTTCTACAAGGGCGAGATCGCCCGCACCATCGGTGACTACTTCAAGGCCAACGGCGGCTACCTGAGCTACCAGGACATGGCCGACCACCACGGTGAATGGGTCGAGCCGGTCAGCAGCAACTACCGTGGCTACGACGTCTGGGAGCTGCCACCCAACAGCCAGGGCATCGCTGCGCTGCAGATCCTCAACGTGCTGGAAGGCTACGATTTCTCGAAGATCCCGTTCGGCTCACCCGAGCACGTGCACCTGTTCGTCGAAGCGAAGAAGCTGGCCTTCGCCGACCGTGCGCGCTTCTACGCCGACATGGCATTCCAGCCGGCGCCGGTGCAGAAGCTGATCTCCAAGGAGTACGCCGCGCAGCGCCGTGCGCTGATCTCGATGGACAAGGCCCTGAAGGAAGTGCAGCCGGGCACACCGAAGCAACTGGAGGAAGGCGACACGATCTACATGACCGTGGCCGACGCCGACGGCATGATGGTGTCGTTGATCCAGTCCAATTACCGCGGCATGGGCAGCGGCATGGCGCCGCCGGGATTGGGCTTCATCCTGCAGGACCGCGGCGAGATGTTCGTGCTGCAGAAGAACCATCCCAACGGCTACGCACCGGGCAAGCGCCCGTTCCAGACCATCATCCCGGCCTTCATTACCAAGGGTGGCAAGCCGTATGCCAGCTTCGGCGTGATGGGCGGCGCGATGCAACCGCAGGGCCATGCGCAGATCGTGATGAACCTGGTGGACTTCGGCATGAACCTGCAGGAAGCCGGTGACGCACCGCGCATCCAGCATGAAGGCTCGACCGAGCCGACCGGGCAGGCCACGGCGATGACCGATGGTGGCGAAGTGAATCTGGAAACCGGCTTCCCATATGAAACAGTGCGTGCGCTGATGCGCAAGGGGCATCGCATCGTGTTCGCAGATGGGCCGTATGGCGGTTACCAGGCGATCATGCGCGATCCCGACACCGGGGTTTACTACGGTGCTTCGGAGAGCCGCAAGGACGGGCAGGCGGCGGGGTACTGAGGTTTCCCGGCCACCGGGCTGAGCCCCCTCTGCGGTGATGGCAGTGATACGGGGCTTAGCCGGGCGGGTGGATCGTCTGGGGGCCGCTGACGGGGGGCCAGATCACACGCCCCCAGCCAACCCACCCGCCTGGCCACGGACAGTTTCCGTGTCCGTCACCGCAGGAAAAGAAAAAAGAAGAGCAAGAGCAAAGGCAAAGGCAACAGCCGCGCGCTGTGTGTTGGGGTCGGATCCGTTTTCCGAAGGAAAACGGATCCGACCCCTTCTTGTTTTCCGATACACATCTTCCACGCAAAGCGTGGAAAACCAACCGTTACCGGGAAACTGTCGGGGGTGGGGCGGTGTGGGTGGGCAGGACCGTTGGCGCCATGGATGGCGCCATCGAGCCCCCATGGATGGGTTCACGGCGTGTCCTGCCCACCCACACCGCCCCACCCAACCAGCAGCAACCCAGAGCCGCCTTTGAATTTGACCTTGGCCCTTGCCTGAAAAAGCGGTGCAGCCGCAGGCTGCAAAACACCCTCAATCCTGATCGTGCGCGCGTGCGGCCTCGGCCTGCGTCTCCTCCTGCGCCGCCATCTCGCGTGCGATCCACGCATCGATCATGTGCCGCTGGCGCTGCGCCTGCCGCCGCTCGCGCGTGTATTCCTGGTCCAGCACCCGATACAGCGACACCATCACCAGCACCATCAACAGTGCGAATGGCAACGCCGCAATCGTGATCATGCCCTGCAGTGCATCCAGGCCGCCGGCCAGCAGCAACGCCGCTGCGATCAACGCCACCGCGATGCCCCAGGCCAGCTTGCGCTTCAACGGAGGATCGCCTGCTTCGTCAGTGGACATGCTGGCCAGAACCAGTACCGCCGAGTCGGCCGAGGTTACGAAGAAGATCATCAGCAGTACCAGTGCGACGCACGACAGCAGCAGCGGCAGCGGCATGCTGTCGAACAGCGTGAACAGCACCGTCTCGTAGCCATTGCCCAGCGCCTGCACCAGGTCGGCATGGCCGAAGATCTGCGCCCACAGCGCGGTGCCGCCGAATACCGCGAACCAGAAGAAGCCCAGCAGCGTCGGCGCGAGCACTACGCCGATCACGAACTCGCGCACGCTGCGGCCGCGCGAGATGCGTGCGATGAACGAGCCTACGAACGGTGCCCACGAGATCCACCAGGCCCAGTAGAAGATTGTCCAGTCCGCCACCCAGGTGCTGCCGGAGAAAGGTGACATGCGCAGGCTCATCGTCACCAGCTGGTTGAGGTAGGAGCCCAGCGTGGTGGTGAACGTATCGAAGATGAAGCCGGTCGGCCCCAGCACCAGCAGGATGGCTGCCAGCAGGGCAGCCAACGCCAGGTTGAAATTGGACAGCCACTTCACACCCCGCTCCACGCCACTGGCGGTGGACGCCATATACAGCACGAAGGCGACGGCAATGATGGTCATCTGCACTGGGACGGTAGCCTGCACGCCGAACACGCGCTCGATGCCGGCGGCGATCTGGATGGTGCCGAAGCCCAGCGTAGTCGCGACACCGATCGCGGTGGCGACCACTGCAGCGATGTTGACCACCCGACCGATCCAGCCGCGATGGTGGCGGCCGATGATCGGCTGCAGCATGTCGCTGACCAGGCCACGGCCGTTGCGGTTGAACTGGAACCAGGCCATTGCCAGCCCGATCAGCGCGTAGATGGCCCACGGGTGCAGGCCCCAGTGGAAGAATGCATAGCGCATCGAGGCGCGTGCCGCGTCCAGGCTTTGCGGAGCAAGCCCTTCCGGTGGCTTGCTGAAGTGCGAAATGGGCTCGGCGGCGCCCCAGAACACCAGGCCGATGCCCATGCCGGCGGCGAACAGCATCGACATCCAGCTGGCTCGCGAGAACTCCGGTTCGGCGTCTTCGCCGCCGATGCGCAGGTTGCCGAAGCGGCCGAAGGCCAGGTACATCAGGAATACCAGCGCCAGGAACACGACCAGCAGGTACAGCCAGCCGATGCCGCGGATGAGTTCACCGAGGATGCTCTGCACCACGGTATTGAAGGGGCCGGGTGCAATACCGGCAAGCAGCACCAGCAGCAGAACCAGTGCGATGGAAACGCGAAACACCATGAAGGAGCTTCTCCGATCAAGGGATTGAGGGGAGCGAGCAGAGCTTGCAGCGAAGGGCCGGCGGCATGCAGCGCGAACCGGGCAGGGGCCGCGTCGGCGGCGAAGGAAGCATCGGTCGCTGGAGCGCGACGGACGTGCACGTTACTGAACGCGACGTCATGGTTCTGTTAACGAATATCGATTGGGGGCAACTCCGGAGGCGGGCGGTCTATGCTCTAATGCACGCCAAGAAGCGGGGGTACCGCGGCCATGTGGCCGCGGTTGAGACAGTCCCTTGGAACCTGATCCGGCTCATACCGGCGTAGGGAAGCTTTGCAATGCAGCCATTCCCGGACTCCGCCCAAGGAGCGTCCGGGCACGGTCGCAGTGCGCCGCCGCTTCGTCCCTGACCTTCCTGGACGATGCCCGATGAACGCACAGCTCTCCGCCCTGCAGCAACAGGCCCAGCAACTCTCCGAATCCGTGACCCGGCCCATTCCCGGCTCGCGCAAGATCCACGTGCCCGGTTCGCGCCCGGATCTGCAGGTGCCGATGCGGGAGATCGCGTTGACCCGCACCCCGACGCTGTTCGGCGGCGAAGAGAATGCGCCGGTCACGGTCTACGACACGTCCGGCCCCTACACCGATCCGGGCGTGCGTATCGATCTGTCCGCCGGTCTGCCGGCACTGCGTCGCGGCTGGGTGGAGGAACGTGGCGATACCGAGCAGCTCGAAGGCCTGAGTTCGTCGTTCGGGCGTGATCGCGAGCACGACCCCAAGCTCGCTGCCGTGCGCTTCCCCGCACGCAGCCTGCCGCGCCGTGCACGGGCAGGCGCGAACGTCACCCAGATGCACTATGCGCGGCGCGGCATCATCACGCCGGAAATGGAATTCGTTGCCATCCGCGAGAACCAGCGGCTGGAAGCGATCCGCGATGCGGGCCTGCTGCAGCAGCACCCGGGCGAGGCGTTCGGCGCTTCGATCCAGAAGATCATCACCCCGGAGTTCGTGCGGGATGAAATCGCGCGCGGCCGCGCGGTGCTGCCCAACAACATCAACCATCCGGAAAGCGAGCCGATGATCATCGGCCGCAACTTCCTGACCAAGATCAATGCCAACATCGGCAACAGCGCCGTTTCCTCGGGAATCGCCGAGGAGGTAGAGAAACTGGTGTGGGCGATCCGCTGGGGCGGTGACACCGTGATGGACCTGTCCACCGGCAAGCACATCCATGAAACCCGCGAGTGGATCATCCGCAACTCGCCGGTGGCGATCGGTACGGTGCCGATCTACCAGGCGCTGGAGAAGGTTGACGGCCGTGCCGAAGCACTGACCTGGGAGATCTTCCGCGACACGCTGGTCGAGCAGGCCGAGCAGGGCGTGGACTACTTCACCATCCACGCCGGCGTGCTGCTGCGCTACGTGCCACTCACCGCCAAGCGGGTGACCGGCATCGTCAGCCGCGGGGGCTCGATCATGGCCAAGTGGTGCCTGGCGCACCACAAGGAGAATTTCCTGTACACGCATTTCGAAGAGATCTGCGAAATCATGAAGGCCTATGACGTGACCTTTTCGCTGGGTGACGGCCTGCGCCCGGGCTGCATCGCCGACGCCAACGACGCCGCGCAGTTCGGTGAGCTGGAAACACTGGGCGAGCTGACGAAGATCGCTTGGAAGCATGATGTGCAGACCATGATCGAGGGCCCCGGCCACGTGCCGATGCAGCTGATCAAGGAGAACATGGACAAGCAGCTGCGTGAGTGCGGCGAGGCGCCGTTCTATACGCTGGGGCCGTTGACCACCGATATCGCACCGGGCTACGACCACATCACCAGCGCGATCGGCGCGGCGATGATCGGGTGGTTCGGCACGGCCATGCTCTGTTACGTGACGCCGAAGGAGCATCTCGGCCTGCCCAATCGCCAGGACGTGCGCGACGGCATCATGGCTTATCGCATTGCCGCGCATGCAGCCGACCTGGCCAAGGGCCATCCGGGCGCGCAGGTTCGCGACAACGCGTTGAGCAAGGCGCGCTTCGAGTTCCGCTGGGAAGACCAGTTCCACCTTGGCCTGGATCCGGAGAAGGCCAAGGAGTTCCATGACGAGACGCTGCCGAAGGATGCGCACAAGCTGGCCCACTTCTGCTCGATGTGCGGCCCGCACTTCTGTTCGATGAAGATCACCCAGGATGTGCGTGACTACGCCGAGGCCGGCATGAAGGAGAAGTCGGAGGAGTTCCGCGCGGCTGGCGCAGAGGTCTACCACCAGGGATGACGAGTAGCCGGGTGCCGGCCGCTGGCCGGCAGCCGGTTGTGCGGGGGCGGGGAAGCGTGCTGGCCAGCGGCCGGCACCACCGCTCATCACGCCGCTCCCCGCTATGCTCCGCGCATCACCCTGGGGGAAGGACACCATGCCTGTTGCCATGACCACCCGTTGGCTGGCCATTGCCCGCCGTCATCCTTCGGCCTGGCTGCTGGGCGCCCAGTTGATCGCGGTGCTGCTGTACCCCGCGCTGGATGACACCGCTGCCGGCCGCGCGGCGCTGGGCGTGTTCGGCATGGCGGTACTGGGCCTGGCGCTGTGGGTGGTGCAGCGCAGCCCGCTGGGCACCTGGCTGGCACTGGTGCTGGCCATCCCGTCGGTGGTGTTTTCGCTGGCCGGTGCGCTGCTCGACCGCACCACGCTGCTGACCACCGCACAGTTGCTGGAAAGCCTGCTGTATTTCTATACGGCCGGCGCACTGATCGCCTACATGCTCCAGGACCACAAGGTCACCCGTGACGAGCTGTTCGCCGCCGGCGCGACATTCACCTTGCTTGCATGGGCATTCGCGTTCGCATTCTCGGTATGCCAGCAATGGTACCCGGGCAGCTTCCAGGGCACCGGCGGAGGCGCGCAGCGCAGTTGGATGGAGCTGCTTTATCTCAGCTTCAGCTTGCTCTCCGGCGTCGGTCTGAGTGACGTCGTGCCACTGCATCCGCAGGCACGCGCACTGGTGATGCTGGAGCAGTTTTCCGGCGTGATGTACGTGGCTTTGGTGGTTTCGCGGCTGGTCGGATTGACCATGTTGCGGCGCATGTGAAAATGAACGCCAGATAAAAATTTCGCGCCCGAAAGGGCGCGAATGATGTCGCAAATTATGTGAATGCGTCGGCGAGAGAGAGCCTGATGTCGACCACGCGATAGGCGAGGTAACTTGCATAGGCTAGTATTCGCGCGCTCAATTGTTTTTGCGGTATGCGCCGATGCTTTGTGCGGAGTCTGGCTTTTCGCTGTTCCCAGGACGGGGCGGTATCGAAGGCAAACACTGCCCGGGACCTGTCTCTACTGTGTAGCAGAAAATGAACAGCAGCGAAATCCAGCCCCCGGTATCCGATCGGATACGGATAGGAGAGTGCACCGTCACTCTGTCCTCGCGCGAAGTCGAGGTCGTCGGCGCGCGTCGCCCGCGCCGGCTGACGCCGAAGGCGCTGGGCGTGCTGCGCGTGCTGCTGCGGCAGCCGGGCCGCGTTGTCACCCGCGACGAGTTGTTCGCCGAGGTATGGCCGGACACGCTGCCGACCAACGATGTGCTGACCCAGGCCGTCACCCAGCTGCGCAAGGCGTTCAGCAACGACGACGACAACGGCCAGGCCTACATCGAAACCATCGCCAAGACCGGCTATCGGCTTCTGGTCCCGGTACAGGTGCTGGACGATGCCGAGCCCGTGGCCGCAGGCGTCCCTGACGACGAGGGCATGGCCGCACAGCCGGTGACCACTGCTGCGTTGCCTGCGCATCCACAGGCGGCGCGTCGCCGCTGGCGCCATATCCGTCGGCGCGTGCTGCTGGCGTTGGGCGTGTTGATGCTGGCCACGCTGCTGGTGCTGACCACGCTGCTGCTGCGTCGTGCACCGGCCGGCAGTTCGCCGGTGGAGGCTGCCGTGGAGAACGGTACGCGGGTGATCGGCAGCCCGCAGCGGCCGTATCGGTTGATCACCGCGACCAGCGGCTTTGAAACCTATCCCACGCTGTCACCGGACGGTTCTCTGGTGGCCTATGAGGGCGCCAACGAGGATGGCAACGGCGGTGGCGCGATCAAGCTGCAGACCTCCGGCAACGCGCCGGCGCGCCAGTTGCTGGCGCCACCGGCCGGTGCCGTCGATCGCTTCCCGAACTGGTCGCCGGATGGTCGCGAAATCGCCTTCGCGCGGTTCTACGCCGACGGCGGCTGCCAGGTACTGATCGCCAGCGCCACCGGTGGCGCACTGCGCCAGGCCACACGCTGCGATGGCACGGAGCTGCTCAGTTTCGACTGGACGCCAGACGGGCGTGGCCTGGTGTTCGGCAGCATGGTCGGTCGCTACGCGCACCGTGGCATCCGTGTGCTGGACCTGGCCAGTGGCCAGTGGCGCGCGCTGGCCTACAGCGTCGATGAGGATGACTTCGACTACGCACCGCGGTATTCGCCCGATGGGCAATGGCTGGTGTTCGTGCGCAACCCGCAGCTGGGTGATCTGTGGCGGGTGCCGGCCGCGGGCGGTACGCCCGAGCAGTTGACCGATGAAGCGGCAGAGCTGCGCGGCTGGGCCTGGCTGGACGATGGCCGCACCATCGTCTTCGGTCGTCGTGTCGACAGCGAGGCGCGGCTCTATTACCTGGATGTCGAGCGGCACACGTTGCGCGATGCCGGCCTGGATGATGCGCAGTGGCCAGCAGTGTCGCGACGCGGTGGCATGCTGGCTTTCGTCCACCGGCGCGCGCAGTTCGGCGTGTTCAAGGTGCCGATGCAGGGCAGCGGCACGCCCGAGCGCCTGTTCGCCTCCAGTGGCCGCGATGGACAACCGATGGCAGCGCCTGATGGCCGCCAGCTGGTCTTCACCTCCGATCGTTCCGGCAGCTTCGCCCTGTGGTGGGCGGACATGCAGCGGCCGGATTCGCTGCGTCCCATCGAAGGGCTGCGGCCGGAGGCGCGGCAGGCACCGGACTGGTCGGCCGACAGCCGGCAATTGCTCGTGGTTGGCCGCGATGCGCATGGGCGCACGGTGGTCTATGAAATCGCGCCACGCGATGAACGCCTGCAACCCTTGCCGGTTCCGGCCGAACAGCCGTTGCAGGCACTGTATGGCGCCTCGCCGCAGCAGCTGTTTGTGGTCGAGCGCGATGCCGACCAGCGCACGCGGTTGAGCCTGTTCGATCGCAGCGTCCAGCCCTGGCGCCGCTTGGCCAGCATCGATGGGGTGTCGCAGGCGCGCTTCGACCGGAGCAGTGGCCGCGTGTTGTTCACCCGCTTGGCCGCCGGAGGCCTGTGGTCGGCGGATGCCGCGCTGTCTCCGGCCAGTGTGCAGCAGATCAGCGATGACCGGCCCAGCCGCTGGCGATACCGGGCCTGGACCGTGGCCGGCAACAGCGGCATCGGCTACCTCGGTACCTCGACCACGTGTGGCACCACCTTCGTGCGCATCCAGCCCGGCCGCGAGGAGCCGGAACGCTGCCTGGACGCCGAACGGCTCAGCGCCGGCAACGGGCTCAGTGCCAGCGCCGACGGAAAGGACCTGTTCGTGGCGATGGCGGTCAGCGATGGCGCTGACATCGGCGTGATGCGGTTGCCCGAGCGCCCGCCTGCACTGTTCCCCGCATTCTCCAAGTTGTTGTTGTTCAAGGGAAATGGGCCTTCGTAATTTCTTCGTCGGGATCTCGTTGCGAATTCGTGGCGATCTCGTCGGACCTTCCTGACGCAGTGCCGCCTGATTTGGCAAAACGGAGTCCTGTACTAGGCAAATCCGTGGTGCCCCCATGCGTCAACTCTCGCTGGCCGATCGCGGCCAAACTGTTTCCCTGGACCGGTCGCTCGACGACGTCGCACCGACCTGCCTGGGCGTGGCCCGGCTGGGTAGCCTGCAGACCGCCGGCTCCAGCTTCACTGTCTGGATGCAGGTGCGTGGCAGCTCGTGGGTCGAGGCCAAGGAAGGGCGCTTCCGCTTGCGCCAGGGCGAGTGGATCGCCTTCGAGAAGGAATCGCGGCCGCTGGTGCAGGCCGGTCGCAACGGGTTGTGCGTCGGCCTGAACCTGAACATCGAAGCGCTTCGCGTGCTGACCGAGATGGCCGACTGCGGCCTGTATGCAGGTCGTGGCCGGATGAACCGCACTGATGCCCGCGTGGCGCTGCGCCTGTGGCGCGATGCGCTGGCCAGCGGCCAGCCGGCGCAGACCCTGCGCCCGCTGCTGCTGCACCTCGCGGGCCTGCAGCGCGGCCTGGCCGACAACGTGCAGCGCTGCCCGGGCCGCTCGCGCAGCCGCAAGCGCCAGGTGTTCGGCCGCATGCAGCGCGCGCGCCTCTATCTGGAAGGCAACAGCCACCGGGTGGTGCGCATCGGCGAACTGGCCGAGCTGACCAACTTCTCCAGCTGGTACCTGTCCAAGACCTTCCAGAGCCTGTACGAGGAAAGCCCGCAGTCGCTTTCGGCACGACTGCGCCTCGAACGCGCCGCTGATCTGCTGCGCGACACCGACATGATGGTGGGCGAGGTCGCTGCCGCCAGCGGTTTCGACAACTGCTGCAGCTTCGCGCGTGCGTTCCGCGCCCGCTACGGCCAGTCCGCATCGCGCTTCAGGGAGAACGGCGGCTTGCTCCCGCCACAATCCGCAAAGTCTCCGGTTGGTTCGCGCAAATACAGCGCTGCAACGCAATCGTAACGTGCTGGGGTGTTTTAACACGCTGCTAACACGTACCTTGGAGAGATAGATGAACGTTCGTAATCCCGCAGTGCGGTTCGGCCTGCTGCCGGCCGGCATTGCGCTGGCGCTGGCGCCGGCCTTTGCTTCCGCCCAGGAAGCAAAGGGCACCACCGACCTGGACCGCATTTCGGTCACCGGCTCGCGCATCCGCGGCGCTTCGGTGGAGACCCAGCAGCCGATCCTGACGATGACCCGCGAATCCCTGGAAAAGCAGGGCTTCTCGAGCGTCGCCGACGTGCTGAACAACCTGACCTCGGCCGGTTCCCCGGCCATTTCGCGTTCGGAGTCGCTGGCTTCGGGCGAGAACGTGGGCGGCTACTACGTCGACATCCGCAACCTGGGCGCCCAGCGCACCCTGGTGCTGATGAACGGCAAGCGCCTGGGCGCGACCACCGCCGGCTACCAGGATCTGAGCCAGATCCCGATGTCGGCCGTTGAACGCATCGAAATCCTGAAGGACGGCGCCTCGTCGATCTACGGTTCCGACGCCATCGCCGGCGTGGTCAACGTGATCACCCGCAAGAACTTCGACGGCGGCGAAGCCAACGTCTACGTCGGCCAGTACGGCAAGGGCGACGGCGACACCGAAACCTATTCGATGACCCTCGGTGCCCGCGGCGAGCGCGGCAGCCTGACCCTGTCGGCCGAGTACTCGAAGCAGGACCCGGTGTGGGCCAAGGACCGCTGGTACAGCCGTGACGGCTCGCTGGGTCCGAACTCGACCTCGGCCACCTGGAGCCCGATCAGCCAGAACGGCAGCTGGTGCAACCCGACCCAGGTCGACTGCGGCGACTCCAAGCAGGCTGTCTGGAAGACCCTGAACGCCGGCGGCAACCCGAAGAACCCGAATGACTACCACGTCATCACGGCAGACGAATTCGCCAACTCCAACGAGCAGATGACCCTGCTGACCGGTGTGAAGCGCAAGTCGGTCTACATCAACGGTACCTACGACTTCACCGATTCGATCAGCCTGAACACCGACGTGCTCTACAACGAGCGCCAGACGTTCCAGCAGATCGCCGGCTATCCGTTCCAGTCCAACTCCTTCGGCACCCCGCTGGAAGGCTCGAGCGCCTTCAACCCGGTCGGCCAGGACGTCAGCTTCCGTCGTCGCCTGTGGGAAGTGCCGCGTACCACTGACAGCCAGCTGAAGACCCTGCGCTTCGCTCCGACCCTGACCGGCTTCTTCGAGCTGGGCGGCAAGACCTTCGACTGGGATGTCGGCGCGCTGTGGAACCGCAACGAGTCGATCAAGAGCAACCGCGGCGACATGAGCCTGATCGCTGCAGGCCAGGCCCTGGGCCCGTCGTTCATCGACGCCGGCGGCATTGCCCGCTGCGGCACCTCGGCCAAGCCGATCCTGGGCGACTGCCGCCCGTGGAACCCGCTGCTGCCGTACGGCGTTGATGGCCAGGGTTCGCTGGCGAACCAGGAGCTGCAGGACTTCCTGTTCCCGACCTTCACCACCCGCGGCGTCACCAAGACCACCAGCTTCACCGCCAACCTGTCCGGTTCCATCGTGACCCTGCCGGCCGGCGACCTGGGCTTCGCGCTGGGTGTCGAGCACCGCAAGGAAGAAGGCAATTACGTGCCGGACGCCTTCGCGCAGTCGGGCCAGTCCACCGGCCTGGGCCAGAAGCCGACCCGCGGCCAGTACGATCTGAACGAGGTCTACCTCGAGCTGAACGTACCGCTGCTGGCCGACATGGCCTTCGCCAAGGAACTGACCCTGAACGTTGCCAGCCGTTACTCGGACTACAGCAACTTCGGTGGCACCACCAACAGCAAGTTCGGCCTGACCTGGCGTCCGCTGGATGAACTGCTGGTCCGCGGCACCTACGCCGAGGGCTTCCGCGCTCCGACCATCAGCGACCTGTACGGTGGCCTGAGCTCGAGCTTCGAGTCGTACATCGATCCGTGCGGCGTGAACGCCCCGGGCAGCGTTGCCGGCAATGCCGCGTGCACCGCCGCTGGCGCTCCGGCCAACTACGTGCAGCTGGGCCAGGGCAACCTGCCGTGCTCGACCCTGCCGTGCCAGTCGGGTGACCAGTTCGTCTCGGGTGCCAACCCGAACCTGAAGCCGGAAACCTCCAAGAGCACCACTTTCGGCCTGGTGTGGAGCCCGCGCTGGGTGCAGGGCCTGGACGTCTCGCTGGATTGGTACAAGTACGAAATCAGCGACATGATCATCGCTGACAGCGTCGACCGCATCCTGCGTGACTGCTACGTGCTGGGCAACTCCGAGCGTTGCTCGAGCGTGACCCGTGCGGCTGACGGCCACGTCAGTGCGATCACCTACGGCACCGCCAATCTCGGCAAGATGGAAACCGAAGGTTACGACCTGGGCATCAAGTACCGCCTGCCGGAACTGGCGATCGGTCAGTTCAGCATCGACTGGACCACCAGCTACACCGCCAAGTACGACGAGCAGGGCCAGAACAGCGCGGGTGACAACATCATGATCGGCCGCGTCGGCGAGCCGGGCCTGTTCCGCGTGCGTTCGAACCTGGGTGTCAACTGGCAGTACGGCGATTTCGGTGTGAACTACACCGCACGCTACTACTCCGGCATGAAGGAAAGCTGCATCTCGCTGGCTGACGGCTGGTGCGATGCGCCGAACCACATGGCCAATGGCGAGACCGATCCGCTGCGTCACACCGGCTCCAACACCTTCCACGACCTGCAGGTCAGCTGGAAGGCGCCGTGGGATGCGACGATCGCCCTGGGTGCGAACAACGTGTTCGACCACAAGGGTCCGCTGCAGTACTCGGCTCCGAACTCGGCGTTCGCCTATTACGGCGGCTTCGATGTGGGTCGTTTCCTGTACATGAAGTACACCCAGCGCTTCTGATCCATCGAAGTGCGGTAGCAACACGGGGAGGGCGGGCCGCAAGGTCCGCCCTCTTTTTTGTAGGGGAATTCCGGAAACTGTTGGAAGGTGAGCGCAGTCACGGTCCTGTCGTGTCGCAATCGACACAGTCAGGAGGTCCAATACCGGACGCTTGCATCTGGAGAGGGATATGAAGGACACGTTGCTGCGCCAGGCATCAGCCGCTGTACTGATCTATGCGACGCTGGTAGGCGCGGTGTTCGCGCAGGGCCTCGGGGTCTGTGGTGGCGGGCTTTATTGCGAAGCGTTCCGCCAGCAGTGCCTGGCCAGTGGCAAGTCACCGGTCATCTGCGAGTCGCAGTACCGGCGTTGCGTGCAGGATGCCTGCGGTACCCGCTGACATGGAAAGGGCGCACCGTGTGGGTGCGCCCTCTGTCGTCCGGACAACATCCAGCACGCTCAGGCGTCGCTGGGCACCAGTCCCATCAGTGCATTGGCGTGCTCGCGCCATTGCGGCAGTTTGTTCAGCACGCCTGCACGCTGCAGGTAGTCCTCGTCCACCGGATCGCCATTGACCAGCGCCAGGGCCACGTGCACCGCGCCGGTCACCCAGAAGCTGCGGGTGTTGGCGCGCTGCGGCTGCAGGTGGAAGGCCACCGCTTCGATGATCGGCATCGGCAGGCCCCACAGGCCCAGCAGGTAGGCGCCGGCCTCGGCATGGCCTGGGCGGGTATCGCCGGCCAGCGCGGGCTCGCTGCGCTCGTTGCGCACGCCGGGCAGCAGCAGGCCGATGTCGGCCAGCAGTGCGGCGGTCGCCCCCAGTTCGGCGCTGGACTCGGGCAGCAGGCGTGCGGCCAGCCGGGAGGCGAGCAGGGCGCGCTGCTGCAGTGAGTTGCGCTCGGCAGCCGACAGCGTCGGCGCGGAGAACACTTCGCTGGCCAGCACCAGGTCACGCAGCGTGGCCAGGCCCAGCCGGGTGACCGCGGTGCGCAGGTCGGCAATTGTGCGGCCCTGGCTGAAGAAAGCCGAGTTCGACAGCTGCAGCACTTTGGCCGCGATGGCCGGATCGGCGGCGACCAGCTTGGCCACATCGGCACTGTCGGTATCGTCGTCATGTTCCAGGGCCTGGGTCAGGCTCAGGTACAGGTGCGGTGGCGATGGCAGTTTCTCGATACGGCCGATGGCATCGCGCAGGCGCGGGCTGTCCAGCACTTCGCGCAGTTCTTCCAGGCTGGTCAATGCCTCCAGCAGCACTTCCGGCGCCAGCGGCAGCGGCAGGAAGCGGTGGGCGACACCGATCAGGCGCGCCGGCGGCGGGCGGTTGCCATGGTGTGCATCGACCAGCGCGATGCGGATGGTTTCCGGGCGCAGTGTCCGGATCTGGCCCAGCAGCGTGGTGGCATTGAGATCGGGCAACTGCGGGCAGACGATCACCGCGTCCACGCCCTGCGTGGCCACCGCGGTCATCGCGGTCTGGCCATCGGCGGCGGTCAGCGGCTGCCAGTCTTCCCCAAGATCGGCAATGAATTCGGTCAGCTCGGCCGGCAGGCTGGCTGCATCCCCAACAAGCAGAATACGCACGACACATTCCCCTGGCTGTCTCGACGATGGATGTCGATGACGTGTGAAGTGACGCAATTTACCTAATACGGCAGCAAGAGTGATGTGCCGTCGTCATGAAACGTGACCCGCATCGCTCCGGCAGGGTATCGCCGGAGCGATGCGGTTCAGGCTCAGGCCTTGCTGTCGAGATGGCGCTGGTGCGCCTCGATCAGGATCTGCTTGGCCTCAGCGGCGCCACCCCAACCGTCCAGCTTGACCCACTTGCCCTTCTCCAGGTCCTTGTAATGCTCGAAGAAGTGGCCAATGCGCTCCAGCCAGTGGCTCGAAACCTGGGCGATGTCTTCGACGTGGGCGTAGCCGCTGAAGATCTTCGAGACCGGCACGGCCAGGATCTTCTCGTCGCTGCCTGCCTCATCGCTCATCTTCAGCACGCCGACCGGACGGCAGCGCACGACCGAGCCCGGCACCAGCGGCAGCGGCAGCACCACCAGCACGTCGGCCGGATCGCCGTCGCCACACAGGGTGCTCGGCACGTAGCCGTAGTTGCACGGATAGCGCATCGGGGTGGACAGGATGCGGTCGACGAAGATCGCGCCGGTTTCCTTGTCCACTTCGTACTTCACCGGTTCCGAGTCCTTCGGGATCTCGATGATGACGTTGATTTCTTCCGGCGGGTTCTTGCCGGGCGAGACGAGTTCCAGGCCCATGGTGTGCTCCAGGTGGGGATATAGACGGATAGCTCACCATTTTATGCCTTTGCCGGGCGCTGTGCAGGGTAGGGCTGGACCGACCTGCGCGCCCGCCCCTGGCGGAGCGAATGGGGCGGGGTTTCCCGATGGGTTCCACCCGGTCCCCCCGGCAGGCTGGACGTCCTTGCCAAGGAGACTTGCCATGAACTGGAACCGCTTGGGCTGTTGCGCCTTGTTGCTGCTGGCGCCGTTGCCTGCGCTTGCGCGCGGGGCGCATGTCAACCTGATCGACTATCCCTCCGACGAGGCCGGATGGGACCGGGCCTTTGCGCTGGAGGACGCGGTGGCCGGCGAATTCGCCGCATGGTGTGCCGACACCTTGTGTGAAGGTGATTACAGCAACTACCGGGTGATGGAGTTCCGCTGCGCCGTGCTTGCCCACCGCGGCACCGTGCAGCGCTGCGTCCTGGTGGTGGCGGCCAGCGAGCTGGAAGTGCATCCCGATACGGGCCAGGTGCGGGTCGACAACGGCAGCTGGGTCTGCCCGGTCGAATTTCAGCCCGGCGTGCCCGTCGAGGCGTTCTATGCCTCACTGGAAGCGCCGGGCGGCCTGACCGCGCCTTTGCCCGGGCTTGACCACGGCATCTTCGATGGGTTGCCTGAATGCCTGCGCACGCAGGGGAGGGTGGGCTGATGGGGAGCTTCTACAAATGCTGGCTGTTGTGTGGCGTGCTGTCTGTCAGCCTGCCGTGCGCCGGTGTCGCGCAGGCCGCGCCTGCGTTCGTCGATGCGCGGGATTACTCCGGCCCGGGGGGCGGCCACGAGCGTTTCCTTGCTGCCGAGCGGCAACTGGTGCGTGGCTTCGATGAGGTGTGTGGCGATACCTTCTGCGAGGGGCAGTACATCAATCTGTGGGCCATGCGCCTGCGCTGTTCCGTGGAACAGGTCGCGGGGGTGGTTGTCCAGTGTGTATGGACCTTCGCCGGCAGCGACACCAGGGTAAAGCCCAGCGGCCTGATCAAGGTCAACCGCGGACGCTATGCCTGCGTGCTGCCGCTGGCAGCCGGGACACGCCTGGAAACCCTGCTGCAGGTGTGGGAAACGGGTGACGGATTCGATGCGTTGCACGCGCCGCTGCCCGGCACGACAGCCAATACCTACGACGCACTGGTTGATTGCCTGTAGTCGGGGTGTTGATAGTAATGTGACTTATTCGCATTAACGGAGTAGCATGCGCGGCGCCTCCGTCTGTCGTCCCGGCTCCGCGCATGTCCTCCAATGCCGCCACGCTCACCGAACTGCTGATCCGCGAGCGGCCAGCGCTGCTGCGCCGGGTGCAGCGCATCCTCGGGGGTGACAGCGGCGCCGAGGACGTGATCCAGGCGGTCTGGTTCAAGGCCCGTGGGGTCGATGACAGCCAGGCGATCGACAATCCGCGGGCCTATCTGTATCGGCTGGCCGCCAACCTTGCCACTGACCACGGCCGCGAATCGAGCCGCCGCAACCGGCTGCTGGCCGACCACTACCTGTGGGGGGCCGACGAGGTGATCTCCACCGAGGAGCAGGCCATGGCACAGGATGAGCTGCAGCGGGTGCTCGATGCGGCGGGTCACCTGCCGGAGCCGACCCGCACCATCTTCCGGCTCAACCGCCTGCAGGGCCTCACCCAGGCCGAGATCGCACGCCGCCTGGGGGTGTCGGTGACCACCGTCGAGAATCATGTGCGCTCCGCGCTGCAGCGCCTGGCCTGGGCGCGCAGTGGCCGATGATCACGCCGGCTTGGGGTTGGCGCGCGCACAGACGTCTTGATCATTGACCGTGGATGCGGTCCAGTTCCCCCGCGCTTGAATGCGCCTGTCCGCCAGCCGATGCGCCCGCCGAACATGCTGCCCGCCGCCAATGACGATAACCTGGCCGAACAGGCCCGGGACTGGATCGCGTGGCTGGCCTCGGGTGACATCAGCGATGTACGCATGCAGGCGTTCGAGCACTGGCTGCAACAGCCGGGGCACCGCAGGGCCTTCGAGCACGAGCGCGCGCTGTGGCGCAGTGTCGGGCCGCGCCCGCAGGCCGGGTCCAGCGGACGGCGTCGGCCGCATCGACTGCGCTGGGCGATGGCAGCGGCGGCAATGCTGGCAATGCTGGTTGCATGGCCGGAGGCGTGGCTGCGCCTGCAGTCCGATCATCGCAGCACGCATCAGGTGCAGCACGTACGGCTGCCCGATGGCAGTCGCGCGGTGCTGGATGCGGACAGTGCGATTGCCGTGCGCTTCAATGCGAACGCCCGCGAGGTCGAGCTGCTGCGCGGGCGCGCCTGGTTCGAGGTCAGCCCGGATGCACAGCGGCGTTTCAGCGTGCGCGCCGGCAATGGCCTGATCGAGGACATCTCCACCGCGTTCACCGTCGCGCGTGGCGACGACGGGGTGGAAACCCAGGTGGGGCAGGGCAGGGTGCGCGTGGCCAGCCCGGCCGACGGTGGCTGGACCTACCTGCAGCAGGGGCAGCGTGCCGTCTACACTGAACATGGCGGAGTCATGCGACGGGCTGACGTGACCGCCGACAGCGTCGGCGCCTGGCGCCAGGGCGAGCTGCTGCTGGAGCAGGTCCCCGTTGCCGATGCGGTGCAGTGGGTCGGGCGCTATCGCGCGGGGCCGACCTTCGTGCGCGGCGATCTGTCACGTCTTCCTGCAGTGAGTGCTGCGTTGCGCATCGACCGCCCGGAACAGGCGCTGGACGCGCTGGCGGCAACGGCGGGTCTTCAGGTTACTCGTCTTCCCTTCGGCGTCGCCATCGTGCAGTAGCTCCACGCCACGCGTGGATGAGCGTCTCTGTGCCGACCAACGGTCGGCAACCACCGCGCACCGTCGGCATCCCCCGCGACCGCAAATCGCTCTTGGGGTTGTCGCGCGCCCAGCCGTCTTACCCGGCGAACGTACCCGCCGTCGCCACGTACGTCGCCGTGTCCGCCCGTGTTGCGGATGACGCCGCGTTCGCGGCACCGATTACCTGACAGGTTCCTCCATGTTCGACTCCCACCGCTCGGGCCACGTACTGCGCCCGTCCCGTCTGTGCATTGCGTTGCTTGCCGCCGGGCTGGCCAGCACGACGCCACCCGCACTGGCGCAGAGCGCCCGCAGCGACCACGCGGCCGTACTGCGCTTCGATATTCCTGCACAACCGCTGGATGAGGCGCTGCGCAGCTACATGCGCCAATCCGGCGTGCAGGTGGTGTACCCCGCATCGCTGGCACACGGCGTAACCTCCCACGCGGTCAGCGGCAGCCTGTCGGCCGACCAGGCGTTGCAGCACCTGCTGCAGGGCAGCGGCGTGGCGGTGCGCCGGGTCAGCGCCGATGCGGTCACTCTGGAGTCAGCAACGCCGGTGCAGGCCGACAGCGGTGTGATCGTCACCGGCACGCTGCGTGTGGCCGGCGACCGCGTCGACAGCGGTGCGAACAACGATGAAGCGCGCCTGCTCGACAGCTACCGCAGCGTGGGTTCGACCACCACGCTCGACCGCGCGCATCTGGAGCGCTTCCGCGGCACCTCCAACGGTGACATCGTCAAGGGTGTGGCCGGTGTCACCGCCGGTGATCCGCGCGTCGGCAATGGCTTCGACGTCAACATCCGTGGCATCCAGGGCCAGAGCCGCGTACCGGTGATCATCGACGGTGGCCAGTCCAGCATGGACACCTACCGCGGCTATGCGGGCCAGTCACAGCGCACCTACCTCGACCCCGACCTGATCTCCAGCCTGACCATCACCAAGGGCCCGAGCCTGCAGGCCAACGCCTCCGGTGGCATCGGCGGTATGGTAGAGATGGAGACGCTGAAGATCGGTGACGTGCTGCGCGAGGGGCGCGACTTCGGGGCGCGCGTGCGCGGTGGCCTGGCCAATGGCAGTGCCAACAACCTGCCGTCCTACAGTGCGACACCGCGCACCGATCGCAGCGCCACCGGCAGCCAGTTCTTCAACGTGGCCGGTGCCGGTCACTGGGACCGCTTCGATCTGGTCGCCGCCTACGCTTACCGGGACAACGGCAACTACTTCTCGGGCCGGCATGGCTACGATGATTTCCCGCAGACCCGTCGCACGCTGGCGCCGCTGAATCCGCCGCGCAGCGAAGTGTTCAACACCTCCTCGCGCTCGAAGTCGGCGCTGCTCAAGGGCACCTGGCGCATCGACGACGCGCAGACGCTGGAGGCCGGTTACCGCCGTTACGAAGGCACCGCCGGCGAGATCATGGCCTCGCAGATCATCCGGGTGGATCGTGACCGCATCCCGCAGTGGGATCCGGGCCACGTCGACATGGACAGCTACAGCCTGCGCTACCGCTTCAACCCGGACAGTGAGCGGGTTGACCTGCGCATCAATGCCGCCTACACCGACACCGACAGCGTGATGTACAACAGCCTGACCGGCATCACCCCGTGGTACTTCGATCGCCGCACCGAGTGGTACGACGCGCCCAGCTTCAGTGGCGATCCCGGCTACAAGGATGCCTACCGGAACCCGCTGCGGCAGAAGCGCTTCAACCTGGATGCCAGCAACACCTCGACGTTCGACACACGCGCCGGTGCGTTCACGCTCGACTACGGCCTGTCCTACAGCGACGAAGACATCGCCCCGGGCAGCTCGGGGCCGATCAAGCACGACGACCTGGTCAACAACCGCTTCCTGCGCAACGCCGAGCGCAAGGAATACAGTGCCGTGGCCTCGCTGAAGTGGCAGCCCGACGAACACTGGGAACTGCTGGCCGGTGGCCGCTGGAACCGGGTGGAGGTGCACGACCGCAACCGCCTGGCGACGCCTGATACGTATGAGGTGCAGGGCCAGTACCGCTACACCGAGCTGCTCAACGGCAACCCGGCACTGCCGTCGTGGCGTGCAAAGCGCATTGCGCTGCTGAACTGGTATCCGGATGCCAATGGCAATTTTACCCAGGAATCGCTGCTGGCCTCGCCGTACAAGAAGGGCACGGTGGGCGACATCGGTGGGTGGAACTTCTATGACGCCGGCAAGCCGCAGGATCTGGAAGTGCCGGTCAGCTGGACCTGGTCGCAGCCGATCCGCCGCCGCGACTCCGCGTTCTCGCCGACCGCCAGCGTGGCCTACCGCTTCAGCGAAGACACCCTGGTCTACGTGAAGTATGCCGAAGGCACCAAGCTGCCGAGCCTGTTCGAGACCACGCTGGGCCTGTTCACCGCCGCCAAGCCGGTGGGTGAGCTGAAGCCGGAGCGCGCGCGCAGCTGGGAAATCGGCGCCAGCACCCTCCGCTACAACCTGTTCACTGCCGGCGACCGCCTGGCGCTGAAGCTGGCGTATTTCGACACCCGCATCGACGACCTGATCACCCGTGACTACCGCACGCTGTCGGCCGGTCTGATCCGCAACGTCGACCAGTTCAAGGTCTCCGGCATGGAGTTCCAGTCCAGCTATGACAGCGGCAAGGTCTTCGCCGACCTGTCCGCGCACTACTACTTCAAAGCCAAGACCTGCGCGCCGGACATCGCCGCCGAGCGCCGGGCCTATGGCGCACAGCGCAGGAACGATGAGCTGGCCCACACGCCTAACTGCGTGGACGGCGGCTTCGAGGGGTCGTACACCAACACCCAGAACCCGCCGCGCTACATGGTCAACCTGACCCTGGGCTCGCGCCTGTTCGACGAGCGCCTGACCTTCGGCACCCGCGTGGTCCACAACGCCGGCCCGATCAGCACGCTGGACAAGGACTGGAACGTGGGCCTGTCGGCGATCCAGCAGCTGTACCGGCCAACCACGCTGGTGGATCTGTTCGCCAGCTGGCGCTTCAACGACCAGCTGTCGGTCGACGCCGGCGTCGACAACCTGACCGACCGCTACTATCTGGATCCGCTCGCCCTGGGTGTGATGCCGGCCCCGGGCCGCACCGCACGGCTGGCCTTGACCTGGAAGTACTGATCGGCGGGGTCGGATCCCTTTCCTGCGGAAAGGGCTCTGACCCAGGGTGAGGCGACGGTAGCGCCGGGCCTTGCCCAGCGCCTTCCGCCAGGCACTTAAAGCCCGGTCGCCGCCTTCACCGCATCTTCGTGCAGCGACTCGTTCAGCTCGTCCACCACGGTGGTCCATGCCGCATCAGCCTGCAGCGACTCGGACAGGAACTGGCGCTGGGCATCGTTCCAGTACGGCGCTTCGAACACTTCAACGTCGGTGGCCAGCTGGTGCTCGCGGATGAAGCGGGCGATGCCCTCGGCGCTGGCGTCCAGGCCCAGCTGCAGGAACAGGTTGGTCATGCGCGGTTCGGTGGTGATCATCATCGGTTCCGGGTGGAAGAAGGGGATGGCCCATTATCGGCGCACATGGGCTTGGGGAAACCCCTGCGGCGGACGTCTACAGCAGGACGACCCTCCTGGCATTCCCCCATGAACGCACACATCGCTCCCGAAGACAGCCGCAGCCTGCGGCTCAAGGCCGCCACACGCGACAGCCACGGTGCGCTGGACAAGCGCATCATGGCCGGTGACATCTTCGCCGACCGCAGCAACTTCGCCCGTTTCCTGCGCGTGCAGTATCGCTTCCACCGCAGCATCGATGCGCTGTATGCCAACCCTGCCCTGGACGCATTGCTGCCCGATCTCGGAGGGCGCCGGCGCCTGACACAGGTCGCACGCGACCTGCAGGACCTGGAGCAGACCCTGCCTGGCGCGGACATCGACGCGCTGCCCTCGGACCTCGCGCTGCCCACTGCGTTGGGTTGGCTGTACGTGGCTGAAGGTTCCAATCTCGGCGGCACCATTCTGTACAAGATGGCGGCCACGCTCGGCCTGCACCGTGATTTCGGCGCTCGCCACCTGGCCGCCCATCCCGATGGCGCAGCGCGCCACTGGCGCGAGTTCACCGCTGTGCTGGACGCGGTGCCGCTGAGTGGCGAGCAGGAGCAGCAGGTGATCGATGCGGCCGACGCCGCGTTCCGCAGCGTGCACGGCCATGTCGAAGTGGAATTCGCCTGATGCCCGGCGCGCGCCCACAGGTGCAGCGCTGATGCGCTGGCTCTGGTTCGCGCTGGGCTGGGCGATGGTCGGCCTCGGCGTGATCGGCGCGTTGCTGCCGGTGATGCCGACCACCATCTTCCTGATCCTTGCGGTGGGCTGCTTCGCACGCAGCTCGCCGACGTTCGAGCAGCGCCTGCTGGCGCATCCACGCTACGGCCCGTCGCTGCGGCTGTGGCGCGAGCAGGGTGCCGTGTCGGGCAAGGGCAAGGCGTTTGCCAGTGCAGGCATGGCGGTGGGCTTTGCCCTGTTCTGCTGGGGCGCGCATCCGTCGTGGCGCCTGTTGCTCGGCGTGGGCCTGTTCTTTGCCGCCAGCGCCGGTTACGTGCTCAGCCGGCCGGCACCGCGACTGGAGCCCAATCCGGTCGTGGAAGTGGACGACGCCAACGATCCTCGCGCGGCCCGCCGCCGCACCGCATCCCCCGATACCGCTGGAACCCGAGACGATGCTGCCTGCTGACCGGGCCCCTGTGGCCGCTCCCGCACTGACCCCGTGCGGCATGTACCTGGCCGCCGACGTGGTGGTGAAAACCGTGATGATCGCGCTGGCAGTGGCATCGCCGGCCACCTGGACCGTACTGCTGGCCAGGGGCTGGGAGGTGGCGCGGCAGGCCCGGCAGCTGCGTGCCGCACGCACGCTGTTGCTGCAGGCACCCAGCCGCCCCGGCGAGAACGCTGACGCCAGCGTGCAGGAGGGCATCGCACGGGCGATGCTGGATGCAATCCGTACCGAACTGCACCTGTCGCAGGATCTGGTGGGGCGAGCAACCGAAGGCGCCGGTGCAGCCGCAGGGTGACCTGTCACCGCCGCGTGCGCCGGAGCCGACGCCTCCGCCGGACACCGCTGACGCCCCGGTCCCGGCGCCGCCGCCCGAGGTGGCCGGCGACCCCGTGGACGTGATGGTGCCGGTGTCGGTGTCGGTGTCGTTCTTCCTGCGCGGGCGGTGATCGCCAGCGGGGTGGGATCCCTTTCCGCAGGAAAGGGATCCCACCCGGTCAAGCCTGCCATCCACGCGTCGCGTGGCTCTACAGCAGCGGCACCAGCAGCAGCGCCACGATGTTGATGATCTTGATCAGCGGGTTGATCGCCGGGCCGGCGGTGTCCTTGTACGGGTCACCAACGGTATCGCCGGTCACCGCGGCCTTGTGCGCTTCGCTGCCCTTGCCACCGAAGTGGCCATCCTCGATGTACTTCTTGGCGTTGTCCCAGGCGCCGCCGCCTGTGGTCATCGAAATGGCCACGAACAGGCCGGTGACGATCGTGCCGATCAGCAGGCCGCCCAGTGCGCGCGGCCCCAGCAGCAGGCCGACCACCACCGGCACGGCGACCGGCAACAGCGAGGGCACGATCATTTCGCGGATCGCCGAGCGGGTCAGCATGTCCACCGCCTTGTCGTACTGCGGCTTGCCGGTGCCCTGCATGATGCCGGGGATCTCGCGGAACTGGCGGCGCACTTCTTCCACCACTGCACCTGCCGCGCGGCCGACCGCTTCCATCGCCATCGCACCGAACAGGTAGGGAATCAGGCCGCCGATCAACAGGCCGATGATCACCGTGTGGTCGCTGAGATCGAAGCGGAACTCCTGGCCGGGATGGGCTGCCTGCAGGTTGTGGGTGTAGTCGGCGAACAGCACCAGTGCCGCCAGTGCCGCCGAGCCGATCGCATAGCCCTTGGTCACGGCCTTGGTGGTGTTGCCCACCGCGTCCAGCGGATCGGTGATGTCGCGGATCTCCGAAGGCAGCTCGGCCATTTCGGCGATGCCACCGGCGTTGTCGGTGATCGGGCCGTAGGCATCGAGGGCGACGATCATGCCGGCCATCGACAGCATGGCGGTCGCGGCGATGGCGATGCCGTACAGGCCGCCCAGTGCGAACGCACCCCAGATCGCCGCACACACCGCCACCACCGGCAGCGCGGTGGATTTCATCGAGATGCCGAGTCCGGCGATGATGTTGGTGCCGTGGCCGGTGGTCGAGGCCTGTGCTACGTGTTGCACCGGCTTGTACTGGGTGCCGGTGTAGTACTCGGTGATCCACACGATCAGGCCGGTCAGGACCAGGCCGATCAGCGCGCAGCCATACAGCGCCATCGGTCCATGCACGTTGTCGGACATCAGTCCGGTGGTGATCGGGTAGAAGGCGATGGCGGCCAGCACGCCGGAAACGATCACGCCCTTGTACAGCGCACCCATGATCGAGCCGCCTGGCTTCACCTTGACGAACAGCGCGCCGATGATCGAAGCGATGATCGACACGCCGCCCAGTACCAGCGGATACAGCACGGCATTGGCACCGGCTTCGGCCAGCATCAGGCTGCCCAGCAGCATGGTGGCGATGACGGTGACTGCATAGGTTTCAAAGAGGTCGGCCGCCATGCCGGCGCAGTCGCCGACGTTGTCACCGACGTTGTCGGCGATCACCGCCGGGTTGCGCGGATCGTCTTCGGGAATGCCGGCTTCGACCTTGCCGACCAGATCGGCGCCGACGTCGGCGCCCTTGGTGAAGATGCCGCCCCCCAGCCGCGCGAAAATCGAGATCAGCGAGGAGCCGAAGGCCAGGCCGACCAGCGCGTGCAGCGCCTGTTCCATCGGCAGGCCCATCTGCAACAGCAGTGCGTAGTAGCCGGCCACGCCCAGCAGGCCCAGCCCGACCACCAGCATGCCGGTGATCGCGCCGCCGCGGAAGGCGACGTCCATCGCCGCGCTGATGCCGTTGCGCGCCGCCTCTGCGGTACGCACGTTGGCGCGTACCGACACGTTCATGCCGATGTAGCCGGCGGCGCCGGACAGCACCGCGCCGACTGCAAAACCAATCGCGGTGTACCAGCTGAGGAAGATGCCGACCAGCACGAACAGCACCACGCCGGCGATGCCGATGGTCAGGTACTGGCGGTTGAGATAGGCACGCGCACCTTCCTGGATCGCGGTGGCGATCGCGATCATGCGCGCATTGCCGGTGGGTTGGCGCAGGATCCAGCGCGCCGAGACGATTCCGAACAGGATCGCGAGAATGGCGCAGCCCAGCGCCAATGACAGCCCGTGACGTTCCAGCATTAGACCCCTCCGCAGAATGGATGTAGGCATCCAGTGGCGATGAACGGCACCACGAGGGGGACGACGGGCTGCAGCCTGGAACCAACCCGTACCGACCTTGGCGGTCGTCCGACGTATGGCGGTGTTCAGCATTCCCTGGTGCCCGCAGTATGCGTGCCGCCACTTGCAGAGTCGAGCCATGCTCGACTGGCTCCTCGGAGCCGCGGCGCATGCCGTCGGGCCATGGGCATGATTCGCGAGCCAACGGCCTTTGCACCCCGTTAAGCCAGTCTCTGCAAGCCTGCGCACAGTCCCGTAGGAGATCCCCCATGCGCCTGTCCCTGTTGATGCTTGCCGCCCTGGTCCCGGCCGTGCCGGCCTTCGCCGCGGAAACCCCGGAACTGCAGCGTGCCGTGGGCGCGCCGCAGGCGGTGGGTGCGGTGCATACGTTGCGCCAGATCCCCGAGGCCTGCGCGCGGCTGGAAGGTGCGTTCACCGGCGACGCCGCCGCGCCCTACCGCTTCTCCGCCGTGCGTACCAGCGAACAGTGCCAGCCACGCGCGCGCTTCGTCGATTACACCAAGGCGCAGCCAAGTGCGGACAAGGGCTGGAAACTCAACGATGTGATCCGCGTGCCGAACGCGGCGTGCCCGGCCCAGCAGGCAGTGGTGCGGGTGTGGCGTCTGCCGTCGAGCAACAAGGTTGAGCTGGACGGCCAAGGCCAGTCGCGCATTTACCTGGAGGAGGCGAAGAAGCAGGCCGCCGCCGGCCAGATTCCGCAGGTGACGATGTTCGCCGCGCAACTGCAGATGGAAGGCAAGGCCTGCAATTAAGATGTCGCCGGCGCTGCGCCCAGGCATCCACGGGGGTAGTGTCGGCCGCTGGCCGGCAACCGGCTGATCAATCCGCCAGCATTGCTCCCCGCGCCACCAGCAGCTCGCGCAATGCCTTGCGGTGGCAGTGCGCTTCATCCTCGCAGTAGCAGCCCACGCTGATGTCGCTGTGGTGCGACATCGCGGCCAGAAGGTCCAGCGCGTGGGCAGCATCGGCCGCCTTCATCTCGGCCTTGTAATGGCGGAAGAAGGCGGTCCAGTCGGCCGTCGTCGTTGCCTCATGCGCCCGCTTCACCAGCTCCGCGCTGGGTGACAGGGTCGGAAACCAGACGTCGTACCAGTCCTGTCGGGCGAACTCGCTGCGCGGCACGCCGCGCGGTGGGCGCCGAACGGTGCCGATGCGCAGTCCCTCGCCGGGTTGGCGCGGCGTACCGAGTCGAACAACACGCAGTGCCATGATGATCTCCATGAAAAGGGGACGGAGGGGATTAAGTCGTATCCGACCCACTGCTGATGCTGTTGGAGATGACAGAGGGGCGTATGCGACTTAATCCCCTCCGTCCCCTTTTTCAGGTCAGCCTTCGAAGGCCGGTAGTTTCTGCTTCACCGCCACGTTCTTCAGGGTGACGTACTTCGGCAGGCCATCGGTGCCATAGGGAAGCGGTGCTTCGCCCCTGATCAGTGGTGACAGGTAGGCGCGCGCCCTGGCCGTGATGCCGAAGCCATCGCGGCGGATGAAACCGGCCGGCATCTTCTTCTCGTGGTTGGCGATCTTCGACAACGGCGCGGCTTCGATCTTCCAGCGATACGGTGCATCGCTGCTGCGCACGATCACCGGCATCACGCCATTCTGGCCCTTCAGTGCCAGCTGCACCGCGGCCTTGCCCACCGCCTGCGCCTGCTCCCAGTCGGTCCTGCTGGCCAGGTGGCGGGCCGAGCGCTGCAGGTAATCGGGCAGGGCCCAGTGCACCTTCAGGCCCAGCTGATCCTTGACCCGGCCGGCCAGGTGCGCGGCCACGCCGCCCAGCTGCGCGTGCCCGAACGAATCCTTGCCACCGCCGGCATCGGCAACGAAGCGGCCATCAGCGGTGGCGATGCCTTCCGACGCCACCACCACGCAGTAGCCGACACGCTCGACCACCGCCTTCACCTTGGCCAGGAAGGCGCCCTCGTCGTAGGCGCGCTCGGGCAGCAGGATGATGTGCGGCGCTTCGTCATCACCGTTGCCGGCCAGGCCCGCGGCGGCGGCCAGCCAGCCGGCGTGGCGGCCCATCGCCTCGTAGATGAAGACACGGGTGGAGGTTTCGGCCATCGCCGCCACGTCCAGTGCCGCCTCGCGCACCGAGACCGCGGTGTACTTGGCCGCTGATCCGAAGCCGGGGCAGGTGTCGGTCACCGCCAGATCGTTGTCGATGGTCTTGGGCACGCCGATACAGGTCAGGTCGTAGCCGGAGGCTTTGGCCAGCTGCGAGACCTTCAGCGCGGTATCGGCCGAGTCGTTGCCACCGTTGTAGAGGAACCAGCGCACGTCATGCGCGCGCAGCACCTCCAGCAGGCGGTCATAGCGGGCGCGGTCGGCGTCCAGCGACTTCAGCTTGACCCGGCACGAACCGAAGGCCCCGCCCGGGGTATGGGCGAGGGCGCGGATCGCGGCCGCACTCTCTCTGGTGGTGTCGATCAGCTCCTCGCGCAGGGCGCCGAGGATGCCGTTGCGGGCGGCCAGGACCTTGATGCCCTTGGCCCGGGCCTGCTCGATCACCGCTGCCGCCGTGGCATTGATGACGGCGGTGACACCGCCGGACTGGGCATAAAGGAGGGTACCGTTGCGCATGCTTCTACCTGTTCGGGGGAAGGGACATTGCAGGGACATTACCCGGATGCGGTAAAGTGGCGCTATTGCGGTGCAGCGATACCGGACCGTCCGGGACGCGAACCTTCTTTGTTTTCAACACGTTGGAGTCAGGTCAATGCGATTGGTTCTGTTGGGACCGCCCGGTTCGGGCAAGGGGACACAGGCGACGCGCCTGAAGGAAAAGCTGGGGATCGCCCACATTTCGACCGGTGACATGCTGCGCGCGGAAATCGCCGCCGGCACCGAGCTGGGCAAGCAGGCCAAGACGGTGATGGATGCCGGCAACCTGGTGTCGGACGACATCCTGCTGGGCATGCTGGAGTCGCGCCTGACCCAGGCTGATGTCGCCAAGGGCTTCATCCTCGATGGCTACCCGCGCAACGTGGCCCAGGCCAATGCGATGGATGGCCTGCTGGCCAAGATCGGCCAGCCGCTGGACGCAGTGGTGCAGCTGGATGTGCCCACCGAGCTGCTGGTCGACCGCATCGCCGGCCGCGCCAAGGAGCAGGGCCGCGCCGATGACAACCCGGAAGCGGTGCGCCAGCGCCTGCAGGTCTACAACGACCAGACCGCCCCGGTGGTCGATTTCTACGCCGGCCGTGGCACCCTGGCCCGCGTCGATGGCGTCGGTGAGCTGGACGAGATCGAAGCCCGCATCCTGGCAGCGATCAAGGCCTGATCCGGCGGGGCCGGCATGCTTCCGGTCCTTCGGGCGCAAAAAACACAGGCCTGGTCCGCGAGGATCAGGCCTGTGTCGTTTGATAGGCGCCAGCGAAGGGCTTGCTCAGGGCCCCGCAGCATGAGCTCCCTTGGGGATGGCCTCTTGGGGAGTAGGACCGGTTCGGGTACTGCGGCTGGCAGTTCGAATTGTGTCCGGGTTCACAGAACATCGCTATCGGGAATTCCCTGACAGCTCATTGGAGTTTTCTCACATCCCGTGTAGGGGTTGTCTTACCCGATAGCGGACATTGGCCCTATACAGCCGTCATCGGTCACAATCCTCGGTCATGAGCAGCGTACATATCCTTGCAATTGCCGGCACCTTCATGGGCGGCGTGGCCGCCCTGGCGCGGGAACTCGGGCATTCCGTCAGCGGCAGCGACCAGGCCATCTACCCGCCGATGTCGACCCAGCTCGAACAGCTGGGCATCATCCTGGACCAGGGCTACCGTGCCGACAGCGTGCCGGCCGGCACCGACGAGGTGGTGATCGGCAACGCACTGTCGCGCGGCAATGCCGCCGTGGAAGCCGTGCTCGATGCCGGCCAGCGCTATATCTCCGGCGCGCAGTGGCTGTCCGAGCAGGTGCTGCCGGGCCGCGACACGCTGGCCGTGGCTGGTACCCACGGCAAGACCACCACCACCACCATCCTCACCTGGCTGCTGGAAAGTGCAGGGCGCTCGCCGGGCTTCCTGATCGGCGGTGTCGCCGAGGATTTCGGTGTCTCCGCCCGCGTGGGCCAGGGCCGCGAGTTCGTGGTCGAGGCCGATGAGTACGACACGGCCTTCTTCGACAAGCGCAGCAAGTTCGTGCACTACCGGCCGCTGGTGGCCATCCTCAACAACCTTGAATACGACCACGCCGACATCTTCCCGGACGTGGCCGCGATCCAGCGCCAGTTCCACCATCTGGTGCGTACCGTACCCGCACGTGGGCGGCTTATCGTCAACGGCGAGGATCAGTACCTGGCCGAAGTGCTGGCGATGGGCTGCTGGACCCCGGTCGAGCGTTTCGGATTCGATCCGGCGCTGGAGTGGCATGCCGAGCTGCTGGCCGCCGATGGCAGCGCCTTCCGCGTGCACCATCGTGGGCAGGCGCTGGGCGACGTGCAATGGTCGCTGCTGGGCCGCCACAACGTGCTCAACGGGCTGGCCGCGCTGGCCGCCGCGCACGCAGTGGGCGTGGCGCCGGCCGAGGTGATCCCGGCGCTGGCACGCTTCCGCAGCGTCAAGCGCCGCATGGAAGTGATCGGCAGCCATGACGGCATCACCGTCTACGACGATTTCGCCCACCATCCGACCGCGATCGCCACCACGCTGGAGGGCCTGCGTTCCAAGGTGGGCGATGCGCGCATCGTGGTTGCGATGGAGCCACGCAGCAACTCGATGCGGCTGGGCGCACATGCGCAGGCGCTGGCTCCCTCGCTGGCGCTGGCCGATGAAGTGGTGTTCCTGCATCGCCCGGAACTGGCCTGGGATGCTGCGGCGGTGATCGCCGCGGTGCGTGGCCAGGCCCACGCGGTGCCCGATACCGACGCATTGCTGGCGCAGCTGCAGGCCAGCGCGCGCAGTGGCGACCACGTGGTATTCATGTCCAACGGTGGCTTCGACGGTGCCCCGCGACGCTTCCTCGCCGCGCTGCAGGCCCGATGAGCGGCGACGGCTCGCTGCCGCTGTTCCCGCTGCACACCGCGCTGGTACCGGGTGCAGCGGTGGGCCTGCGCGTGTTCGAGCGGCGCTATCTGGACCTGGTCCGCGACAGCGGCCGCAGTGGTGAGGGATTTGGTGTCTGCCTGATCCTCGAGGGCGAGGAGGTCGGCGCACCGGCGACACCGGCTGCCTTTGGCGTGCAGGTACGCATCGAAGACTTCGATGTCGGCGCCGACGGCGTGCTGCAGCTGCGCCTGCGCGGCACCCGTCGCTTCCATGTCGAGCGCACCCGCGTGCGCGACAACGGCCTGGTGGTGGCTGATGTGCGCTGGTGCGAGGAAGACCCCGATGACGAACTGCGGCCGCAGCATGCACTGCTGGCCACGGTGCTGGGGCACATCATCGAGCAGGCCGGCGAGGCCTATGCGCCGGCCAATCCGGCGCTGCTGGACCAGGCCAGCTGGGTCGGCTGGCGGCTGGCCGAACTGCTGCCGCTGAGCGAGCAGCAGCGCCTGCAGCTGCTACAGATGGACGACCCGCACCAGCGATTGCAGCAGTTGCTGGGCTGGATGCCGTAGCAGCCATCCACGCATGGCGTGGATCTACTGTAGCGCCGAGCCCATGCTCGGCGTGTTGGATCGTGCGAAGCGCAGCCGGGCATGGGCCGGCGCGACAGTGGGTGATCGCGCACCGTCCCCCTCAGGGCGTAGTGGTCTTCAACCGCAGCACCGGCAACCCGGTTTCGCTGTGCACGTCCTCGCGCTGCGGCAGGTCCTGCACGGCGTCCTTCACGGCATTCAATGCCGGGTCGACGCCACGCAGCGGGTGCCACATGCCGATCCACTCGAAATGGCGTTCGTAGCGCAGGGTCTGCGCACTGCCCAGCCACAGCGGCGTGTTGCCCGGCTGCAACTGCGCAGGGGCCGGCCACAGGCGCAGTACGTAGCGCTCATCACGGTGTGTACCCGTGCGTACCATCAGCAGCGCCTCGACGCGGGTGTCCAGCGTCGCCGGCAGCACCGGCAGTTCATCAGCGCCGGTGTTCTTGTCCAGCATCAGCAGCGCCTGCTGCCAGCCGGCCTGCTCCTGCCGCTTCCAGCCGCGCGCTTCCAGTTGTGCCTGCAGCGGTGCCAGCGGACCGGCCACCTGCACGTCCAGCGGCCAGCGCTGGTCGTCGTCGAACTCGTTGCGGCGCGCCGGCAGTGTCGCCCAGTCGTGCTGCCACCAGGCCTGCGTGTCCATTGCCTGCGGGGCCGGCAAGGTCGGCTCGAAGCGTTCCAGCTTCACCGGGATATTGCGCGGTGCGTACCACATCGCGGCGACGGCGAAGACGCCGTAGAACAGCCATGCCACCGGCTTCACCCAGAACGAGCGGTTGAAGCGGCGGCGGTAGGCGATGCCCAGCACCAGCAGCCAGAACGTGCCGAACAACATGCCGCCGATCACGTCGCTCAGCCAATGCGCACCCAGGTACAGGCGCGAGAAGCCGATCAGGCTGACCACGATGCCCGACACCAGATACGGCCAGACGCGGGTGCGGCCGGGCATCTCGCGGGCGATCAGCACCGCGAAGAAGCCGAAGGTGATGGTGGCCATCGTCACCGACACCGACGGGAAGCCGAAGCCACTGCTGGCGTCGACCGGGCGCACCACATCGACGGTGGCACCGAGCAGCATGGTCAATGCGAGGCCGAAGGCAAGCGCGGCCAGCCAGTGTGCGGCCGCCATCCAGCGCCGGCGCCAGACCAGGTAGCCCATCGCCGCCGCAGTGGCCGGCAGCAGCACCTGCCAGGCGCCCAGCGACGCCAGCGCGGCCATCGGGTAATCGGCCAGCGGGTTGCGCAGGGCCAGCATGGCCTGGTGTACCAGCAGGTCGATCGCCAGTGGCTCGCCATGCGCGACCACCACGGTCAGCAGCGCGAACCAGCCCCAGCCCAGCACCAGCAGCATCAGCGCCAGCATCGCCAGCGGCACCGACTCGCGCCGCTTCGGGTCCAGCACACCGACGGTGTAGCGGCCCAGCGTCGGATGGCGGTTGGACCAGTCAAGCAGGCGTGCCAGCCAGTTGTCCATGCGCGCGGCCGACCAGCGGTAGCCGTAAAGCACGATGGCCCAGACCAGGCCGAGGATCACCGCCAGCAGGCCGACCACCACTACCAGCCGACCGGCTACCGCGGCCACCGCGTCATAGGCCTCGCCAAGAATCCAGCCCGGGGCCAGGAACAGCACCGCCCATGAAATGCTGGCGATACCACTGGCCTGCACATAGCGGCTCGCTGGCATCTTCATCATGCCTGCGATGGCGGGCACGAACGGCCGGATCGCGCCGACGTAGCGTGCCACCAGGATGCTCTTGAAGGCATTGCGGCGGAACAGGTTTTCGCCGCGGTCGAGCAGCTGCGGGTAACGGCTGAAGGGCCACACGCCACGCAGGCGGTCACCCCAGCGGCGCCCGATCCAGTAACTGATGCCATCACCGGCGAACGCGCCCAGTGCGGCTGCGGCCACCGCGTACGGCCCGGAGATCTGGCCCAGTCCGATGAACACGCCCACCGCGAACAGCAGCGGCAGGGCCGGCACGATGGCACCGAGAATGATCACCGCATCGCAGAAGGCGATGAGGAAGATAACGGCACCCGCCAGCACGGGGTGAGCGGCAATCCACGCGAGCGTGGCGTCGATCCATGAAGAGTCCATTGCCCGATTATAGGGGCGTGAAGGTGACTGGTTCCCAGCCGCTTGGTGACCGTTTGCAACCATCGCCATCGCCTAGAATGGGCCCATGCCGCATACGCCAGACACGCCACCGCATGCTTTGAAGGCCGACAGCTTCGGTCGCATCCTCCGTGTGGAAGGGCCGGCCGGCCCCTTCGTACGCCGTGACCTGCGCGCCACACCACTGTGGTTGCGGCTGCCGGCCTGGTGGCTGGCCCGCCGCGAAGCGCGCGCGCTGCGCCATATCCACGGCATGGCCGATGTGCCGCAGCTGCTGGCGTGGAATGGGCATCATCTCGACCGCAGTTTCATGGCCGGCGACGCCATGTACCAGCGCCCACCGCGTGGCGACCTGGCCTGGTTCCGCGCCGCGCGTCGCCTGCTGCAGCAGCTGCATCGGCGCGGCGTGGCCCACAACGATCTGGCCAAGGAAGCCAACTGGCTGGTGACCGAGGACGGCCGCCCGGCATTGATCGACTTCCAGCTGGCGGTGATCGGCAACCCGCGCTCGCGCTGGATGCGCCTGCTGGCCCGCGAGGACCTGCGCCACCTGCTCAAGCACAAGCGCATGTATTGCCGCGAGTCGCTCACCCCGGTGGAGAAGCGGGTGCTCAAGCGCACCTCGTGGGTGCGCGAACTGTGGTTCGCCACCGGCAAGCCGGTCTACCGCTTCGTCACCCGCCGCATCCTGCATTGGGAAGACAACGAGGGGCAGGGGCCCAAGCCGTGAGTCCACTGCAGGTAGTGACCGGCCCGCCGAGCGTGGGCAGTGTCCTGCGCCCACAGCTGGCCAGCGCCGACTTCGTGCATGCCTGCCAGGCAACGACCCATCGTGATGGGCGTTCGGCCCTGCAGGCCTATCGCGATATGGCCGCGACCATTCCCGGCTGGTTCGATGGGCTGATGGCACTGCGCAATCGCGGCATGCGCCTGCTCGGCATGAAGCACCTGGGCTCGTTGCGCGCGGTGCAGGACATCGTGCAGCCGCATCCGGGGCAACGGCTGGGCATCTTCACCCTGCAGTCGTTGAATGACGATGCCATCGTGCTGGAAGACGACGACCGCCACCTGCGTGTGCAGCTGGCCCTGCAGTGGCAGGGAGACGTGCTGGAAGTGGCGACCATGGTGCATACGCACAACGCGTTCGGGCGCGTGTACATGCTGCCGGTTGCACCCGTGCATCGGCTGATCGTGCCGCATCTGCTGAGGAAGCAGGTGCAGGGGTACCGGTGATTCGACACTGCGCTCGCCGGGCCATGCCCGGCGACACGCGGCGTTTCCAGGTTACGGCGTTGCCGGCACCACCTGCTGGCCGATGAAGTTGCGCTTGGCATCGAAGTCGTAGGCGATCTGCAGCTGGCCCACATCCGGGCAGGCGTGGCAGTCGCGCAGCGGCGTGCGGTACAGCAGGCGGATGCCGCCGTTCTCCAGCGGCGTGGCCCCGGCCGACTGCGCCGGTGCGAACGGCGTGGCCTGCGGGTGGTCCTTCAGCAGGGCCTGCACGGTGGGGTCGGCACGCAGGGTGTCGTCCAGCTGCACGGCATCCACATCGATGCGCTTGCCGCTGGCGTCGACCAGACGGGTGCCCTCGTTGGTGTTGGCGCGGAACGGATACTCGACCGTGGCAATGCCCAGGCCTTCGTTCTCGTGCCAGGCCGTCACGTAGGCCAGCTCGCCGCCGGTGGACAGCTGTTCGGCGGCGGTGATCGCATCGGCGCTGGCGCCGCCGGCGCGCATCGCATCGCGCAGGCAATCACGCGTAGCCGCATTCTCGCCCTGGCGGCAGGCGTTGAGGTCGCCATCCCACACCACTGCCTCGCTCCAGCGCAGCTTGCCGTCGGCGGCGGCCTTCTCTGCGCTGGGGGTATCACCGGCAGGCGGCTCCTTGCCGGGTTCCGGCGAACGGCCCTGGCAGGCAGTCAGCAGGGCAAGGCCCAGGGCAGGCAGCAACAGGCGGGAACGGCGCATGGCGTGAACCTCGTGCGTTGACTGGAGGCCCAAGTATCGTCAAGGCCGGGTGAACTCCACGTCGGCGCGGCATACTAGCGGCTCATTGCATACGCTGGAGTGTGGAACGTGGGCAGTCTGCAGGGCAAAACGCTTTTCATCACTGGTGCCTCGCGTGGCATCGGCCTGGCCATCGCACTGCGCGCTGCGCGTGACGGCGCCAACGTGGCGATTGCGGCCAAGTCGGCGGTGCCGAACCCAAAGCTGCCGGGCACCATCCATACCGCAGCCGAAGCCGTTACCGCGGCCGGCGGCCAGGGGCTGGCGCTGAAGTGCGATATCCGCGAGGAAGAGCAGGTGCAGGCGGCGGTTGCCGCCACGGTCGACGCCTTTGGTGGCATCGACATCCTGGTCAACAATGCCAGCGCGATCTGGCTGCGTGGCACGCTGGATACGCCGATGAAACGCTTCGACCTGATGCAGCAGGTCAATTCGCGCGGCAGTTTCCTGTGCGCGCAGGCCTGCCTGCCGTACCTGCTGCAGGCGCCGAATCCGCACATCCTGACCCTGGCGCCGCCGCCCAGCCTGGAACCGAAGTGGTGGGGCGCGCATACCGGCTACACGCTGGCGAAGATGGGCATGAGCTTCGTCACGCTCGGCCTGGCCGCGGAATTCGGCCCGCAGGGTGTGGCGGTGAACGCGCTGTGGCCGCGCACGGTGATCGCCACCGATGCGATCAACATGATTCCGGGCGTCGATGCGGCCGGCTGCCGCACGCCGCAGATCATGGCCGATGCAGCGCACGCGGTGCTGGTGCGCGAGGCGGCGGGTTTCCACGGCCAGTTCCTGATCGACGATGAAGTGCTGGCACAGGCCGGCATCAGCGATCTGTCCGGCTATGCCGTGGACCCGTCGCGGTCGTTGTTGCCGGATCTGTTCCTGGACTGAGTGCTACGTTGCGCAAGGGCCGAGGGCTGCGGCCCTCGGCCTGCTGCGCTAGAATGCAGGGCTGTAATCGTTTTCAACAGGGATGTGAACACATGACACGTACGCTTTCCATCGCGGCGCTGGCCGCTTCGCTGTCGCTTGTCCTGGCCGCCTGCGGTGGCAAGGCCCCTGCAACCGCTGGCGACGCCGGCGCCGCAGGCACGCCGGAGGTCAACACGGTGCCGTCGGACGCACAGCAGCAGTTGACTGCGAAGCTCAACGCCTACATCGGCTGCTTCAACGCGCTTGATTCGAAGACGCACGACAGCCTCCAGTCCTACACGCGCTGGATCAAGGACGTCGAGGCCGGCCCGAGCGGGCGCGAGACACAGGTGTACGGTCCGTTCGAGATCAGCGATTACGACATGAAGCAGTGCGATGGCCCGGTGACCGAGGCGATGGCTGCCAAGCCGGCGCTGGCCGAACTCGATGCTGCTGCCAGCCATTATCAGCAGGCGTTGAAGGCGCTGGTGCCGGTCAGCAAGGAGGCGCACGACTACTATGATCGCCAGGACTACGAAGACGACCAGTTTGCCAAGGGCAAGCAGCTGCACGCGCCCTTGCTGGCCGCATTCAAGGACTTCGTGGTTGCCAGCGAAACGTTCAACGCCGAGCTGGAGCGCCAGAATGACGCTGCCCAGCGCGAGCAGCTCAAGGTATTGGAACAGGCCGAGGGGCGAACGCGCGAGTACTACCGTCTGGCGATGATGCTGGAAGCCAAGGCGATCGTGGAGCTGATGAGCGAGGACGACTTTGATCCGGCCCAAGCCCGTGAACGACTCGACGCCTTCAACCGTATTTCCGACGAGGCGCATGCCAAGGTGGCCGATCAGGAGCCGGGCAAGCTGGACTGGAACAGCTTCGAGCGCGAAGCCGAGAACTTCCGTCGGGAAGGCAAGGAGCGGCTGCAGCGGGTCAGCAGCAAGACGCCCTACAGCGATTTCGAACGGCGCATGCTGGATTCGCCCTCGATGGCGCCGCGCGGTTCGGCCAGCAAGCTGATGCAGGAATACAACTCGCTGGTTTTCCAGAGCAACCGCCAGTAAGCGGGAAGCTCAGCGCGTCATTTTTGTCGCAATTGAGCAGGTTGATTGCGGCATGACACACCCCGCAGCCCCGAATGCCAGCACCTTGCCGAGGTGCTGGAGCGCGCGCTCGCGCCATGCAGGACGATGGCTGCAGTTTTCACTTGTGCAAGGAACTGACTTGAACGCACCCACACGCCTGATTCCTGTTCTCCTGCTCGGCGCGCTGGCTGGCTGCAACAAACCGGCCGGGCTGGCGGTCGCCGACCCCGGGCTGGAGAAGGTGAACGCCTACATCGAGTGCTACAACGGCGTCGAACAGCCCATCCACGAGGGTTTCCAGACCTACACGGGCTGGATGAAGGATCCCGAGGCCGGCCCGACCGGCAAGGAAGCGCAGCCGCGTTCACCCGGCAAGCTGTTGTCGCACCGGGTCGACTACTGCGGCCAGCCGGTGACCGATGCGCTGGCAAAGACCCCTGCCACGCCGCTGGATGCACCCGCGCGACAGTATCAGCGGGCATTCCAGGCACTGAACACCCTGATCGAGCGTGCCGATGGGTACTTCACCCGCGAGGACTATCGTCGCGATGGTGGCGATGGGATGCGCAGCCAGCATGCCCCGCTGATGCAGGCCTATGCTGATTTCTTCAAGGCCAGCGAAGCGATGGATGAGGCGCTGGAAAAGAACGAGAACGATCGCCGCGCCGCCCAGCTGAAGCAGATCGAGGAAAGCGAAGGCCGCTCGCTGGCCTATTACCACCTGCGCCTTGTCGGCGATGGCAAGCAGCTGGCGATGGCGTTCCAGAGCGACGCGCCGGACGTTGCGGCGTTGCGCGGCCAGCTGGCCGACTATCAGGCGCTGGTGACGGAAATCCAGAACAGTGGTGTCGGCAAGGACGACCCGATGTGGGGCCATGTGCAGCGTTCGGCCGACAAGCTGGTGCGTACCACCGGGCGCGGAGTCGAGCGCCTGGAACAGGGCAAGCCGATCACCGCCGATGCGCTGGCCGCCGAGCGCAAGGCGTCGGGCAGCTGGCTCACCACTGACCCTGAAGGCGCACAGTCGACGATTCTGGATGCCTACAACGACCTGGTGACCACCAGCAACCGCATGCGCTGAGGGCGATCCACACAGGGCGTGGATCTGCCCACGGTAGCGCCGGGCCATGCCCGGCGCGCACCCTGTTGGTCCGGTAGTGCCGGCCGCTGGCCGGCATGTGACTCAATGGCTGAATGCATCCGGCAGTTCACCGCCACATCTGCGGCAGTGCCGTGCATCCGGCTCGTGGCCTTCCAGCCCGCAGTGCGGGCAGCCGCGGGCATCCCGGCGCGCCGCCAGCTCGGCTTCGCGCATGGTGCTGGCCAGTTCGGCGGTGTAGATGCCGGTAGGCACGGCGATGATGCTGTAGCCGATCAGGATCAGCACCGAGGTGACGAAGCGGCCCAGCACGGTCTGCGGCACGATGTCGCCGAAGCCGACCGTGGCCATGGTCACCACCGCCCAGTACATGCTGGCCGGGATGTTGGTGAAGCCGTGTTCGGGGCCCTCGATCACGTACATCAGCGCCCCGGCGATGATGGTGATGGTGATCACCGTGAACAGGAACACCAGCACCTTGCGCCGGCTGCGCCACAGCGACGTCATCAGGACGCCGCTTTCCTCGATGTAGCGGGTCAGCTTGAGGATGCGGAACACCCGCAGGATGCGCAGCGCACGCACCACCAGCAGGCTCTGCGCGCCCGGGATGAACATCGACAGATAGGCGGGCAGGATCGACAGCAGGTCGATGATGCCCCAGATGCTCACCGCGTAACGCAGCGGGCGCTTGACCACCGCCAGGCGCAGCAGGTACTCGGCGGTGAAGATGATCGTGAAGCCCCATTCCAGGATGTACAGGCCGGTGGACCATTCGGCATGCAGGTGCTGCACGCTGTCGATCATCACCACCAGGATGCTGGCAACGATCGCCACCACCAGGATCAGGTCGAAATTGCGCGAGGGCCGCGAGTCATGGCGGTAGATGATGTCGAACCACCGACGGCGCCAGCCGGTCTCGGTGGCGGGGTTGAGCTGGGGGGCGGAAAACGGTCGCATGGGCGCATTGTGCCGCAGGGGTTCCGGCGCGAGAATGGGCATTCCTGAACCCTGCCGACTGCCATGACTGCCGCGACCGATCCGCTGATCTCCCTTTCGCACTACTACCTGCCGGTCTACAAGCCCCGCCAGGTGGTGCTGGAGCGAGGGCAGGGCGCCCGCGTGTGGGACAGCCAGGGGCGTGAGTTCATCGACCTGGCCGCCGGCATCGCCGTGTGCGGCCTGGGCCACAATGATCCGGACCTGGTGGCCGCGCTTGTCGAGCAGGCCGGCAAGCTCTGGCACACCAGCAACGTGTTCTACAGTGCGCCGCCGCTGCACCTGGCCGAGGAGCTGGTGAAGGCCAGCCGCTTCGCCGAGCGCGTGTTCCTGTGCAATTCCGGCGCCGAAGCCAACGAAGTGGCGATCAAGATGGTCCGCAAGTGGGCCTCCAGCCAGGGCCGCCCGGCCGACAAGCGGGTGATCATCACCTTCCGTGGCAGCTTCCACGGCCGCACCCTGGGCGCGGTGACCGCTACGGCCCAGCCGAAGTACCAGGAAGGCTACGAGCCGCTGCCTGGCGGCTTCCGCTACATCGATTTCAACGATGAGGTACAGCTGGAAACCGCGATGGCCGCCGGCGACGTGGCGGCGGTGATGCTGGAGCCCATCCAGGGCGAGGGTGGCGTGATGCCGGCCAAGTCCGGTTTCCTCAAGCGCGTGCGCGAACTGTGCGACCAGCACAACGCACTGCTGGTGCTGGACGAGATCCAGGCCGGCATGGGCCGCACCGGCACGCTGTTCGCGCACTGGCAGGATGATGTGGTGCCGGACATGGTCACCCTGGCCAAGGCGCTCGGCGGCGGCTTCCCGATCGGCGCGATGCTGGCCGGCCCGAAGGTGGCCGAGACCATGCAGTTCGGCGCGCACGGCACCACCTTCGGCGGCAACCCGCTGGCCGCTGCGGTGGCCCGCGTGGCACTGCGCAAGCTGGCCTCGGCGGAGATCGCCGCCAACGTCAGCCGCCAGTCCAAGGCGCTGCGCGATGGCTTCGCCCGCATCAACGACGAGTTCGGTGTGTTCAGCGACGTGCGCGGCCGCGGCCTGATGCTGGGCGCGGTGCTGGGCAAGGACTTCGCCGGCCAGGCCGGGGCGATCCTCGACCTTGCCGCCGAGCACGGCCTGCTGACCCTGCAGGCCGGCCCGGACGTGCTGCGCTTCGTGCCGTCGCTGAACATCACCGACGAAGAAGTGGCCGAAGGCCTCAAGCGCCTGCGCGCAGCGATCGCTGCGTTCATCGCCGCGCGCTGAAGCCAGGGTGCCGGGGTCGGATCCCTCTCCCGCGGAGAGGGCTCTGACCCCAATCAGCTCACCGCGTAACGCTTCAACACCTTTCCCAATCCACGGCCATCGCGCACGGTTTCCGCGTGCAGGCCGGCGGCGCGTGCGCCGCGCACATTGGCGAACAGGTCATCGACGAACAGCGTGCGCGAAGGCGCCACGCCCAGTACGTCGAGTGTGCGCAGGAATACTGCGGGCTCAGGTTTGCGCAGGCCGAAATCGGCGCTGCAGAACACGCGTCCCTGCAGTGCAGGGAACAGTTCCGGCAGCAGGGTGGGCAGCGCCTGCACCATCAGCGCGCCATTGTTGGTCAGTACCGCCAGTGGCAGCTGCAGGACCTGCAGCCGCTGCAGCACCGCGTGCTGCGGATGGCTGGCCGCCTGGCGTGCGGCGATCCAGCTGGGTACATCGACGGTCCTGCCCAGGCACGCCCCCAGCCGCGCCAGGTAGGCCGGACCCTGCAGCGTGCCGTTGTCATGCGCCGCTTCCAGTCCGCTGTCGAACAGCGCCGCCTGCACTGCGGCAGGGCTAACATCCAGTGCCTGCGCCAGGTGCAGCACGCGCTGCGCGCGCTGGTACTGCACCAGCACGCCGTCCACATCCAGCAGCAACAGGTCGATCCGCATCGGTCGAGCATGCCATTGCAGTGAGTGCGCGGGAAACCCTGGAGTGGGCATGCGACAGACGGTCGCAGACGCGGCCGCAGGGGCCTGCCTAGAATGGTGCTTGAACCGCAGGAGAGGCAACGATGAAGGCTTGGTGGGTGGCAGTGGGACTGGGCGCGCTGATGCTGGCGCCGTCGGCGATGGCGCGGGTGTGTGCGGTGAGCATCGACAGCACCGACCAGATGAGCTTCAGCAGTCGCGAGATCAAGGTCGCCGCTGATTGCACCGCCGTGGATCTGACCCTGCGCCATACCGGCAAGCTGGCCGCTACCGCGATGGGCCATAACTGGGTGCTGACCCGCACGGCCGATTACCAGCCGGTGGCACTGGCGGGCATGCGCATGACCCTGGCCGACAGCTACCTGCCGAAGGCCGACAAGCGCGTGCTGGCGCACACCAAAGTGATTGGTGGTGGCGAGACCACGCGCGTGCGCTTTTCCACCCAGGGCCTGCAGAAGGGCGGCGACTACACCTTCTTCTGCTCGTTCCCCGGCCACTTCGCGATGATGAAGGGCAAGTTCGTCTTCGGTTAGAAAAAAAAGGGGACGGAGGGGATTAAGTCGTTTGTGCACAAACGACTTAATCCCCTCCGTCCCCTTTTTGCGATCAGCCCTTGGTGGCCTTGAACGCCACGCGTGCAGCGGCGAGGGTGGCCTCGATCACCGCATCGTCGTGCGCGCTGGACAGGAAACCGGCCTCATACGCCGACGGTGCCAGGAACACGCCCTGGTCCAGCATCGCGTGGAAGAAGCGGTTGAACGCCGGAATATCACAGGCCGTGGCCTGCGCATAGGTCTCCACCTTTTCGTCGGTGAAGAACAGACCGAACATCGCGCCCACGCGGGTGGTGGTCACCGCCACGCCGGCTTCGGCGGCGGCCGCTTCCAGGCCGGCGCACAGGCGTGCGGTGCGTTCGGCGAGGTCGTCGTGGAAACCCGGCTGCTGGATCAGCTCCAGCATCGCCAGGCCAGCGGCCATCGCCACCGGGTTGCCGCTCAGCGTGCCAGCCTGGTAGATCGGGCCGGCCGGGGCGATCTGCTGCATCAGCTCGCGGCGACCGCCGTACGCACCCACCGGCATGCCGCCGCCGATGATCTTGCCGAACGTGGTCAGGTCCGGGGTGATGCCGTAGTGCGCCTGCGCACCGCCGAGGGCGACGCGGAAGCCGGTCATCACTTCGTCGAAGATCAGCAGCGCGCCGTGTTTCGTACACAGTTCGCGCAGGTGCTGCAGGTAGCCCTCGCGCGGCGGGATGCAGTTGGCGTTGCCGACCACCGGTTCGATGATCAGGCCGGCGATGTCATCGCCCTGCTGCTCGAACAGCGCAGTGGCCGCTTCGAAGTCGTTGTAGGGCAGGGTCAGGGTCAGTTCGCTCAGCCCGGCCGGGACGCCCGGCGAGGTCGGCACGCCCAGGGTCAGCATGCCGCTGCCGGCCTTGACCAGGAACGAGTCGCCGTGGCCGTGATAGCAGCCTTCGAACTTGACGATGCGGTTGCGGCCGGTGGCGCCACGCGCCAGGCGGATCGCCGACAGGGTGGCCTCGGTGCCGGAGTTGACCATGCGCACCATCTCGCACGAGGGCACCAGGCGGGTGATGGTCTCGGCCATGGTCACTTCGGCCGCGCATGGCGCGCCGAACGACAGGCCGTTGTCGATCGCCTTCTTCACCGCCTGGCGTACCGCCGGGTGGTTGTGGCCGACGATCATCGGGCCCCAGGAGCCGACGTAGTCGATGTAGCGGTTGCCGTCGACGTCGTACAGGTAGGCGCCGTCGGCGCGCTCGACGAAGAACGGTTCGCCGCCGACCGACTTGAACGCGCGCACCGGCGAATTGACGCCGCCCGGCAACAGCTGCTGGGCGCGGGAGAACAGGGCGTGGGACTGGTCGTGGTTCATGGGGGATATCCTGGGCGTTACGCGAACTGGGCGAGGAAGGCGCGCTGGGTCGCGACCGGATCTTCGGCGGCGAACACGCTGCTGACCACGGCGACCAGATCGGCGCCGGCGTCGATGATGGGACCGACATTGTCCGGCGTCAGCCCGCCGATCGCCACCCGTGGCACGCCCAGTGCGGCGCTTTGCCGCAGCAGGTCGGCATGGGCGCGGCTGGTGGTGATCTTGGTGGTGGTCGGGAAAAACGCGCCGAAGGCCACGTAGCTGGCGCCGGCGGCCACGGCCCTCTCGGCATTGGCCAGCTGGTCATAGCAGGAGGCGCCGATGATGGCCTCGGGGCCGAGCAGGGCGCGCGCGCTGGGGATGTCGCCGTCGGTGCCGCCCAGGTGCACGCCCGCCGCGCCCACGGCCTTGGCCAGCGCCGGGTCATCGTTGACGATCAGCGGCACGCCGTGGTCCGCACACAGTGCCTGCAGCGCGGTGGCCTGCTCCCGCCGCAGCGCGTCGCTTGCGGTCTTGTTGCGGTACTGCAGCCAGGTGGCGCCGGCGGCCAGCAAGGGTGCGGTACGGGCCAGCAGGCGTGCGGTATCGGGCTCGTCCGGGGTGATCAGGTAGACGCCGCGGGGCGCCGGGGAAGCAGAAGTCATCGATGGCTACCGGTGAGTGGACCGCGATGGGACAATGGCGGCCCGTGAATCCAGTCCTGATTATCCGATGAGCGACGCCACCCCCACCACCTTGCGCACCTGGATGTGCGTGGTCTGCGGCTTCCTGTACAGCGAAGCGGAAGGCTTGCCGGAGGAAGGCATCGCGCCAGGGACGCGCTGGGAGGACATTCCCGAGACCTGGACCTGCCCGGATTGCGGGGTGACCAAGGCCGATTTCGAGATGGTCGAGGTCGATTGACTGGAGGGCCATCCGGCCCATCCGGTGGGTGTGGACCGTTGGTCCACACACCGACTCCCTCAATGCAGCCGCGGCATCGGCCCGCCGAGGTCGATCAGCTTCTCGCGCAGCCACTGCGCATCGCTGGCTTCCGGGTTGCGCTTCAGGTACTGGCCCAGATCGTGGCGGGCACCGGCCAGGTACTCCAGCTGCAGATAGGCCAGGCCGCGGTCGCGCAGCGCATCGTCCTGCTCCGGGGCCAGCTTCAGCAGGCGGTCGGCACTGCGCGCGGCGCGGTCCCACTCGCCGGCTTCGGCATACACGCCGTGCAGGTTGCGCAGCATGCGCATCAGGATCGCGCGCGCGGGCGCCGGGTCGAGGATCTGCGCCAGCACCTGGTCGTCGGGCATCTGCCCGCCCAGGTGTGACTTGGCCCGCTCGCGCAGTTCGTCCACGTCCAGCGGCCGGCCACCGTTGAACGGGTCCATCACCAGCACGCCGTCGTCCACCGGCAGGCGCACCAGGAAGTGGCCGGGGAAGGACACGCCATCGAGCGGAATACCCAGCCGGCGCGCGACTTCCATCTGCACCAGCGCCAGCGAGATCGGGTTGCCCAGGCGGCGCTCGAACACCTGGTTGAGGTAGCTGTTGCGCGGGTCGTAGTACTCGTCGTGGTCGCCGCTGTAGCCCAGCTCGTCGAACAGGTGGCGGTTGATCGCCGCCATCTTCAGCGGGCTGTTGTCGATGCTCTCCACTTCCGAGCGGAGGTGCTCGACATGGCTCTGGATCAGCGCGTCGTAGGTGGACGGCTGCAGATCGGGGTATTCATCGCGCGCGATCAGCAGCGCGGTCGGCAACAGTGGCAGCGCCTCGTCTTCGAGGTCGGCCAAGGCATCCCAGTCGGGGAGTGTGATCCGGTCCTGCATGGCCACAGACTGGCGTCATTCGCAGGCGGATTCAAGCGGTGTCGCGTGAAAAATTCAGGGGTCAGATGCCTTTCGCGAGCGAATGGGATCTGACCCCTGTGGGGTTGCCGGCCAGCGGCCGGCACTACCGCGGGCAGAACCCTGTTACTCGATGCCCGGGCCGAATTTCAACTCCGTGCCGTCCTTGAGCTGCAGCTTCTCGGCCTGGCCGGCGTTGAGTTCCAGTACATAACGCGCCGGGCCGCCGCTGGGATAGGGCGGGCACATGTCGCCGGCCGAGCACGGCGGTACGTCGCGCTGCTGGCTGACCAGCCTGCGCTGGCTGTCGAAGTAAAGGATGTCCAGCGCGATCCTGGTGTTCTTCATCCAGTACGCCTGCATTTCCTCGCGGTCGTGGATGAACAGCATGCCGTGGTCGGTCGCCATCTGGTCGCGGAACATCAGCCCGCGCGCGCGGGTTTCATCGTTGGTGGCCAGCTCGACCTGGTAGCGGGCGCCGTCCAGCTCGACCCAATGGCGGGCCGCATCGGTGGCGCAGCCGGCCAGGGCCAGCAGCGGAAGCATCAGCAGCGAACGCAACAGCGACATCGTCAGGCTCCTTCGGAAGGGTCAGAGCACGACCGGCGGCTCGCCGCCGACGATCACCACATCGGCGCGACGGCGCGCGAACAGGCCGACGCAGACCACGCCCGGCAGCTGGTTGAGCTCGCGCTCCAGCTTTTCCGGATCGGTGATCTGCAGGTTGTGGATGTCCAGGATCTGGTTGCCGTTGTCGGTGACCACGCCCTCGCGCCAGGTCGGCTGGCCGCCGGTCATGTCGCGGATCTGGCGGGCGACCAGGCTGCGCGCCATCGGGATCACTTCCACCGGCAGCGGGAACCTGCCCAGCACCGGCACCTGCTTGCTCGGGTCGACGATGCAGATGAAGCGCTCGCTGGCCTCGGCGATGATCTTCTCGCGGGTCAGTGCGGCGCCGCCGCCCTTGATCAGGCACTTGTTCGGGTCGCACTCGTCGGCGCCATCGACGTACAGCGACAGGTTGCCGCTGTGGTTCAGCTCGATCACCTCGATGCCGTGCTGCTTCAGGCGCGCGGTGCTCTGCTCGGAGCTGGACACGGCACCCTTGATGCGGTGCTGGATGCGGGCCAGGGCATCGATGAAATAGGCCACGGTGGAACCGGTGCCGACACCGACGATCATGCCGTCTTCTACGTACTCGATGGCTTTCTCGGCGGCCAGGCGCTTGGCTTCGGACATGGGAGAACTCTCAGGCAGGGAATCAGGATTTCTTTTCCAGCGACAGCAGCAGCTTCCACTGCGCGGCGGTCACCGGGAACACCGACAGGCGATTGCCCTTGGCAACCAGCGGGAAGCCCTCGCCCAGCTCGTCAGCGTGCAACTTGATCTCGTCCAGCGCGATCACCTGCTTGAGCTTGCGGTCGAAGGCCACGTCCACCAGCATCCAGCGCGGGTTTTCGCGTGTGCTCTTGGGGTCGTGGTAGTCGGATTCCGGGTCGAACTGGGTGTCGTCCGGGTAGGCTGGGCTGGCGACGGTGGCCAGGCCGACGATGCCGGGCACCTTGGTGTTGGAGTGGTAGAACAGGATGCCGTCGCCCACCTGCATGCCGTCGCGCATGAAATTGCGCGCCTGGTAGTTGCGCACCCCGTTCCAGGGTTCGACCTTGACCTTGGCCAGGTCATCGATGGAGAAGGCGTCCGGTTCGGACTTCATCAGCCAGTAGCGCTTGCGGGCGGTCATGCGTTCACGGGGGCAGCGGAGGGGAACAGGGTGCCGTCTTCGGTGCAGATCGCATCCACCGGCACGTCCCACGACGCCACCGGCAAGGACTCGACCTGCTGCACCGCGAACGCAGCACCGACCAGCCAGGGCGGCGCCGGCCGGTCGTGGCGGAAGGCGAAGCTGCGATCATACCAGCCGCCCCCCATGCCCAGCCGGCGGCACTGTGCGTCGAAACCCACCAATGGGGTCACGACCAGCGCCATCCGTTCCGGTTCCAGGGTGTCTTCCACGGCCACGTCCGGCTCGGGGATGCCATAGCGGTTGCTGGTCAGCGGCTGCCCGGGCCGCCATGGTGCGAAGCGCAGCATGTCGCCGGCCAGCACCGGCAGGCAGTAGGTGAGTCCTTCGGGCAGTTGCAGCTGCCAGCGGTGCAGGGCGATTTCGCCATCCAGCGCCCAGTAGCCGGCCACCGCGCCTTCGCGCGGGGCAAACGGCAGGGCGAGCAGGGCATCGGCAAGCGATTCGGCGGCGGCGATGCGCTCACCAGCGTTAAGGTCACGGCGGCGTTGCCGCAGGTCGTGGCGCAAGGCCTGGCGCGGGTCGGTCATGGCAGCGAGCGGCAAGGATCAGCCGTCATTGTGCCGGAAAGAACAAGGGCGACGCCCGAAGACGCCGCCCTTGCTGGAATATTGCATTCTCCGCAATGTCGATGCATGCGAAACGACCTTGAACCCGGGGGCTCAAGTGGGAACGCTGGAGAACCATCGGGCTTCCCGCTACAAGGCGGACCTGCACTCCCGGCGCTGTCGCGCTCCCGGTGTCGTTCTTAAGGGACAAGGCGAATGTTTGCACATGCCGTCGAGTACCGCAGAGAACGCGTGGCCATTATAGCCAGCACGCAGGATCTGGATAGGCCGTTCGTCGGCAACAGTCCGTGCCAATTCAGATACGCGAAAAGGGGACGGAGGGAATTAAGACGTTTCCAGCACGGAAGGGGCGAATGCGCCTTAATTCCCTCCGTCCCCTTTTTCTATGGGGTGCCGTCGATCGCGCGGTCCAGGCGCCGGTTCAGGTCGGCCAGGGTCTGCTGCAGCGCCACGGCCTGGCGGGCGTTCTCGTCGCGCAGCAGCTGCAGTTCGTGGGCCAGGTTCAGCGCGGCCAGCACGGCGACGCGGTCGACGGCGGCCATGCGGTTGCTGCCGCGGATCTCGCGCATGCGCGCATCGAGCAGGCGCGCAGCCGCCATCAGGCTGTCGCGTTCGTCGGCGCCGACGCCCACGGTGTATTCACGATCGAGGATGCGGACGCTGACCGGTTCGGCGCTCATGTGTGCTGCTCCAGGGATTTGAGCCGGCTGATCATCGCTTCCACCCGCGAGCGCGCCTGCTCGTTCTTGGCCAGCAGCGTCGAGCGCTCGGCCACCAGCTGTTCCTGCTGGTGGCGCAGGCTGCGGTTCTCCTCGGCCAGGCGCTGGTTGCGTTCAAGCAACGCGTCCACGCGGGCGGCAAAGTCCTGCAGCTGGGCAAGGGGATCGGCGGGTTCCATGCAGGCACGATAGGCAAGCCGGGTGAGGGCGGTCAAGCGCTGTCGCAGCAAGGCCGGACGGCCACGAGAGGATGCCGCAGGGTTGCTACACTACGGGGTCTCACGGGCGCGCGCGTGCGCACCCCGCGTTTCCTATTTCCGAACGAGCCGCACGATGACCGAACTTCCCTCCGTCGACGACGTTACCCGCGCCAGCCAGGCGCTGGGCCTGGGCGCTACCGCTGCCGAGCTGCACGGTGCGCTGTGCGGCTGGCTGGCCGCCGGCGGCGCCCCCGGCAACGATTGGCCGGCGCGCGTGCTGGCCGACGACAACCTGCCGCCGGTGGCCGCTGACAGCGTGCTGGGGCAACTGCTGCAGGCCACCATCAAGCAGCTGGAAGACCGCGACTTCGCCTTCGAACTGCTGCTCGCCGACAGCGACGACGTGTCCGCGCAGGCCGATGCCATGTTCAGCTGGACCCGCTCGTTCCTGGGCGGCTTCGGCCTGGGCAGCGGCGGCCGCCGCCCGGCCCTGTCCGAAGAGGGCGAAGAAGCGCTGACCGACATGGCCAGCCTGGCGCGTGCGTCCAGTGAGGATTTCGAGGCCGGCGGCGATGACGACGACGAAGCCCTGTCGGAGATCGAGGAGTTCATCCGCGTGGCGGTGCTGCTGCTGCACGGCGACGTGGTGCTGGCCGCGCGCCATCGGCAGCGCCTGAACTGATGGATATCAAGCAGCGCACCGGCATCGCTGCCGGCGAATACAAGCGTCGCCGCCGCCAGCTGATGGACATGGCTGGCGAGGACGCGATCCTGGTGCTGCCGGCCGCAGCCGAGAAGGTGCGCAGCCTCGATACCCATTATCCGTTCCGCCAGGATTCGGATTTCCAGTACCTGAGCGGCTTCCCGGAACCGGAGGCGGTGCTGGTGCTGATTCCGGGCCGCCGCCACGGCGAGGCCATCCTGTTCTGCCGCGAGCGCGATGCCGAGCGCGAGGCATGGGACGGCAGCCGCGCCGGCCAGGAAGGCGCGGTAGCGCAGTACGGCATGGACGATGCCTACCCGATCGATGATCTGGACGACATCCTGCCGGGCCTGCTGGAAGGGCGCTCGCGCGTCTACTACCACTTCGGCCGCGACGCCGACTTCGACCTGAAGCTGATCGGCTGGGTCAACCGCGTGCGCTCGCAGGTACGCCATGGCGCGCAGCCGCCGCACGAGTTCCTGGAACTGGGCCACCTGCTGCACGAGCAGCGCCTGTTCAAATCCGGCGCCGAAGTGGCACTGATGCACCACGCCGCACAGATCAGCGTGCGTGCGCATCTGGCGGCGATGAAGGCCGCCAGGGCCGGCATCCACGAGTACGAACTGCAGGCCGAGCTGGAACGCGTGTTCCGCGCCAGCGATGCGGTGCCTGCGTATTGCAGCATCGTCGGTGCCGGCCGCAACGGCTGCATCCTGCATTACCGGGACAACAACGCGCGGTCGCGCGATGGCGAGCTGGTGCTGATCGACGCCGGCGCCGAGTACCGCGGCTACGCCAGCGACATCACCCGCACCTTCCCGGTGAACGGCCGCTTCAGTGCCGAGCAGCGCGCGCTGCACGACCTGGTCGGCGAGGCGCAGGCGGCGGCGCTGGCCCAGGCCAAGCCGGGCGTGCCGTACGAGGCCGGTCACCTGGCCGCAGTGCAGACCTTGACCGAGGGCCTGCTGCGGCTGGGCCTGCTGAAGGGCACGCTGGAAAAGAATCTGTCCGAAGGCCTGTACCAGCGCTTCTACCGGCACAAGACCGGCCACTGGATCGGATTGGACGTGCACGATGTGGGCGATTACCGCCTGGCCGGTGATTCACGCCTTCTGGAGCCGGGCATGGCGTTCACCATCGAACCGGGGCTGTACATCGGCGTGGACGACACGACGGTGGAACCGCGTTGGCGCGGTATCGGCATCCGCACTGAAGACGATGTGCTGATCACCGATGACGGCCATCGCGTGCTGACCGAAGGCCTGGCGCGCAGCGCCGACGAGATCGAAGCGGTGATGGCGGGGTAGGGGTTTTCGGCAGGGCTTGCAGCCCTGCACCTGCAGAGGCCACAGCAACAGCAACCGCAACAGCGGCATTCCGTGGGATGGCGGGGTACTGTGGGTTTGCGGGGCCGCCGCAAGTACGTCCTTGTAGCAACTGTGTTGATGGAGGGGCTTGGCCCCTCCAGGAGACGGGCACGGTAGTGCCGGCCGCTGGCCGGCAGCCTTTGGTCTGCGCCCTGGCTGGCCTCAGGCAGGGACCAGCCCGTTTTC
>NZ_JCAFST010000015.1:0-87362 GCF_059369535.1 Stenotrophomonas sp. YJH_SMC_122 | reverse complement strand
ATTCCCCACACGGTAGTGCCGGCCGCTGGCCGGCAACCTCATGACGCCGGAACGTTTCCGTATCTGCCGGCCAGCGGCCGGCACTACCAACCGCCGGCTTCGGCAATTCCCCACACGGTAGTGCCGGCCGCTGGCCGGCACCCCCATGACGTCGGAACGATTCCGTATCTGCCGGCCAGCGGCCGGCACTACCGGGCTCTATTCTTCCTCTTCCGGCACATCCTGCGGGTTCAACGTCTTGCTCGCCCGCTTCGGCGCGGTGAACGGCGTCGGCGTCGGCACGCCCTGGCCGGAGTTGCCAAACACCATCTTGGCGCCGGCGTTCAAGCCACCACCGGCAATCTCCAGCTCGAAACGCTCGGCATCGCGGCGACGGATCTGCTCGGCAATCTCCACCGCGTCATCCTCATCCGCACCCAGCTCCACCAGCGCGGCCTGGCCGAACAACACCGCCGACTCAAACGTCTCGCGGATCTGGAAATCGACACCGGCATGGATCAGCCGCAGCGAATGCTCGCGGTCGAACGAGCGCACCATCAGCTTGGCCTGCGGGAACTCGTGCGACACCAGCTCAACAATGCGATCAGCCGCCTCGGCCTTGTCCACGCACACCGCAATCGCACGCGCGGTGGCCGCGCCCGAGGCATGCAGCACGTCCAGTCGCGTCCCGTCGCCGTAGTAGATCTTGAAACCGAAGCGCGCCGCGCTCTGGATCATCTCCACATCGTTGTCGATGATGGTCACGTCCACGTCGCGCGCCAGCAGCGACTGGCTGGCGACCTGGCCGAAGCGGCCGAAGCCGATCAGCAGCACGCTGCCGGACAGGCCCTCGGCCTCGTCCACGCCGTCCAGGTTCACTTCCGGCTTCGGCGCGATGCGCTTGTAGACCAGCACGACCAGCGGGGTCAGCGCCATCGACAGCACCACCACGGCGGTAAAGTTGGCATTGATCTCCAGGTTGATCACGCCGGCCGAGGCGGCGGCGGAGAACAGCACGAAGGCGAACTCGCCGCCCTGCGCCATCAGCACGCCGCGGTCCAGCGCCTGTGCGTGGTCGCTGCCCATGATGCGCGCGACCACGTAGATGCACAGCGCCTTGGCTGCCATCAACGCCAGCACCAGGCCGAGGATCAGCTGCCAGTTGCCGGCCACCACGCCCAGGTCCAGCGCCATGCCGACGCTGAGGAAGAACAGGCCCAGCAGGATGCCGCGGAACGGCTCGATGTCCGCTTCGATCTGATGGCGGAAGGTCGATTCGCTCAGCAGCACGCCGGCCAGGAACGCGCCCATCGCCATCGACAGGCCGGACAGCTGCATCAGCAGTGCCGCACCCAGCACCACCAGCAGCGCGGCGGCGGTCATCACCTCGCGCGCCTTCGATTCGGCCAGCACGCGGAACAGCGGATTGAGCAGGAAGCGGCCGACCAGCACCAGGCCGACGATGGCGCCGACACCGATGGCCACCGACAGCCAGCGCGAACCCTCGCCATCGGCACTGCCCGCGCTCGGCGCCATCCACGCCACCAGCGCCAGCAACGGCACGATCAGCAGGTCTTCGAACAGCAGGATCGAAACGATCTTCTGCCCCGACGGCAGTGCGATGTCGCCGCGCTCGGCCAGCAGCTGCATCACCACTGCGGTGGAGGTGAGCACGAAGCCGGTGGCACCGATGAAGGCCACCTGCCACGGCAGGCCGAACAGCTTGGCGATGCTGGTCAGCACCAGCGCACAGGTGACGATCTGCAGCGTGCCCAGCCCAAAGATCTCCTTGCGCAGGCTCCACAGGTGCGAGGGCCGCATTTCCAGGCCGATCACGAACAGGAACATCACCACGCCGAGCTCGGCGGTATGCAGGATCGCCTGCGGGTCGGAGAACCAGCCCAGGCCGAACGGTCCGATCGCCAGGCCGGCAGCGAAGTAGCCCAGCACCGAGCCCAGGCCGGCCCGGCGGAACAAGGGCACCATCACCACCGCCGCGCCCAGCAGGGCGACGACCTTGACCAGCTCGCTGGTCGCTGCTTCTACCGCCATGCAGTGTGTTCCCCAAGATCCAGAATCGGGTTCAACAATAGAGCAATGCCGATGACGGCAATAGCACGCATGTTGCGCCGGATTGTCTTGAAGGTGGAACGATGGTGGGGGCCCGCCCCAGCATCATCCCGAAACCATTGCACGTCGCTGTAGCGCCGAGCCCACGCTCGGCTGCTTCTGCTGTGCGCGGGAAGCATCAGCCGAGCACGGGCTCGGCTCTACAGAGAGCCACCCCGGCAAAACGCGGCGTAATCGATATACCCCGGGAACGGCACGCCCGGCGCGCACACCGGGCAGTGCGGGTCCGGCCGGATGCCGGTCTCGCGGAAGCGCATGCCCAGCGCATCGAAGCGCAGCAGGCGGCCCACCAGCGGCTCGCCGATGCCCAGCAGCAGCTTCAGCACCTCGGTGGCCTGCAGCACGCCGGCCAGGCCAGGCAGCACGCCCAGCACACCGGCCTCGGAACAGTTCGGCGCAAACTCCGGCGGCGGCGGCTCGGGGAACAGGCAGCGGTAGCACGGCGCCACGCCACGCTGGCGGCCAGCGTCAAACACGCTTACCTGGCCGTCGAAGCGCTCGATGGCGGCATACACCAGCGGCTTGGCGTGCTTGATGCAGGCGTCGTTGAGCAGGTAGCGCAGCGGGAAGTTGTCCGAGCCGTCCAGCACCACGTCCACGCCCTCAAGCAGCGCGTCCACGTTCTCGGACGTGACCCGCTCGGGCACGGCCTCAACCTCGATCGACGGATTCAACGCCAGCAGCCGCTCGCGCGCGGAATCGACCTTGAGCTGGCCGACGCTGGCTTCGGTATGCACGATCTGCCGATGCAGGTTGCTGCGCTCCACGCGGTCGTGGTCGGCGAAGCGCAGGTGCCCTACCCCGGCTGCCGCCAGGTAAAAACCGGCCGGCGCGCCCAAACCGCCCGCGCCCAGCACCAGCACGCGTGATTGCTGCAGCCGGCGCTGGCCGGCCTCGCCCACCTGCGGCAGCAGCAGGTGGCGCGAATAGCGATCAAAGAAATCGCGGTCGGCGGCACTGGCCAGCGGCTGCACCAAGGGCAGCGACTGCTCGCGCCAGGCCACGGTGCCGCCCGTCACGGAAGCGACGCGGGTGTAGCCGGCCTCCAGCAGGAACTGCGCGGCATCGGCCGAGCGCTTGCCGCTCTGGCAGATCAGCAGGATCTCCTGGTCGTGCCGCGGCAGATGCGCGGCCGGGTCGGCCTGCAGCTCGCCCTTGGCCACGCCGCGCGCGCCCTCGGCCATCCCGCCGGCCCGCTCGTGCGCCTCGCGCACATCGATCAGCACCGCGCCATGGGCCAGGCGCTCGCGTGCCTGCGCGGGGGAAAGCTCTTGGATGCTCATGGCCGCATTATCGCGCACGTGGCGGCAGGCCGCCTTGACCGATACCGGGAAACATAGGGTAGTGCCGGCCGCTGGCCGGCATGGCCATGAACGCGCGGGATGACGCGAGGTTGCCGGCCAGCGGCCGGCACTACCACAAACAAGAAAGGCGGCCCTGCGGCCGCCTTCCCGTGAATCACTTGCCCTTGACGTGCTTCATCAAGCGCCGCTTGGACTTGATCTGCCGCTCGGTGAGGACGTTCTTCTTGCCCTCGTACGGGTTGGTACCCTCGCGGAAGATGAAGCTCACCGGCGTACCGATCAGCTTGAAGCGCTTGCGGAAGAAGTTCTCCAGGTAGCGCTTGTACGACTCCTGCAACTCCTTCAGGCGGGTGCCGTGCACGATGAAGGTCGGCGGGTTGGAACCGGCCGGGTGCACGTAGCGCAGCTTGGAGACATGGCCGCGGATGGTCGGCGGCGGGTTGGTCTCGTAGGCCACTTCCAGCGCCTTGTTCACTTCGCTGGTGGTGAAGGTCTTGTTCGCCGATTCGTGCGCGCGGTGCACCGCGCGGAACAGCTCGCGCAGGCCCGAGCCGTGCTTGGCCGAGATGCGCACGGACTCGGCCCACGGCACGAAGCCCAGCTTCAGCGACAGCATGGTTTCGGCCTGCTCACGCTGGTACTCGGTCAGGCCATCCCACTTGTTGATGGCGATCACCAGCGCGCGACCGGCATCGAGCACCGCACCGAGCACGGTCGCGTCCTGGTCGGTCACGCCTTCGGTGGCGTCGAGCATCAGCACGGCCACCTGGCACTGCTCGATCGACTGCATGGTCTTGACCACCGAGAACTTCTCGACGACCTCGTCCACGCGCGACCGACGGCGCAGGCCGGCGGTATCGATCAGGCGGTACTCGCGGCCGTCACGCTCCAGGTCCACTGCGATCGAGTCGCGGGTGGTGCCCGGCACGTCGGAGGCGATCATGCGCTCCTCGCCGAGGATGCGATTGACCAGGGTCGACTTGCCCACGTTCGGGCGGCCGACGAAGGCGATGCGGATGCGGTTCGGATCGTTGTCCAGCTCTTCGCCGCTGCCTTCTTCCGGCAGGCGCTGGATCACTTCGTCCAGCAGGTCGTCCAGGCCCTGGCGATGCGCGGCCGAGACGGTCAGCATCTCGCCGAAGCCGTAACGGGCGAACTCGGAACGCACGCTGTCCTCGTCGGTGCCGTCGATCTTGTTGATCAGCAGCAGCGTCGGTCGCGACAGCTTGCGCAGCCAAGCCAGGATCTCGTCGTCCAGCGCCGAGGTGCCCTCGCGGGCATCGACGACGAACAGGATCAGGTCCGCTTCGGCAGCCGCCGCACGCGCCTGGCGGGTGGTGGCACCGGCCAGGCCTTCGTCCTCACCGGCGATACCGCCGGTATCCACGACCAGGAAATGATTGTCCTCGTCGAGGCGGCAGACGCCGTAGTTGCGATCGCGGGTGACGCCGGGCTGGTCATGGACCAGGGCGTCACGCGTGCGGGTCAACGCATTGAAAATGGTCGACTTGCCGACATTCGGCCGTCCAACCAGGGCGACCAAAGGCAGCATCGCGATTACTCCGTATTAATTTGCCAACCGGAAGGCGGTCAGCTTGCCATCCACGTTCTGCACCAGCAGCACCCCGTCTGCGACCACCGGCTGGGCCAGCAGGGCATCACCACCGCTCTTTGCCCGTGCCGCCATCGCACCATCGGAGGCCTGCAACCAGTGCACGTATCCCTTGTAGTCGCCGACCACCACGTAGTCGCCCTGCAGCGCCGGGCCGGTCAGCGAACGACGGGCCAAGGCGGTCTGCGACCACATCGCTGCGCCGCTGGCCTTGTCCAGGCCGAACACGCCGCCCTTGTTGTCGGTGACGAACACATTGCCCGACGACACCGCCACGCCACCCGCACCACCATGGTCGCGCGCCCACAGCGGGCGACCGGTCGGGCCTTCGATGGCCATGGTCTGGTTCTTGAAGCTGCTCACGTAGAGGGTGTTGCCCTCCAGCACCGGCGCGCCGTCGACGTCAGCCATGCGCTCCAGCTCGGTACGGCCTTCGCCGTTGCCCAGGTTCTGCTCCCACAGGGTGCGGCCATCCTGCTGGGCCAGGGCCGCAACCGCGCCCTCGTCCTTGCCGATGAACAGCACGCCCGGGCCGGTCACCACCGGCGCATTGCCGCGCACGGTCAGCGCCGGCAGCTCGCTCGGGTTGAACCACTTCTGAGTGCCGTTGCCGACATCGAAGGCGGTCACGCGGCCGTCGTTGCTGCGCACGTAGACCATGCCCTGGGCAACGGCCGGCGCGGCGATCACTTCACCCGGAACACGGGCGCGCCACTTCTCGCTGCCGTCGTTGATGTCCAGCGCGATGACCTGGCCATCCAGCGTGCCGATCACGACCAGGTTCTCACCGACACCCGGGCCGCCGGACAGGCGCAGCTTGGCCTTCTTCTTTTCCTTCTTCGGCTCCCAGGTCCAGACCTTCTTGCCGGTCTGCAGATCGATGGCGTGCACGCCACCGGTGATCGCCGCAGCGAACACGTGGCCGTTGGCCACCGCCGGGCCCTGGCGCACACCGATGCGACGCTCGCCCTTGCCGAGGTTGACCGACCAGATCTTGCTGACCTTCACGGTCGGCTCGAACTTGACCAGCTCAGCCGGCTCCTGTGCCTTCTTCGCCGCCGCGTCCTTGCCGGCGAACCAGCCCTTCATGGTGCCGCAGCCGGTCAGGGCCATGCCCATCAGGAGTACGGTGGCGACGCGGGTGATCATGACCTTCTGACTCATCAAACCGACTCCGCAGGGGCGGCAACGGTGCCGCCGGCGTCCATAACCTTGGTTTCCAGCAGGCGCCGCTGCGGCGCCGCCACGTCCAGCGTCTTCAGCGCCTTCTCGTACTGTACGCGGGCCTCATCACGCTTGCCCTGCGCCATCAGCGCATCGCCATGGATTTCCAGGCTGCTGCTGTCGGTGGCGCTGCCCAGCAGCTTGATCGCCTCGTCGCTCTTGCCCGTGGCCACCAGCAGGCGCGCCACGCGCTGGTCGACCACGCGCTGCAGGTCGCCTTCGACCTTCACGTTGCGCAGGGTCGCCAGGGCTTCTTCGTTCTTGCCGGCATCGACCTGGGCCTTGGCCAGCTGCAGCGCCGCGAGGTCGCCATAGATGCTGGACGGGCCGGCTTCGAGCGCCTTGACCGCCTTGGCGGCGTCGTCAAGCTTGTTCTGCTGCAGGCCCTGCAGGGCCTTCTGGTACTCGACGTTGGCCGAGGCCAGCTTGCTGCCCTGCTCCTTCTGGTACCACTGCCAGCCGGCAATGGCACCGATGGCGATGACTACGCCACCGAGGATGCTGGCGCCATTCTTCCGCAGCCAGCTGCGGACGCGTTCACTTTGTTCGTGCTCGTCGAGCAGATCGTCGATCGCCATGCGTACTCTCGCCCCGCCCGTCGGGAGGGACCATTGGGTTTAATCGAAGGTGGTGAAACCGCGCCTCAGTGCGAAACCGGGACTACGGAGCCTTCAGAGGATACCTGAAAGCGTGCCACGTTGGCTCGCTGGTAGGGGGTCAGATCGACGATAGCGCCGTTCTGCTGAACCTGGACCGCCGAGGCGTTGCCCAGGGTCACCCGGGTCACCTGGCCCGGCGTGAAGCTGCGGGTCTCGCCGGACTTGATCAGCGCCTTCTCGACGGTGCTGCCGTCCGGGCCGCCGATGTCGACCCAGCTGTCGCCGCTGAACTGCATTTCCAGCGCATTGCCGGCAGCCGGGGCCGGCGCCGGGCGCGGCACCGGGGCCAGCGAGGCGACGTAAGGGGTGGCCGCCGGCTTGCTGGCCGGGGCCGTGGTCGCTTCGGCCGGGGCGGCCGTCTCGCTACCGGCTGCGGACGGCGTGACCGGCACGGCGGCCGGGATCACGTCCAGCGAGGCGGTGCTCGGCGACGGGGTCGCGCTGCCGTCGAAGTGGCCACGGGTGGCGAACCACACCGGCACCGCCAGCACGGCGGTGATACCGACATACAGCACGCGCCGGCCGAGGTTCTCGGCAATGCGGCGCGCACGGGGGGTATGGGTATGGCTGACCAGAGTGGGCGGCACCACCGGGCCGACCTGGGCCCGTTCCAGCAGCTCGCCCACGTCCACGTCGAGCAGGCGCGCATAGCTGCGCAGCTGGCCGCGCACGAACACCGGCGCCCCCAGCTTCTGCCATTGTTCCTCTTCCAGGGACTTGACCACCTGGACCGGCATGCGCAGGCGCGAGCCGACATCTTCGAGGGTCAGTCCGGCCGCTTCACGGGCCTGGCGCAGGCGGGTGCCGCAGCCGGCCGCAGTCTCGAGAGCGCTCACAGTCTGGTCATCAATCACAATGCATCAACCCTGGAGTTAGGAGCCCGCTTCCTGCGGAAATTCCTGTCGAATCCGCTGCAGATAGCGATCAGATGCCGCCCGATCGCCCAGCCTCGCTTCGATTTGAGACGCAAGTTGTAACACGGAACGCGTTGCGGGTGCAGCCGCAATCCTACGTTCGGCGAAGGCCCGGGCCTCCATGTAGCGGCCCTGGCGGAAGCTCAGCTGGGCCATCGACTCCAGCGCAACCGGGTTGGCCGGCGCCGCGACGAGTGCCGCGCGCAGGTCGCGCTCGGCACGTTCGAGCTGCCCAGCGTCCAGCGCGCAGCTGCCGGCATTGGCCTGCGCTTCGCCCGGGGTGGCATAGCCCGGCGCCTGCAGCGCCCGGTCGAACCAGACCAGCGATTCGGCCGGCTGGCCCTGCTGGCATAACCAGGCACCGTAGTTGTTGAGCACGTCTCCGCGCTGCGGCGCCAGCTCGGCGGCCCTGCGGAAATGGTCGCCCGCCTGGCGGGTGCGGCCACGACGGCCATCGATGCCGGCCTGCAGCACCAGCGCATCGGGCGCCTCGGGCGCCAGCTTCAGCGCTTCGCGCACCTTGCGCTCGGCGGCGTCGAGATTGCCGACCTGCATGTCACGGGTCGCCAGGGTCAACAGATCGCGCCAGCGCACTTCGCGCCGCACGCTTTCCGGGTCACCCACCGAATAGACCGGCGCCTGACTCGGCCCGAGCTTGGCCTTGGGATGGGATTTGCAGCCGCCGACCGCAACGGCCAGCACGCCTGCGAACAGAACCAGCCAGAGGCGGTCAGGCCGCGGCATCGCTCCCCTTCCCTGCCTGCAGCGTCTTGTTGAACTCCGCCTGGCGGCGGGTGCGGTCCATCACCTGGCCCTTGAGCTGGCCACAGGCGGCATCGATGTCGTCGCCACGGGTGCGGCGGACCATGGTCAGCACGTTGCTGTCGAGCAGGATCTTCTGGAAGGCGCGGATGTGCGCCTCTTCCGAACGCTCGTAGCGGGTGCCCGGGAATGGATTGAACGGGATCAGGTTGACCTTGCCCGAATCCTTGGCCTGCACCGCGTTGTCGAACTGGCGCATCAGGCGGGCCAGCTCGCGGGCATGCTCGGGCTTGTCGTTGATGCCCTTCATCAGGGTGTATTCGAAGGTGACCGACTCGCGGCGCTTGTTGGCGCGCAGGTAGCGTGCGCACGAGGCCATCAGCTCGGCGATCGGGTACTTCTTGTTGAGCGGCACCAGCGTCTCGCGCAGCGCGTCGTTCGGCGCATGCAGCGACACCGCCAGCGACACGTCGCTTTCGGCAGACAGGCGATCGATCTGCGGCACCAGGCCGGAGGTCGACAGGGTCACGCGCTTGTTGGCCAGGCCGTAGCCCAGGTCGTCGCGCATCACGCTCATGGCGCGCACGACGTTGTCGAAATTCATCAGCGGCTCGCCCATGCCCATCATCACCACGTTGGTGAGGCGGCGCATCTGGTGCGGCACGTTGCCCAGGTGGCGTGCGGCAACCCACACCTGGCCGATGATCTCGGCGGTGGTCAGGTTGCGGTTGAAGCCCTGGGTGGCGGTGGAGCAGAACGTGCAGTTCAGGCCGCAACCGACCTGCGAGGACACGCACAGCGTGCCGCGGGTCTTGTCCGGGATGTACACGGTCTCGATGGCGTTCTTGCCATCCACGCCCATCGCCAGCAGCCACTTGTGGGTGCCGTCGGCGGAGGGCTTGTCGAACACGATGTTCGGAACCAGCACCTCGGCATGGGCCTGCAGCTTGGCGCGCAGGACCTTGCCGAGGTCGGTCATTTCATCGAAATCGGTGACGTAGCGATGGTGGATCCACTTCATCACCTGGTGGGCACGGAACTTCTTCTCGCCGAGAACCTCGACGAAGAACTTCTCCAGGCCCGCGCGATCGAGGTCGAGCAGGTTCTGCTTGCCAGCCGTGGGTGCCGACTTCGGCAGCGGCTGGATGGCGGGGGACTGTACGACCTCGTTCACGGCATTACTCTCAGCGCGAGACGACTTCGGTGGCGGCGAAGAAGTAGGCGATTTCAATCGCGGCATTCTCGACCGAGTCCGAGCCGTGGGCGGCGTTGGCATCGATGGATTCGGCGAAGTCGGCGCGGATGGTGCCCGGCGCGGCTTCCTTCGGGTTGGTGGCGCCCAGCAGATCGCGGTGGGCCAGGACGGCGTTCTCGCCTTCCAGGGCCTGGATCATCACCGGGCCGGAGATCATGAACTCGACCAGCGCGTTGAAGAACGGACGCTCGCGGTGCACGGCGTAGAAGCCTTCGGCTTCACGACGGGACAGCTGCTTGTACTTGGCGGCCACGACCTTCAGGCCGGCCTTCTCGAAGCGGGCGTAGATTTCGCCGATGACGTTCTTGGCAACGGCGTCCGGCTTGATGATCGAAAGGGTGCGCTCCAGCGCCATGGGATGTCTCCAATGGAATCGGGCCGCTGATGGCCCGAAGGGTAACATGAAAGAAACCCGCGTCGGGACGCGGGCTTAGCCTGATAAACGTAGGCGAATTGTAAAAGATAAAGCGGCGCCATGGTAGTGCCGGCCGCTGGCCGGCACCGGTCACCATTCAACCTCGGGCTGCCGGCCAGCGGCCGGCACCACCCCATTCACCCAGCTGAGCGGATTCTGACCGTCCGAGCCATTTTTGCTGCACTGCAAAATGCCATACGCTACCGTCTGGTCCTAGTATCAAACAATCGTTTGATTAAGGTCTGCCCGCCGATGGCCAAACCCGCCCACTTCTCGACCAAGGACCGGATCCTCGGCGCGGCCGAGGAGCTGTTCGCACAGCACGGCTTCGCCGGTACCTCGCTGCGCCAGGTGACCAGCCAGGCCGACGTCAACATCGCAGCGGTCAACTACCACTTCGGCTCCAAGGAAAACCTGGTCAACGAGGTGTTCCGCCGCCGCATGGACGAAATGACCGGCGCCCGCCTGTCGCAGCTCGAACGCGCCCGCGCCGAGCACCCTGGCGAACTGCGCCCGGTGCTGGCCGCCTTCGTCGAGCCGGCCCTGGCGCTGGCCCAGGACCGCCAGAACGGCGGCGCCTTCGTGCGCGTGATCGCCCGCGCCTACGCCGAGAAGAACGACAACCTGCGCAAGTTCCTGTCCGACCACTACGGCCACGTGCTGCGTGCGTTCGGCAAGGCCATCGGCGAATGCGTGCCGGACCTGAGCAAGGAAGAGCTGTACTGGCGCCTCGACTTCCTGGCCGGCTCGCTCACCTATGCGATGGCCGACTTCGGGCTGATCAAGCGTCCCGCCGGTGTCACCGAAGCGGCGCATCGTGCCCATGCCGCCCACGAACTGATCCATTTCGCCGAAGCCGGGTTCCGCGCCGCCGCACGCGCCAGCGCCCTGCCCGCTTCCGTTTGATTCCACCCAGTAACTGCTGACCAACAAAGGCCCTACACCATGTCCAATTCCCTGCTAGTCCGCCGCGCCGCCGTGCTGGGTGCCGGCGTCATGGGTGCCCAGATCGCCGCCCACCTCACCAACGCCGGCGTCGACACCGTGCTGTTCGACCTGCCTGCGAAGGAAGGTCCGGCCGACGGCATCGTGCTGAAGGCGATCGCCAATCTGGGCAAGCTGAGCCCCGCGCCGCTGGCCAGCAAGTCGCTGGCCGAAGCCATCACCCCGGCCAACTACGAGTCCGGCCTGGAGCAGCTGAAGGACTGCGACCTGATCATCGAGGCCATCGCCGAGCGCATGGACTGGAAGCAGGACCTGTACAAGAAGATCGCCCCGTTCGTGGCCGACCACGCGGTGCTGGCCTCCAACACCTCGGGCCTGGGCATCAACAAGCTGGCCGACGTGCTGCCCGAGCAGCTGCGCCACCGCTTCTGCGGCGTGCACTTCTTCAACCCGCCGCGCTACATGCACCTGGCCGAGCTGATCCCGGCCACCACCACCGACGCCGCCGTGCTGGAAGGCCTGGAAGCATTCCTGGTCACCACCCTGGGCAAGGGCGTGGTGTATGCCAAGGACACCCCGAACTTCATCGGCAACCGCATCGGCGTGTTCTCGATCCTGTCGACCATCCACCACACCCAGCAGTTCGGCCTGGGCTTCGATGAAGTGGACGGCCTGACCGGCCCGCTGGTCGGCCGCCCGAAGTCGGCCACCTACCGCACCTCCGACGTGGTCGGCCTGGACACCATGGCCCACGTCATCAAGACCATGGGCGATACCCTGCCGAATGACCCGTGGCATGAATTCTTCAAGTCGCCGAAGTGGCTGGACGCGCTGATTGCCAAGGGCGCGCTGGGCCAGAAGACCGGCGCCGGCATCTTCCGCAAGGTCGGCAAGGACATCGTCGTGCTGGACCTGGAGAAGCAGGACTACCGCCCGGCCGACCGCACCGCCGCCCCGGAAGTGGTCGAGATCCTGAAGACCAAGAACCCGGCCGAGAAGTTCGCCAAGCTGCGCGAGAGCCAGCACCCGCAGGCGCAGTTCCTGTGGGCGACCTTCCGCGACCTGTTCCACTACAGCGCCTACCACCTGGCCGATATCGCCGAGACCGCGCGCGACGTCGACCTGGCCATCCGCTGGGGTTACGGCTGGTCGCTGGGCCCGTTCGAGACCTGGCAGGCTGCCGGCTGGAAGCAGGTGGCGCAGTGGATCGCCGATGACATCGTGGCCGGCAAGAGCATGAGCAGCGCCCCGCTGCCGGATTGGGTGTTCGATGGCCGCGACGGTGTGCACGCCGCCGAAGGCAGCTACAGCCCGTCGCGCAACGCCAAGCTGCCGCGTTCGTCGCTGCCGGTGTACCAGCGCCAGCGCTTCCCGGATCCGCTGCTGGGCGAGCAGTTCGCGCCGGGCGAAACCGTGTTCGAGAACGACGGCCTGCGCATGTGGCACGACGGTGATGGCATCGCCGTGGTCAGCTTCAAGACCAAGATGAACACCGTGTCCGACCAGGTGCTGGATGGCCTGCAGGAATGCGTCAGCCGCGCCGAGAAGGACTTCCAGGGCCTGGTGATCTGGCAGCAGAAGGAACCCTTCTCCGCCGGTGCCGACCTGGCCGGCGCGCTGGGCCTGCTGCAGGCCGGCAAGGTCGACCAGTTCGAGGAAATGGTGGCCAACTTCCAGCGCACCAGCCAGCGCATCAAGTACTCGCTGGTGCCGGTGGTGGCCGCCGTGCGTGGCCTGGCGCTGGGTGGCGGCTGCGAATTCCAGATGCACAGCGCCAAGACCGTGGCGTTCCTGGAAAGCTACATCGGCCTGGTCGAGGCCGGCGTCGGCCTGCTGCCGGCCGGTGGCGGCCTGAAGGAGCTGGCCGTGCGCGCCTCGCAGGCCGCCGGTCCGGGTGGCGACGTGTTCGCCGAACTGAAGAAGACCTTCGAGACCGTGGCGATGGCCAAGGTGTCCAACTCGGCGGTCAACGCCAAGGAGCTGGGCCTGCTGCGCAGCACCGACAAGGTGGTGTTCAACAGCTACGAGGCCCTGCACATCGCCAAGGCCGAAGCACGCGCCCTGGCCGAAGCCGGCTACCGCCCGCCGCTGCCGGCACGCCGCATCCAGGTCGCCGGTGACGTGGGCATCGCCACCTTCAAGATGATGCTGGTCAACATGCTGGAAGGCCGCTTCATCAGCCCGTACGACTACGAGATCGCCGAGCGCATCGCCACCGTGCTGTGCGGCGGCAAGGTCGACCGCGGCACCCTGGTCGACGAAGAGTGGCTGCTGACCCTGGAGCGCAAGCACTTCGTCGAACTGGCCCAGCAGGAAAAGACCCAGGCCCGCATCGCGCACATGCTCAAGACCGGCAAGCCGCTGCGGAACTGACGGAAGACATCGGTAGTGCCGGCCGCTGGCCGGCAACCTCTTCCAACCCCTATTCAAGAGATCATTGCAATGACCAAGCAAATCCAGGACGCCTACATCGTCGCCGCCACCCGTACCCCGGTTGGCAAGGCGCCCAAGGGCATGTTCCGCAACACCCGCCCCGACGACATGCTTGCGCACGTGCTGCGCAGCGTCGTCGCCCAGGCCCCGGGTGTGGACGTCAATCGCATCGATGACGCCATCATCGGCTGCGCCATGCCGGAAGCCGAGCAGGGCATGAACGTGGCGCGCATCGGCGTGCTGCTGGCCGGCCTGCCGAACACCATCGCCGCGCAGACCGTGAACCGCTTCTGCTCCTCCGGCCTGCAGGCCGTAGCGCAGGCCGCCGATGCGATCCGCCTGGGCAACGCCGACCTGATGCTGGCCGGCGGCACCGAGTCGATGTCGATGGTGCCGATGATGGGCAACAAGATCGCCATGGCGCCGAGCGTGTTCGACAACGACCACGTCGCCATCGCCTACGGCATGGGCATCACCGCCGAAAAGGTCGCCGAAGAGTGGAAGGTCTCGCGCGAAGACCAGGACGCCTTCGCCCTGGCCTCGCACCAGAAGGCCATGGCCGCGATCCAGAACGGCGAGTTCAAGGACGAGATCAGCCCGTACGAGATCGTCTCGCACCTGCCGGACCTGGCCGATGGCCAGCGCATCATCACCCGCAACAAGATCGCCGACACCGACGAAGGCCCGCGCCCGGACTCCTCCGCTGAAGGCCTGGCCAAGCTGCGCCCGGTGTTCCGCAACGGCCAGTTCGGCGGCACCGTCACCGCTGGCAACTCCTCGCAGATGAGCGACGGCGCCGGTGCCGTTCTGCTGGCCTCGGAGCAGGCGATCAAGGACTACGGCCTGACCCCGCTGGCGCGTTTCGTCAGCTTCTCGGTGGCCGGCGTGCGCCCGGAAGTGATGGGCATCGGCCCGATCGCCGCGATCCCGAAGGCACTGAAGCAGGCCGGCCTGACCCAGGACCAGCTGGACTGGATCGAGCTCAACGAAGCCTTCGCCGCGCAGTCGCTGGCGGTGATCCGCGACTGCGGCCTGGACCCGAGCAAGGTCAACCCGCTGGGCGGCGCGATCGCCCTGGGCCATCCGCTGGGCGCGACCGGCGCGATCCGTACCGCGACCCTGCTGCACGGCCTGCGTCGTCGCCAGCAGAAGTACGGCATGGTGACGATGTGCATCGGCACCGGCATGGGTGCGGCGGGTATTTTCGAGGCGCTGTAAGGTTCAAAGCGTTGCCTCGTTGGGCTTCATGGCGTGGGCCGGGTTGGCAGGGCTGCCCGGGACACGCCGTGAACCCATCCATGGGGGCTCGATGGCGCCATCCATGGCGCCAACGGTCCCGGGCAGCCCTGCCAACCCGGCCCTTCCAGCCCCCCGCGGCGGAGGGTTGAGCAAAGGCAGGGTCAAAGGCCGGGGTCAGATCCCTTTGCTTCGCAAAGGGATCTGACCCCAACCCACGAAAAAAGGCAGCCAGTGGCTGCCATTTTTGCTTTTGCTTCTGCCCTTGATTCCGCCCTTCCCGTCCGCGCCCGCAGGAAACCTAACAGGCGGGACGGGTGGGCCGTTGCAGGACCGTTGGCGCCATGGATGGCGCCATCGAGCCCCCATGGACGGGTTTACGGCGTGTCCTGCAACGGCCCACCCGTCCCGCCCATCACGTATCAATCAAAGCGCTGACGGAGCGCTTGATAAACCCCTTATTCCGCCAGCATCGCCGCCAGCTTCTCCCGCGCCGGGCCGGCCAGCTTCGGGTTGTCCAGCGCGAAGCGGATCGTCGCCTCCACCAGCCCCAGGTGCGTACCGCAGTCGAAGCGGGTGCCCTCGAAACGATAGGCATCGACTTCTTCGGTCTTCAACAGCTCGGCAATCGCATCGGTCAGCTGGATCTCGCCGCCGGCACCGGTCTGGGTCTGTTCCAGCAGTTCGAAGATCTTCGGGCTCAGCACGTAGCGACCGACCACCGCCAGGTCGCTCGGCGCGTCCTCCGGCTTCGGCTTCTCGACGATCTGCGAAATGCGGCCCTTGCGGCCATCGAACGCCTCAGTGGCGACGATGCCGTAGCTGGCGGTCTTTTCGTGCGGCACGTCTTCGACCGCGATCACGCTGGCACCGCTGGCCTCATTGAGGTCGGCCATCTGCTTCAGCGCACCGGCACCGCGGTTCCAGATCAGATCGTCGGGCAGCAGCACCGCGAACGGCTCGTCACCGATCACAGCCTTGGCACACAGCACTGCGTGCCCCAGGCCCAGCGCCTCGGCCTGGGTCACGAAGATCGCGCGCACGCCATTGGGCAGCACATGCCGGATCAGCTCCAGCTGCTCCTGCTTGCCGGCGCGCTCGAGCTTCTGCTCCAGCTCGTAGGCCTTGTCGAAATAATCGGCGACGGCGTGCTTGTAGCGGTTGGTGATGAACACCAGCGTGTCGCAGCCGGCTTCGATGGCTTCATCCACGGCGTACTGGATCAGCGGCCGATCAATGATCGGCAGCATCTCCTTCGGCACAGTCTTGGTTGCTGGCAAAAAACGCGTTCCCAGTCCTGCCACCGGGAAAACTGCCTTGCGAATTCGCTTGCTCATTGGTGCCTGTTCGCCTCACGTGCCGGAAAGGGCACGACTTTAGCGGATGAAATGTAAGCATCCTGTTCGATTGGCGAGAATTCCGGCATCGTCGCAAACAGGATTTCCTGGATGCTGGCAGTGTCGTAGCTGGCAATCGCCTCACGCAGGCGCGGAACATTGCCCAGCACCAGGTCGCGCGAGAACGTACGCACGCCGGCCTCGAGAATCTTCGGGTGCGCGGTCGAACGGTAGTCTTCGTCCGAATAGAACAGGGTCTCGTGCAGCTTCTCGCCCGGGCGCAGGCCGGTATAGATGATCTGGATGTCCTTGTACGGCTGCTTGCCGGTCAGGCGGATCATCTGTTCGGCCAGCACGCGGATCGGCACCGGCTCGCCCATGTCCAGAGTGTAGATCGCACCATGCGACGCCGACGCGGCCGCCTGCAGGATCAGCTGGCAGGCCTCGGGGATGGTCATGAAGTAACGGCTGACTTCCGGGTCCGTGACCGTGACCGGACCACCGCGCAGGATCTGCTCGCGGAACAGCGGCACCACGCTGCCGGCCGACGCCAGCACGTTGCCGAAGCGCACCGTGACGAAACGGGTGTGCGTGGACTTCTGGTCCAGGCTCTGGCAGATCATCTCGGCGTAGCGCTTGCTCGCACCCAGCGCATTGACCGGATCGACCGCCTTGTCCGTGGAAATGAACACGAAATGCTCCACGCGGGCTTCCAGGCACGCGCGGGCGACGTTCTCGGTCGCCAGGATGTTGTTGCGCACCGCTTCGCGCAGCTGGCGCTCCAGCACCGGCACGTGCTTGTAGGCGGCGGCATGGAAGGCGGTATCGACCGGGTGCAGCGACAGCGCGTGGCGGATCACGGCCGGGTCGCCACAGTCGCCCAACACCGCCTCGATCTCGACATCGGGGAAGCTGCGCCGCAGCTCGCCTTCGATGGTCAGCAACAGCAGTTCACTGATCTCCAGCAGGATGATGCGACCGGCACCGTGCCGCGCGCACTGGCGGCACAGCTCCGAGCCGATCGAACCACCGGCACCGGTAACCATTACGGTGCGCCCGCCCAACCAGCCTCGGATCAGGTTCCAGTCCGGCATGATGGGCTTGCGGCCCAGCAGGTCTTCGATCGCCACTTCCTTCAGCTGGCCTGGCAGCGACTGGCCCTGCAGGATGTCGCTGAGCTTGGGCACGGTACGGAACGGAACGCCGGTGCTTTCGCAGATCGCGACAACGCGCTGCATGCCTGCGGCATCCAGCGACGGCATGGCAATGACCAGCAGCTTGGCAGCGGTCTCGCGGACCACCGTCGGGGCGTCATCCAGGGTGCCGAGGATCGGCAGGCCCTGCAGCTTGGCACCCCGCAGGTGCGGTGCATCGTCGAGCAGGCCGACCGGCTCGAAGTTGCCGGAACGACGCAGGTCGCGCACCAGTGTTTCCGCCGCCTGGCCGGCGCCGAGGATCAGCACGCGGCGGGCGCTGGAATCGGACTGCAGTGCCTGGTAGTCCTTCCAGGCCCGGTACAGCAGGCGCGGTGCGCCCAACAGTGCCGACAGCGCGAACGGGTAGATCACCAGCACCGACATCGGCACGCCGTCGAAGCGCTTCCACATCAGCACCAGGACGATGGCGACCATGCCGATGAAGCTGGCCTTGAAGATGTTCAGCAGGTCGCTGACGCTGGCGAACCGCCACAGCCCGCGATACAGGCCCACGCGCCAGAACACCAGGCCCTGCAGCAGCAGGACCAGGGTGGTATCGACGTTCCACAGGGGCAGCGCCGGAGCGTTGGGCAGGATCGAGTAACGCCCTGCATGGAGCAACTGCCAGCATGCCCAGACCATGAAGAGGTCGTGGCAGACGATGGCCGAACGCGGCATCAGGCCGAGGATTCTGTCCCGCCAGGGTGAAGCCATAAGTCAGGTATTTCCTTGTCGGTAGCGCATTCCATTGCGCAGGAGGAGCCAGAGGACGCTCAGCGCGGTGAACCACGCGATCGCCACGGCAGCCTCCCACCTCGGCTGCAGATTGGAGCAGACATTGAACACTGTAATACTGAACAGGCCCAAAGCAAAGTACATCCCTGTCACCTGGGGGTGACTGGCTCCTGCCTGCACCGCGCGCTGGTAGACGTGCTGGGTATGGGGTTCCATCCAGCGTTGTCCCGAAATGATGCGCGCCAGCAGTGTGAAGCCTGCGTCCACGAGGAACGGCGAAACCGGGACCAGCAGCAGGATCCAGTTGATATCGGTACGCACGCTGGCGAGCGCCAGCACCGCTGCGACCGCATACCCCAACGCGCCGCTTCCGACATCGCCCATGAAGATCCGGGCCCGAGGGAAGTTGAACGGCAGGAATCCAAGGCAGGCCAGGCCCAGGGCCACGGCAGCCAGCGAGTAGGGCCACGGCAGCACCGGCGCCAGCCCCAGCATCGCCACGACGGCCTGGCTGGCGGCAATGCCGTTGATGCCGTCCATGAAATTCCAGATGTTGATCAGTGAGGCGGTGAACAGCAGCACCAGCGCCGCCAACAGCCAGCTGCCACCATTCACCTTGACCAGGCCGGCCAGCAGCGTTGCGGCGATGAAATGCACCAGCAGGCGACGCATCGCTGGCAGGGGCCTGTGGTCGTCCCACCAGCCGATACCGGCCACCAGCACCAGCCCAAGGCTGGCCACCAGCACTGTCGGCGTGCTTTCGGGCCAGGCCCAGATGGCCACGGCTGCAGTCACCAGCAGGCTGATGACGATGGCGATGCCGCCACCGCGCGGAGTGGCGACGCTATGGCTGCGGCGTTCGCCCGGCTGGTCCATCAACTGCCGGCGCAATGCATAGCCGCGTGCCGCCCACGTCAGCAGCGCACTCAGCAGGGCGAGCGCCAGCAGCGCGCCCATCACAAGCCAGGGCATGGATCAGAGCACCGCGTAGTTCAGCAGCGGCTTGACCGTTCCCCACTCCTTGCAGCTCGGGCACTGCCAGTGGTGGGTACGTGCCCCGAAGCCGCAGCGGGTGCAGCGATAGGCCGGGTTGCGCACCAGCAGCTGGTCGGTGATGTGCTTGAGGTCATGCAGGGTGGCGGTGGAATCGGCGCCCTCGGCGAGGGTGAGGTCGATCAGCGCGGACTCGCCACGCACCGACGGGCGATCCTTCAGCTGGCGGCCGAGGTAGGCACGCGCCGGGGCCACGCCCTCCTGTTCTTCCATCAGCCGGGTCAGCGCCAGCACCGGGGCAATGCCACGGTAATGCTCGGTCATCTCCGACAGGAACGCGCGCGCACCTGCCAGATCGCCCACCTTGCGATAGTTCTGCATCAACGCCGGCAGCAGTTCCGGCAGGTATTCGGGATCGTTGCGCGCGGCGCGCTCGAAGGCGCGCACGGCGGCCTCAGGATTGCCCGCGTCGGTTTCCAACCGGCCCTCGATGATGCCGGCGCGCACCGACATCGCATCGGCCTGGTAGGCGCGGGCGATCGCTGCCCTCGCCTCTTCCAGCTTGCCGGCGCCACGGAATCGCTCGGCCAGTTCGCACTCGAACTGCCCGATCAGCTTGCCCATCGGCTCGCCGGTGACATCCTCGAACCGGGTGGCGTTGTCGATGGCCTTTTCCCAATCGCGCTCGGCCTGGTAGATGCCGATCAGGTGCTTGAGCGCCTGCGGTGCGCGCTGATCCAGCTGGGCCAGCTCGGTGAACACGGTCTCGGCACGGTCCAGCAGGCCGGACTTCATGTAGTCCTCGCCCAGGGCCAGCAGGGCCTGCACGCGTTGTGCGTCACTCAGGTCATGGCGATTGACCAGGCCCTGGTGCAGGCGGATGGCGCGGTCGACTTCGCCACGACGGCGGAACAGATGGCCCAGCGCGACCTGGGTCTCGAAGGTTTCCTTGTCCAGCTCGGCGATGTGCAGGAACAGCTCGATGGCCTTGTCCGGCTGCTCGTTGAGCAGGTAGTTCAGGCCACGGAAATAGGTGCTGGACAGGCGGCTGACCTGGTTGTCACCGTGGCGTTGACCACCACGCCGCCCGATCACCCACCCGGCCAGTGCGGCCAGCGGTACGAACAGGAAGAACCAGAACCACTCGGTGACGAAATCCATCTTCGATCAACGTCCATCAAAAGATTGGGGGGAAGCAACCGGTGCCGGCGAAGCGACAGCAGACTTGTTGGCGCGACGCAGCTGGCCGTAGAGCGGAATGACCACGCTCACCAGCACCAGGCCAGCACCGACGATGACACCGATCAGCAATGCGGCAATGATTGCCACGCCGACCGAGGTCTTCAGTTGGGTGAAAACGAGGTTGATGGTCATCTCGTCCATGTTCATGGCACCGATGATCAACCCGAGAATGAGTACCGCCAGCAGGACCAGCAGACGAAAAACCTTCATGCGACAGCTCCAGTGGCAGGAGTCCGTAGCTTATCCGACTCGCGGCTGGATTCGCACGCGGTGGCGCGACGGCAGGCTCAGGCCGGATCGGCGTCCAGCGGCAGCACACTGCTGACCCGCTCGCGCAGTTCCTTGCCCGGCTTGAAATGGGGGACATGCTTGCCCGGCAGGGCAACCGATTCGCCGGTCTTCGGGTTGCGACCCAGGCGCGGCGGACGATAGTGCAGCGAGAAGCTGCCAAATCCACGGATTTCGATGCGATCCCCGGCGGACAGCGATCCGCCCATCATTTCCAGCAACGACTTCACCGCCAGATCGACATCATCGGCCTTCAGGTGCGCCTGGCGGCGCGCAAGGATTTCGATCAGTTCGGATTTGGTCATTACCGGCTCACATCAGGGGCATCTCAGCCTGAAACGGCCCGGGCAATGCCCGGGCCGTCCAGGAAACAACGAACAGCCTAACGCCGATTACTCGGACTTGTTGCCGTTCAGCTGTGCACGCAGCAGCGCGCCCAGCTGGGTGGTGCCGCTGGAAGCCGAAGAGGACTGGTATTCCTCCAGCACTTCGCGCATTTCAGCGTCGTCCTTGGCCTTGATCGACAGCTGCAGGGTACGGCCCTTGCGGTCCATGCCCACGAACTTGGCTTCGACCTTGTCGCCGACCTTCAGGTGCTGGGTGGCGTCGTCAACGCGCTCGTTGGCGATGTCGCGGGCCGAGACGTAACCTTCGATGCCGTCAGCCAGCTCGATGATCGCGCCCTTGGCGTCGACTTCCTTCACCACGCCTTCGACCTTGGAGCCCTTCGGATTGGCAGCCATGTACTGGCCGAACGGATCCTGCTCCAGCTGCTTCACGCCCAGGGAGATGCGCTCGCGCTCCGGATCGACGGCCAGGACGACGGCGTCCAGGGTATCGCCCTTCTTGAAGTTGCGAACGACGTCTTCGCCGGTGGTGTTCCAGCTGATGTCGGACAGGTGGACCAGGCCGTCGATGCCGCCGTCCAGGCCGATGAAGATGCCGAAGTCGGTGATCGACTTGATCTGGCCCGACACCTTGTCACCCTTCTTGTGGGTGGCAGCGAAGGTTTCCCACGGATTGGCGGCAACCTGCTTCATGCCCAGCGAGATGCGGCGACGCTCTTCATCGACGTCCAGCACCATCACTTCGACTTCATCACCCACCTGGACAACCTTGGACGGGTTGACGTTCTTGTTGGTCCAATCCATCTCGGAGACGTGCACCAGGCCTTCGACGCCCGGCTCGATCTCAACGAACGCACCGTAATCGGTGACGTTGGAGACCTTGCCGAAGACGCGGCTGTTGGCCGGGTAACGACGGCCGATGTTGTCCCACGGATCCTCGCCCAGCTGCTTCAGGCCCAGCGAAACGCGGTTGCGCTCGCGGTCGAACTTCAGCACGCGGACGTCCAGCTCGTCGCCGACGTTCACGACTTCCGACGGGTGACGCACGCGCTTCCACGCCATGTCGGTGATGTGCAGCAGGCCGTCGATACCACCCAGGTCCACGAACGCGCCGTAATCGGTCAGGTTCTTGACGACACCCTTCAGGATCGCGCCTTCCTGCAGCTTGTCCATCAGCTGCTCGCGCTCTTCCGAGTGCTCGCTTTCGACGACAGCGCGGCGCGAGACCACGACGTTGTTACGCTTGCGGTCCAGCTTGATGAGCTTGAACTCGAGTTCCTTGCCTTCCAGGTAGGCCGGATCGCGCACCGGGCGCACATCGACCAGGGAACCCGGCAGGAAGGCGCGGACATCCTTGATGTCCACGGTGAAACCACCCTTGACCTTGCCGCTGATGCGGCCGGTGATGGTTTCGTTCTTTTCCAACGCTTCTTCCAGCTCGTCCCACACCATCGCGCGCTTGGCCTTCTCGCGCGACAGGACGGTTTCGCCGAAGCCGTTCTCGATCGAGTCGAGGGCGACCTTGACGATGTCGCCTTCGGCGACGTCGATTTCGCCAGCGTCGTTACGGAACTGTTCGATCGGCACGATGCCTTCGGACTTCAGGCCAGCGTTGATCACCACGACGTCGCCGCGGACTTCAACAACGGTACCGCTGACGATGGCGCCCGGCTTCAGCTTGGCCAGGTTGGCCTGGCTGGCTTCAAACAGTTCGGCAAATGATTCGGTCATTAGATTTACTCTGTTGGACACATGGGTCGGTGGCGTCCCCTTCAGGGGAATGGCGACCGCCCGCCTGTTGGTCGACCCCGGAAACGCAGGTCGTGTGTAGTAGGAAAACCGCCACGCATCATTGCGCGACGGAGCTGGTACAGCACTGCTTTGCGCGACCACTGCCGATGCGGCTGGCAGTGCTCCCGCGCGAACGGATCAGGCAGCCGGAACCGGAAGCAGATCCATCACTCGGGCAACGACATCATCGATGCCGATGCCTGTGGTGTCGATGAGGACAGCATCGTCTGCCGGCTTCAGGGGCGCCACGGTACGCTGAGCATCACGGGCGTCGCGGGCCATGATCTCGCGCAGGAGGTCATCAAAGTTAACAGAAACCCCCTTGTCTTTCAACTGCTTATGCCGGCGCTCGGCGCGCTCCTCGGCACTGGCGGTCAGGAAGACCTTGTAGGGGGCGTCCGGAAAGATCACCGTGCCCATGTCGCGGCCGTCGGCGACCAGGCCCGGCAGCTCCCTGAATGCGCGCTGGCGCTCCTTCAGGGCGGCCCGGACCTCCGGGATGGCGGCAATGGCCGAGGCCAGCGCCCCGGTGGTCTCCAGGCGCAGCTCGTCGGTGGCATCGGTGCCGTTGACCATGACCCGCATGGCATCGCCCTGCTCGACAAACTGAACGTGGGTGTCAAAGGTGCAGCGCACCAGCGCCGAGGCGTCGGAGGTATCGATGTCGGCCCCGCTTGCGGCCACGCCCACCGCCCGGTACAGCGCGCCCGAATCCAGGTAATGCCAGCCCATCCTGCGCGCGATGATGCGGCTGATGGTACCCTTGCCGGCCCCGGATGGGCCGTCGATGGTCAGGACGGGAGCGAGTGGATTCATGGGGGTCCCAGAGCGTGTGAAGAGGCCATTCTAGCCCCTGCCAGACGCCCCCAGCGGGATCTTTTGTGCAACCACTTGAAACCACGAGGAAAAGCCCGGTAGAATGGCGGGCTTGAACGAGCGTCAACTGCCGATTGTCTTTCGCATATCGCGGCCACGCTCCACCCGAACAACTACTGTTTACGCCGAGGTATGCCATGAAAGTCCTGTCCTCCCTGAAGTCGGCGAAGGCCCGTCACCGTGACTGCAAGGTCGTGCGTCGTCGTGGCAAGATCTTCGTCATCTGCAAGTCGAACCCGCGTTTCAAGGCGCGTCAGCGCTAAGCCTCACAGCCTTCCGGCTGCGGCTGGCCCTACGCGGGGCCGACCCGATGCAAGAAACCGCCTTCGGGCGGTTTTTTGTTTATGCGGCTTTTTCCTGCCGTTTTTGCTGTAATCGCCTTTCTTGACCACTGGGGAGTAGATCGAGATGAAGCGTTACCTGTCCGCCCTGGCCGTAATGGCCGCCCTGGCCGCCGCCACACCGGCACTGGCCGATACCCTGCTTGTCGACCGTGCCCGCGAGAAGCCGGCCGGTGCCCTGCCCGTGCGCGGCCAGAGCATGCAGCAGGTGCAGGCGCAGTTCGGCGCGCCCAGCGAGCAGCTGCAGCCGCGCGGCGGGCAGAAGCGGCAATGGCCGACCATCAACCGCTGGGTGTACCCGCAGTTCACCGTCTACTTCGAGAAGCAGAAGGTGATCGACGTGGTGGCCAACCAGGCGGACCCGAACGAAATCGGCCCGAAACCGCCGATCCGTTGATCCCCTTACCCGCCCTGGGCGGGCCTGTGTAGCGAGACCATGAACCAGACCCTTCGTTTTCCTGCCGAGTGGGAAGCCCAGAGCGGCGTCCTGATTGCCTGGCCTACCGCCGACACCGACTGGGCCGACCGCCTGGGCCAGGTGGAAGAGACCTACATCGCCCTGGTCGCGGCCATCACCCGCTTCCAGCCGGTGCTGATCTGCGTGGCCGACGACGATGTGGAGACCTATGCCGAAATGCGGCTGCGCTCCAACCGCATCGACATGGACAAGGTCCACTTCACCACGGCCGCCTACGACGATACCTGGCTGCGCGACTCTGGCCCGATCACCCTGCGCCGCGCCGACGGCGGTTTCCAGCTGCTGGACTTCCGCTTCACTGGCTGGGGCGGCAAGTTTGACGCGACCCTGGATGACCAGCTGGTGGGCGTGCTCGACCAGGCTGGCGTGTTCAACGACGCCCCGGTGCGCAGCATTCCGTTCGCGCTGGAAGGCGGTGGCATCGAGACCGACGGCGAAGGCACCCTGCTGACCACGTGGAAGTGCCTGCACGAACGCCACCCGGACCGCGACCGCGCCAGCCTGAGCGCCGACCTGGCCGACTGGCTGCAGCAGGACCGCGTGCTGTGGCTGGACCACGGCTACCTGGAAGGCGACGACACCGACGCCCACATCGACACCCTCGCCCGCTTCGCCTCCGCTGACAGCATCGTCTATCAGGCCTGCGACGACGAGAGCGATTCGCACTACGCCGAGCTGCAGGCGATGGGCAATGAGCTGGCCGCGCTGCGCACCAAGGACGGCAAGCCGTATCGCCTGTTCCCGTTGCCGTGGGCGCGGCCGGTGATCGACGAAGGCCGCCGTCTTGCGGCGTCGTACGCCAACTACCTGATCGTCAACGGCGCGGTGCTGATGCCCGCTTATGGCGATCCGGCCGACGACCTGGCCCGTGATGTGCTGGCCCAGGCGCACCCGGGTCGCGAGATCGTGCAGGTGCCCTGCCGCTCGCTGATCTGGCAGAACGGCAGCCTGCACTGCATCACCATGCAGCTGCCGGAAGGGCTGTTGAAGGCATGACGGTAGTGCCGGCCGCTGGCCGGCAACCCTGCACTGCCTGATGGATCCACGGGATTGCCGGCCAGCGGCCGGCACTACCGATCGCACCCATTCAGCGCGCGACACGCCGCCGCCGCCCATCCGCGCTAACATGCAGGTTTTCCCCCGCAGGAACGCCCCGCATGAACTCGCGCAGCCCCCTTACCGTCGCCCTGATCCAGGAGCGCAACCACGGTGATGCCGCCGCCAACCTGGCGGTGATCGAAGCACGCGTGGCCGAGGCGGCTGCGCAGGGTGCCAAGCTGGTGCTGCTGCAGGAACTGCACAACGGCCCGTACTTCTGCCAGCACGAATCGGTGGACGAGTTCGACCTGGCCGAATCCATTCCGGGCCCGAGCACCGAGCGCCTTGGCGCATTGGCCAAGAAGCATGGCGTGGTGCTGGTCGGCTCGCTGTTCGAGCGCCGCGCTGCCGGCCTGTACCACAACACCGCGGTGGTGTTTGAAAAGGACGGCACCCTGCTCGGCAAGTACCGCAAGATGCACATCCCGGACGACCCGGGCTTCTACGAGAAGTTCTACTTCACCCCGGGCGACATCGGCTTCACGCCGATCGACACTTCGGTGGGCCGCCTGGGCGTGCTGGTGTGCTGGGACCAGTGGTACCCGGAAGCGGCGCGCCTGATGGCGCTGGCCGGTGCCGAGCTGCTGCTGTACCCGACCGCGATCGGCTGGGACCCGGACGACGTGCAGGACGAGAAGACCCGCCAGCGCGACGCCTGGGTGCTGAGCCACCGCGGCCACGCCGTGGCCAACGGCCTGCCGGTGCTGAGCTGCAACCGCGTCGGCCACGAAGCCTCGCCGCTGGGCGCGTCGGGCATCCAGTTCTGGGGCAACAGCCACGTGCTCGGCCCGCAGGGCGAGTTCCTGGCCGAGGCCGGCACCGAGGCCACCGTGCTGCTGTGCGATGTCGATCTGCAGCGCAGCGAGCATGTGCGCCGCATCTGGCCGTTCCTGCGTGATCGCCGCATCGATGCCTACGGCGACCTGCTCAAGCGCTACATCGACTGAGCCGGAGCCCGCGCATGGCCGTCCTCATCCGAGATGCCGGTCCGGCCGACATCGCCGCGATCACTGCGATCTACGCGGTGGAAGTGACCGACTTCGTCAATACCTACGAGTACGACATCCCGGACGCGAACGAGATGCTGCGCCGCATGCGCGACATCATCGACCGTGGCTTCCCCTACCTGGTCGCCGAGATCGACGGCCAGGTGGCCGGCTATGCCTATGCCAACACCTATCGCACCCGCATCGCCTACCAGTGGACCGTGGAGAACTCGGTCTACGTCGATGCCGCGTTCCAGGGCAAGGGTGTCGGCACCGGCCTGCTACAGGCCTTGATCGATGCCTGCATCGCGCGTGGCTACCGGCAGATGGTGGCGGTGATCGGCGAACCGACCAACACCGCCTCGATCAAGCTGCACGAACGCTTCGGCTTCGAGCGGGTGGGCGTGTTCCGTGGCCTCGGCCGCAAGCATGGCCGCTGGCTCGACACCGTGCAGATGCAGCGCGCGCTCGGCGATGGCGCCGACACCGCACCCTCCAATGAATGAACCCATGACCGAAACCCTTCCCGAGACCGGCGACGACCTGTTCGCCGGCCAGCCGGTGCGCGTCGTCGAACGCGACGGCGTACGCTACACCCTGCTGGGCACTGCCCACGTCTCACGCGCCAGCGTCGAGGCCGTGGAAAAAGCCATCGACAGCGGCCGCTTCGATGCCGTTGCCGTCGAGCTGGACCCGCAGCGCCTGCAGGCGCTGAGCGACCCCGACACGCTCGCCAAGCTCGACCTGGTCGAGGTGATCCGCAAGGGCCGCGTCGCCCTGTTCGCCGCCAACCTGGCCCTGTCCGCCTACCAGCGCCGCCTGGCCGAGCAACTCGACATCGAGCCCGGTGCCGAGCTGAAGCGTGCGGTGGAACTCGCCCGCGAACGCAACCTGCCGGTGCACCTGATCGACCGCGAGGTCGGCCTGACCTTCCGCCGAGCGTCGCAACGGCTGGGCTTCTTCGGCAAGCTGAAGCTGGTTGCCGGCCTCGGCGCCGGACTGTTCTCGTCCGAGGAAGTGGGCGAGAACGAGATCGAGAAGCTCAAGCAGGGCGACATGCTGGAATCGAGCTTCGGTGAGTTCGCCAGCGAGAGCCCGGCGCTGTACGAGACCATCATCGGCGAGCGTGACCGCTACATGGCCACCCGCCTGCGCGAAGAACACGACCCGCACCAGCGCGAAGTGCTGGCAGTGGTCGGAGCCGGCCACCTGGCGGGTCTGGCACGCCACCTGGAAACCGACACCGAGGCACCGGCGCCGCTGCGCGCCGAGCTGGAGGCAGTGCCGAAGAAGCGCAACATCCCGTGGTTCACGCTGGGCATCCTGGCGATCGTGGCGACCGGCATCGGCGTAGGCTTCTACCGCGGCGGCCTGGGCGTAGGCACCGAGCTGCTGGCAACCTGGGCGATGTATACCGGCGGCCTGGCCGGCCTGGGCTGCCTGCTGGCCGGCGGTCACCCGCTGAGCATCCTCACCGCGATCGCGGTGGCCCCGTTCAAGCCGTTCCGCCTGAGCATCCCGACCGGCGCCTTCTCGGCACTGGTGGAAGCGCGTGTGCGCAAGCCAGCCTACGAGGACTTCCTGAAGCTGCGCGACGACGCGCAGAGCCTGAAGGGCTGGTACCGCAATCGCGTTACCCGCGTGGTGCTGACCTTCATGCTGACCAACATCGGCAGCATGCTCGGCCTGTGGCTGACCACGTTCAAGGTGTGGGGCAAGGTGGCGGGGTAAACCCCTCAACCGGCCACAGAATCTGTAGCGCCCGAGCCCATGCCCGGGCGATGCCGCAATGCGGCGAACAGCAGCCGAGCATGGCTATGCCGGCCGTCCTGGCCGACACCCTCCGGGCCGTCGCAAGCGACGTTGGCAGCGGCTCCTGCCGCTGCCTTCGGCTCTACAGAGGCAAGCAGACGCGGCGAGCAAAAAAGGGGGAGGCCGCCCCACTACGACCGGCCTCCCCCACACCACAACACGTTGGCGTGCCTTACAGCCGGGCAGCGCCCGGCTCTACCATCTCTACCCCACGCGCACGGCGGATCAGCCGCGTCACGGCATTGCGCAGGTCATCGAGCACCGCGTAGATCGTCGGCAGGAACAACAGGCTGACCACGGTCGAGAACGCCAGGCCGCCGGCAATCGCGCGCGCCATCGGCGAGTACTCCGGGCCATTACCGAACATCTGCGTGTCGGTCAGCGAGATCGGCACCATCGCCAGGATCGCCGTGCCCATGGTCATCATGATCGGGCGCAGGCGTTCACGTGAGCCTTCCACCAGCGCCTGGGTACGGCCCATGCCGCTGCGCCGCAGGTTGTTGATGTGCTCGATCATCACGATGCCGTTGTTCACCACCACGCCCATCAGCACCAGGATGCCAATGAAGGACATGATCCCGAACGAGGTGCCGGTGATCCAGAACAGCCAGAACACGCCGAAGATCGAGAACAGCACGCCGCTCATGATCGCCGCCGGGAACAACAGCGACTCGAATACCGCCGCCATCACCACGTAGATCATCACCAGCGCGATCAGCAGGTTGAACACCATCTGCTGCATGGCTTCGTCGTCGTTGCCGTAATCGCCGCCGTCGAAGGTGAAGCCATAGCCGGCCGGGAAGTTCATCGGCTTGAGCACGGCTTCGATCGCCTTGCGCCCGTCCGGCGCGGTGACCTTCTCGGCCAGGTTGGCCTTGATGGTCAGCGTCGTCTGACGGTTGGTGCGGCCGATCTGGGTGGCTGACGAACCAACGTCCACGGTGACCAGGCTCAGCAGCGGCACGCTGCGGCCATCGCCGGTACGCACGCTGAAACCGGCCAGGTCTTCCGGGCTGCTCTGCTCGGCGCCGGCAAAGCGCACCCACACCGGCACTTCATTGTCACCGCGGCGGAACTCGCGCATCGGTGCGCCGCGCAGCGCCAGGCCGACGAAGCTGGCCACCTGTTCGGCGTTGAAGCCGAACGCTGCGGCACGCTCACGGTCGACGCGCACCTTCAGCTCGCCGCCCTTCTCGCCGTTGTCGATGCGCACGTCCCGCAGTTCGGCACGCTGCGCCAGCAACGGCACCACTTCCTGGCCGATCTCCTGCAGCATGGAGCTGGAGTCGCCCACCAGCTGCACCTGCACGCCCTGGTTGCCGCCACCACCGCCATCGCCGCCCTGGTTGCCGACGAAATAGTCGGTGCGGGCGGACTTCGGCAGGCCCTTGCGCAACTCTTCCTGCAGCGCCTTGATGTCCTTGGCGTACTTCTCGTCCAGGGTGACCACCGTGGAGCTGCCTTCCTGTTCGCTGTACCAGGAGTACACCTGCTTGACGTGCAGGCGTTCGCGGTTCTGGTCGATCCAGTTCTCCACCCGCGCCACTTCCTCGGACATCTGCCGGTAGGTGTAGGCGCCCTTCCACATGTAACCGATGAAGATGTCCTTGCCGCCCTCGCCACCGAACATGTCGACCTTGGTCAGCTTCATCGGCACCAGGCTGACCAGCACCACCAGCAGGATGCCGAGCAGGCTCCAGCCGCGGTGATGCAGCGACCAGTCCAGCAGCTGCGCGTAGCGGCGCTGCAGGCGCGCGATCAGGCCGGTCTGCGAGTGCACCAGCTTGGGGGTGGCCATGCGTGCGGACAGCATTGGGATCAGGCTGACCGCGACCAGCCACGAGGCCAGCAGCGAAACCGAGATGGTGATCGCGATCTGCGCCATGAAGATGCTGATGTTGTTGGTCTCGCCGAACAGGTTCGGCACGAACACGATGCAGTGGCACAGCGTACCGGCGCTGAGCGCGATGGCCACGTTGCGGGTGCCGATGATCGAGGCCAGCCGTGGCTGTCCCGGCATGCGCTCGCGCTCCTGGTAGATGCTCTCCACCACCACCACGGCGTTGTCGACCAGCATGCCCACCGCGAGCAGCAGGCCCATCATGGTCAGGATGTTCAGCGTCACCCCGACGAAGTACATGAAGCCCAGGGTGATGGTGAAGCAGATCGGAATGGCCAGGGTCACCATCAGCGTCGACGGCCAATGGCGCAGGAAGAAGAACAGCACCGTCACCGACAGGATCAGGCCGACCGCACCGGCCTCGGCCAGTTCCAGCAGCGACGAGGTCACCGCCTTGCCCTGGTTGTCGATCACCTTGATCTGCACGTCACGCATCGACGGCTGCGCGCGGATCGCCTCGACTTCGGCCAGCGCCGCACGCGAAACGTCCACCAGGTTGGCACTGCGCTCCTTGAAGATGTCCAGGCCGACGGCCGGGTTGCCGTCCAGGCGGCGCCCGTAGTTCATCCGCGCCGGCTTCAGGCGCACGTCGGCGATATCGCCCAGGCGCAGGCCCTTGGCGTTGATCACCAGGTCGCGCATTTCCTGCAGGTCGGTGATCTCGCCCACCGGCTGCACGCGCACGCGCTGGCCGTTGTCGTCGATCTGACCGGCCGAGATCGAGAAGTTCAGCGTGCGCAGGCGCTCGCTCAGCTCGTTGATGCTCAACCCATGCGCGTTGAGCCGGTTCGGATCGATGGCGATCTCCACCTCGTTCGGCGGTGCGCCGGTGATGTCGACCCGGGCCACACCCGGGATGCGCTCGATGCGCCGTTTGAACTCACGGTCGAGCATGTCATAGGCAGTGGTCAGGTCGGTGGTGCTGGCCAGGCGCACCTTCAGTACCGGCTGGTCACTGCTGGACCACTTGAACACGTTGTAGCGCTGCAGGTCGTCGGGCAGGTCGCTGCGGATCGCATCGATTTGCTCGCGCGCGTCGGACGCGGCAATGGCGATGTCGCGGTCCCAGTCGCTGAACTCGATATAGATCAGCGCCGCCTCGGAGGTGGCCGATGAGCGCATGCGCTTGATGCCGGTCATCGTCGCCAGCGACTCCTCGACCGGGCGGATGATGGTCCGCTCCACTTCCTCGGGCGTCGAACCGGTGTATGGGATCTGCACGAACAGGAACGGCGCGGAGATGTCCGGCAGCGCCTCCAACGGCAGCCGGAACGAAGCGATCAGGCCGATCACCACCAGCGACACGAAGCACATGATGGTGGTGACCGGGCGGCGGATGGAGAACTCGGCAACGCTCATGCCGGCTCCTCCATGCCTGCCGTGCCGCCCTCGTCGCCATGCAGGCCTTCACCGGCATGCTTGCGGCCGCGCTCACGGTAGTAGGCGTCGCCGCGACGATCCATCAGGTCGTATACCACCGGGATCACCAGCAGCGTCAGCAGCGTCGACACCAGCAGGCCACCGATCACGGTGATCGCCATCGGTGCACGCACTTCGGCGCCCTCGCCCATCGCCACCGCCAGCGGCAGGAAGCCGAACAGCGTGCACAGCGTGGTCATGATGATCGGGCGCAGGCGCGAACGCGCACCTTCCACCAGCGCCTCGTGCTTGGCCACACCGGCTTCGCGCAGCTGGTTGACCTTGTCGATCAGGATGATCGCGTTCTTGGTGACCAGGCCGACCAGCAGGATCAGGCCGATGAACACCACCACCGAGATGGGCTTGCCGGTCAGCATCAGCGCCAGGATCGCGCCGACCAGCGCCAGCGGGATGGTGAACAGGATCACGAACGGGTGCAGCAGCGACTCGAACTGCGAGGCCATCACCAGATAGACCAGGAAGATCGCCAGTCCAAAGGCGAAGATCAGCGACTTCGCCGCCTGCGCCAGCTCCTCGCCCTGCCCACCGATGTGCAGGCCAACGCCCGCGCCCAGCGGCTGCTCGGCCACCATCTGCTGCACTTCGCGCATGGCTGCGCCGAGGTCGATGTCGCGCAGGTTGGCCGATACCACCGCCACCCGGGTCTGGTCGGCACGATGGATCTCGCTGGGGCCGGTGGTGGCGACCACGTCGGCCACCGCGTCCAGGGTGACCGGGCGGGTGCTGCCCGGATTGACGATCAGACGGCGGATGCTCTCGACGCTGGCGCGGTCACCTTCCTGGGCACGCACCAGCACGTCGATCTTGCGATCACGGAAGCTGTAGCGGGTGGCGACGTCGCCGCGCACCTTCTTCACCACCACGTCGGCGATCTGGCGGGTGGTCAGGCCCAGCGCACCCGCGCGCTCCTGGTCGAAGCGGATCTGGATTTCCGGGAAGCCCTCTTCCACCGTCGATTTCACGTCGGCATAGTGCGCATTGCCGCGCAGCATCGCCGCCAAGCGCTGGCCGGCCACTTCCAGGGTCGCCATGTCCTGCCCGCGCAGTTCGATTTCCAACGGCGTGGAGAAGCTGAACAACGCCGGCCGCGCGAAGTCGACCTGGGCGCCCGGGTGCTGGCTCATGGTGCCGCGCAGGCGCTCGGTGATTGCTGCTTCAGTGCGCGCGTTGCCACCGCCTTCCATCACCACGGTCAGCTTGCCGATGTTCTCGCCGCTCTCGGTGGGGCTGGCGTCCAGGCGGGTGCCGCTGCCGCTGACACCGTACAGCGAAGCCACGCCCTCCCCCTTGCCATGCGCCAGTTGCAGCTCACGCACCAGCGCATCGGTCTGCTTCAACGGCGTGCCGGCGGGCAGCTTCACCGTCATTTCGAACCGGTCCTGCGCCAGCTGCGGGATCAGGTCCGCGCCAAGCATCGGCACCAGCGCCATGGTCGCCACGAAAATGATGGCTGCCACGCCCAGCACCTTGCCCGGATGTGCCAATGCGCTCGGCAACAGGCGCAGATAGCCGCGCTCGGCGCCTGCATAGGGCTTCATCGCCAGATCACTGGCCTTGCGCATCACCGGGCCGACCACTGCCACCACGCCGCGCCACACGCGCACGACAAGCCAGGCCAGTGCATAGAAGCTCCAGCGCACGCTGGCAACCACGCCACGGCGGCCCAGCGCGACCGGCTTCTGCCAGCGCTTCTGCGGCTGCCATGCTGCGTTCGGCGCCTCTTCCGGGAACGCCAGCGGTGGCCGCCCCTTCAGCGAGCTCAGCATCGGGATCAGGGTCATCGACACCAGCAGCGAGATCGCGATGGCGATCGCCACGGTCAGCGCCTGGTCGCGGAACAGCTGTCCGGCAATCCCGTCGACGAACACCAACGGCAGGAACACGGCGATGGTGGTCAGGGTTGAGGCAACCACCGCCATGCTCACTTCGCGGGTGCCGGCAATGGCCGCCTGCAGGATGCCCAGGCCACGCTCGCGGGCCTTGGCGATGCTCTCCAGCACCACGATCGAGTCATCGACCACCAGGCCGGTGGCCAAGGCCAGGCCGCCCAGCGACATCACGTTCAGACTCAGGCCGAGCTGGCCCATGAAGAAGAACGTGGCGATGATCGATACCGGCAACGACAGGCTGATCACGAACGTGCTCCAGCCATCGCGCAGGAACAGGAAGATGATCAGGATCGCCAGCAGGCCACCGATCACCGCGTCCTTCTTGACGTCGGCAATGGCGTGCTCGATGAAGCGCGACTGGTCCTCGATGGTGGTCAGCTCGACATCGGACGGGAACGTGCCCTTGATCTGTTCCAGCCGCTTGCGCAGCGCTTCGGCGGTGGACACGGTGTTGGCGTCGCCTTCCTTGTAGATGGCCAGCTCGACCGATTCCTTGCCGCCTAGGCGGATGATCGCTTCGCGCTCCTTGTAGCCCTGGCGCACCGTGGCCACGTCCTTCAGGCGTACCGGCACGCCGTTGGCGACCACGCTGGAGCCACCACCGGACGATGCGCTCTGTGCCGCCGACGCCGCCGCGATGGCTGCAGCGGAACCTGTCGACGCGGCGATGTTGAACATCTGCTGCAGCGCCGAATCAGCTGCGCTGCCGTTGGCGGCCTGGGTGGTGACCAGCAGGTTGCGGATTTCCTCGAGGTCGGCGAACTGGTTGACGGTACGCACCAGGAAGCGCTGCGAGCCTTCCTCCAGGCGGCCGCCGGAGATGTTGATGTTCTCGTCCTTCAGGCGCTTGATGACGGTGTCGATCGGCAGGTTCAGCTGCGCCAGCTTCTGCTGGTCGATGTCGACCTGTATCTCGTCTTCCAGGCCTCCGCCCACCTTCACTGCTGCCACGCCGGTGACCGGCTCCAGCTTCTTCTTCAGGTCTTCATCGGCATAGCGGCGCAGGCCGGTCAGCTCGCGGACCGCATCGGCATCGCTGGTCGGCGCCGTCCTGTTCGACAGCACCAGGCGCATGATCGGCTCGGTGGACGGATTGAAGCGCAGCAGCACCGGGGCCTTGGCCTCCAGCGGCAGGTTCAGCGCTTCCATCTTGTCACGCACCTCCAGGCTGGCCTGGTCCATGTTGGTGCCCCAGGCGAACTCCAGCACCACATCGCTCTGGCCGGTACGCGAGACCGACTTCAGCTTGCGCAGGTTCTTGACCACGCCCACCGCTTCTTCAACCGGCTGGGTGATCAGGGTTTCGATTTCGGTCGGCGCCGCACCGGTGTATTCGGTGCGCACGGTCAGCGTCGGGTAGCTCAGGTCGGGCAGCAGGTTGACCTTGAGGTTGCCGAGCGCGATCAGGCCGAACAGCAGCAGCGTGACCGTGCACATGGCGATGGTCACACGGCGACGCGTGGCGAATTCCACCAGGCCGCCGCGCATGCCGGCGGCGGCGCCGTCGCGCGCCGGCGAGGCACCGTGGTCGTGACCCGGGGCAGTCATTGCTTGCTCCCGGCCTTGTCTGCGGGCTTGGCGGCCGCCGCGACCGCCTTCGCCTTCGGATCGGCAATCACCTGCACCGTGGTGCCGTCGCGCAGGGCGACCTTGCCGGCGGTGACCACCTGATCACCGGCCGCCAGGCCATCACGGATCTCCACCCACGGGCCCTCGGCGTAACCCAGCTTGACCGGAACGCGTGCGACCTTGCCTTCGCGCACGCGGAACACCGCAGGTTCACCGTCATCGAGCAACGCCAGGCGCGGCACCACCAGCGCATCGGCACGCTGGTCGTAATCGATGCGGATGCGGCCGAACATGCCGGGCTGCAGCGCGTGGGCGGCGCCATCGAAGGCACTGACCACGCGAAACGTGCCGCTGCCCGAGTCCACGACCGGCGCGATGCGGTCGACGGTGCCGGTGAAGCTCTGGCCCGGCAGTGCGTCGGCCGCCAGCGTCACCGGCTGGCCGGCGCGCAGGGTGGCCAGCTCACGTTCGGGTACGTTGAGGGTGGCCTCCAGCCGCGAGTTGTCGACGATGCGGAAGATCGGTGTATTGATCTGCACGAAGTTGCCGGTCTTGATCGAGCGTGAGGCGATCACACCGGAGATTGGTGCCACTACCGTGGTGTAGGACAGCTCCAGCGTGGCCAGGCGGTACTGCGCACGGACGTTCTCCAGGTCATAGCGCAGCTGGTCGACATCGGCGGCGCTGACCATCTGCTGGCCGACCAGCTTCTGTGCGCGTTGGTAGTTGTTTTCCAGCTTGCGCATCTGCGCTTCGCTCTGAGCCACGGCCAGGCGCGCGCGGTCCGGGTCCAGCCGCACCAGCGGCTGGCCGGCAGTGACCCGCTGCCCTTCCTCGACCAGCACCGCCAAGGCCACGCCGGAGGTTTTGGCGACCACCTGCGACTCTGCACGTGGCTCCAGCGCCGCGGTGCCGGTGTAGCTGGCTGCGACGGCACGATGGCTGGCCACCGCCACTTCGACCGGGACCGCGTCGACCTTCTTCTCCTCCTTGGTCTCGGCAGCCTTGGCTTCGGAATTGGGCCCTGCGGCGCAACCGCCCAGCAGCAGGGAGGTGGAGATCAGCAGTGCGGCAGCGCAGATTCCGCTGCGACGGCCGGACAGGAAGGTTGGGTGCGACATCGTCAGGTCCCTGGAGGATGCGTGGACAGGTGTGGTAGCAAAGTAATGCACCACTTCACAGCAACACCATATCCCAAAGGTCATGGTGTCTTCACGCCGCTGGTCGGCCCGCCCCCATTTCAGCTAGATGAAACCTGAGGCTATACTCGGGTCGTTCCGTACCCCACGCCGGAACGACCAGACCCGAATCCCCGGAAACGACACCATGCGCCCGCAGCCGCTCGCCGCTTGTCTCGCTCTGGCCGTCCTCCTGCCCCTTGGGGCCGCCGCACAGCCCGCTCCCGCTCCTGCCACACCCGCCCCGGCGCCTGCCGCCGCGCCGGCGCCTGCCACGCCCACCGGCAACTTCGACAATGGCCGTGTCCTGGCCTACACCTGCCAGGGGTGCCACGGCATCACCGGCTACAAGAACGCCTACCCCAGTTACCGGGTGCCGAAGATCGGCGGCCAGACCCAGCAGTACCTGGCCCAGGCCCTGACCGAGTACCGCCAGGGCAAGCGCCGGCATCCGACGATGCAGGCGCAGTCGATGAGTTTCAGCGAACAGGAGATCGCCGATCTCTCTGTTTACCTGTCCACCGTCAAGTAAGGCCCGCCCATGTCGAAAGCCGCGCATCCGATGCGTCACGCCATCGCCCTGTCCGTTGCCCTGCTGCTGGCGGCCTGTTCGCAGTCGCAGGTGGAAAACAGCGAGAAATCCGCCGCCGACCCGGGCCATGCCAGCGGCGAACACGGTTCTTCGTCCTCCGCCGGCCTGCCGGCTGGCCGCGAGGCTGCCGGCGCAGCCCGCGCCAAGGTGAAGGGCAAGGCCACCAACCAGAGCTGCATCGACTGCCACGGGGCCGACGGCAATGCGCCGATCGATCCGACCTACCCGAAGCTGGGTGGCCAGTACGGCGACTATCTGGCACATGCGCTGCAGGCCTACCGCGCCGGCGACCGCCAGCATGCGCTGATGACGCCGCAGGCGAAGGACCTGAGTGATCAGGACATTGCCGATCTGGCGGCGTATTTCGGCAGCCGGCCGAGCCAGCTGCGGGATCTGCACGGGGTCAAATGACCGCTCTGCGCGGATGACTGCTGCAATCTGATGCGTTCATAGGCGTTACTTTTCTTGATGACGCACATCCTTGTGCGTCACCCTGCGGGCCGGCTATGCCGTTCCGCCCTGCTCCTGCAGTGCGGTGCGCGCAAAGAAAAGTAACCAAAAGAAACGCTCCGCCGTCCGCGAGCCGATGCTACGCACCGGTTCCCTGCGCTTCTCGGCCCACCGAGGGACGGCGCGGGAACTCGCTGCACTCAGACACCCGCGCCTCTTCGCCCTCGCCGGACCTGCGGTGCTCGGCTCGCTTCAAGGCGGAATCAGATCAAAAGCCACAGCCGCCCGCAGGGTGAGACGGCCGTGGTAACCGCTCAGCCTTCCAGCTCTTCCCAGCGCGCGTACGCGGCATCCAGCTCGGCCTGCACCTTGGCGAGCTGCTGGGTGTGCGCGGTCACTTCGGCACTGCTGCGGGTGTAGAACGACGGGTCGTTCATCGCCGAGGTCAGGCCTTCGACATCGCCTTCCAGCTTCTCGATGGTCTTCGGCAGCTGCTCCAGCTCGCGCGCTTCCTTGTAGGCCAGCTTGCGCCTGGGCGCAGCCGGGGTGGCAGCAGCCGCCGCGGCCGGGGCGGCGGCCGCCGGCTTGGCTGCGGGGACCGAGGCAGGCGCTGCGATGCTGGCCGCATAACGCTGCCAGTCGCTGTAGCCACCGACGTACTCGCCGATCACGCCGTCGCCTTCCATCACCAGCGTGGAGGTCACCACGTTGTCGATGAAGTCACGGTCGTGGCTGACCAGCAGCAGCGTACCGGTGTACTCGCCCAGCAGCTCTTCCAGCAGCTCCAGGGTTTCCACGTCCAGGTCGTTGGTCGGTTCGTCCATCACCAGCAGGTTGGACGGCTGCGCGAACAGCTTGGCCAGCAGCAGGCGGTTGCGCTCGCCACCGGACAGGCGGGTGATCGGCGCACGCGCGCGTTCCGGGGTGAACATGAAGTCCTGCAGGTAGGCATGCACGTGCTTGCGCTTGCCGTTGAACTCGAGGAAATCGCGGCCTTCGGCCACGTTCTCGATCGCGCTCCAGTCTTCGCGCAGCACCGCGCGGTACTGGTCGAAATAGGCGATCTGCAGGTTGGTGCCGGCGTTGACTTCGCCCTTGGCCGGCTGCAGCTCTCCCAGCAGCAGCTTCAGCAGCGTCGTCTTGCCGCTGCCGTTGGGGCCGATCAGGCCGATGCGGTCGCCGCGCATGATGGTGGTGGTGAAGTCGCGGACCATGGTGCGCTCACCGAAGGCGAACGAAATATCCTTGACGTCGATGACTTTCTTGCCAGAGCTGATGCCCTGCGCGGCTTCCATCTTGACGTTGCCGCTGAGATCACGGCGCTGCGAACGCTCCACGCGCATCGCCTTCAGGCGGCGCACGCGGCCCTCATCGCGGGTGCGGCGCGCCTTGATGCCTTGGCGGATCCAGACCTCTTCCTGCGCCAGCAACTTGTCGAAGCGCGCGTTTTCCTGCGCCTGCGCGTTGAGGCGTTCCTCTCGGCGACGCTCGTAATTGGCCCAGTCGCCCGGCCAGCTGGTGACCTGGCCGCGGTCGATCTCGACGATGCGGGTGGCCAGTGCACGCAGGAAGCGGCGGTCATGGGTAACAAACACCACGCTGCCGCTCCAACCCTTCAGGAACGCTTCGAGCCAGTCGATGGCTTCGATATCGAGGTGGTTGGTCGGTTCGTCCAGCAACAGCACGTCAGGGCTGGACACCAGCGCGCGGGCGAGCAGCACGCGGCGCTTCATGCCGCCGGACAGGCGGCCGAACTCGGCCTCGCCGTCCAGGTCGAGCTTGGTCAGGGTTTCGCTGACGCGCTGGTCCAGGCCCCAGCCGTTGGCGGCGTCGATCTTGGCCTGCACGTTGCCGAGGGCTTCACCATCAAACACTTCGGCGTGGCTGAGGTGGTGGAACTCGGCCAGCCACTGGCCCAGTTCACCGAGGCCATCGGCGACGACGTCGAACACCGAGCCGGCGGCGCCATGTGGCACTTCCTGCTCCAGGCGGGTGACGCGCACGCCCTGCTGCACGCGGACTTCGCCGTCATCGGGCTTGTGGTCGCCGGACAGCAGCTTGAGCAGGGTGGATTTGCCGGCGCCGTTGCGGCCGATCAGGGCGATGCGTTCGCCCGGCTCGATCGACAGTTCGGCCTTTTCCAGCAACAACGGGCCGCCGACGCTGAAGTCGACGTTCTGCAGAGTAATCAGAGGCATCCGGATATTGTACGGGTTGGGGGCGTCGGCCGGGTTGCACCCGGCACCCGCGGTAGTGCCGGCCGCTGGCCGGCAACCTCAACGACAACGTCAAAAGCTGGTTTCCTGTGGGATGGCGGGATGGGTCCGGTCGTGGGGGACGCCGTAAACCCGTCCCTGGGGGCTTGGCTGCGGCATCCATGCCGCGGACACCCCCGCAACCGGACCCATCCCGCCTTCGACAGATTCCTGCGATCTGTCGGAACGGCATTCTGCTCTGGTGGGTGGCGACCTTGGTCGACACGGTCGATCCACGCCATGCGTGGATGAGCGCTACAAGAAGTATCGATGGATGGACTCGACTGGGGGTCTGATGGATTACTCCACCTGCCCCAGCAACGCCTGCAACCCCGGCAGCCATTGCTTGCCCGGGTGGCGCACCAGCCACAGCGTGCGCTGCAGGGGAGGCAGCGGGGTGTCCAGCACGCGCAGGCGGCCCAGCGCCAGCGGCTCTTCCAGCGCGTGGCGCGAGAGGCAGGCCAGGCCGAGGCCGGCGATCGCGGCCTGCTTGATCGCTTCGGTATTGCCCAGCTGCAGGGTCTGGGCGAAGCCACGCAGATGCGGCAGCAGGGCCTGCTCCACCGCTTCGCGGGTACCGGAACCCGGTTCGCGCAGCAGCCAGCGGGCGCGGCGCAGTTCGTCCAGCGTCCAGCGCGGCGGAGCGTCGTCGGCGGCGACGATCACCAGCGGATCCTGCTGCCAGGCCGTGACCTGCAAACCGCGTTCATGGCACGGGCCTTCGATCAGGCCGGCGTCCACGTCCAGGCGCTGCACAGCAGCGACCACGCCGGCACTGTTGTCGATGCGCAGGTCGACCTCGGCCTGTGGCGCTTGGCGCAGCAGTTCCGCAATGCGCGGCGGCAGCAGGTAGTTGCCGATGGTGGTACTGGCGGCCAGCACCAACCGCAGCGGTGCCCCTTGCGACGGGTCTCCGCCGGCGGCCAGCTGCCGCTCCAGATCGGCGGCATTGACCAGCAGGGTGCGCGCCGGCTCCAGCAGTGCGCGGCCGTGCCCGTTCAGCGCCAGGCGACGGCCGATGCGGTCGAACAGCGGCGTACCGAAGTGCGCCTCCAGCTCCTGCAGGGCGGCGCTGCTGGCCGACTGCGAGAGGGCGATGGCCTGGCCGGCGGCGGTGGTGCTGCCGTGGTCGGCGATGGCAACGAAAACCTGAAGCTGGCGCAGGGTCAGGCGCATGGGCATTACCCATCTTATATGTAGATTTCACCCATATTATTCGTTTTACAGGTCATGGACGAAGGCGCACGCTTGTCTCGTCACCACAGCCCTGCCCTGCCATGAACGCCCCCGCTCTCTCCTCCTGGTCCCTGCCCGCCCTGCGCCAACGCTGGCAGCCGCGCCTGCCCGGCCTGCTGCTGGTGGGCCTGATCGCGGCGGCGTCGCTGTACCTGGCCGAGCTTCCCTGGTTGCAGGCGCACGGCCTGAGTGCACTGACCGTCGCCATCGTGGCCGGCATCGTGGTCGGCAACACCCTCTACCCGCGGCTGGCGCCGAGCAGCGCGGCCGGTGTCGGCTTCTCCAAGCACTGGCTGCTGCGTGCCGGCATTGTGCTGTACGGCCTGCGCCTGACCTTCCAGGACATCGGCCATGTCGGCGTCAGCGGCGTCCTGATGGACGTGCTGGTGGTCGCCAGCACCTTCGGCCTGGCCTGCTGGCTGGGCGTGCGTGTGTTCAGGATGGAACGCGAGGCGGCAATGCTGATCGGCGCCGGCAGCGCGATCTGCGGTGCGGCAGCGGTGATGGCCGCCGAACCGGTGGTGCGCGGCCGCGCTGCGCAGGTCACTGTAGCGGTTTCTACCGTCGTGGTGTTCGGCACGCTGGCGATGTTCCTGTACCCGGTGCTGTATGCGCTGGTGCAGTCGCACGGCTGGCTGGCGATGGACGCGCGGCAGTACGGCCTGTTCACTGGTGCGACGGTGCACGAAGTGGCGCAGGTGGTGGCCGCCGGCCGCGCGGTCAGCGAAGCCGCCGCCGATACCGCGGTGATCACCAAGATGGTGCGGGTGATGCTGCTGGCGCCGTTCCTGGTCGTGTTGTCGTTGTGGCTGGCGCGTGGCGGCAAGGCCAGCGCCGACGGCAGCAAGGCGCGCATCGTAGTGCCGTGGTTCGCGTTCGGTTTCGTGGCAGTGGCCGGTTTCAATTCACTGCACCTGCTGCCGGCCGGCCTGCAGGCGGGGCTGGTGCAGTTGGATACCGTGCTGCTGGCGATGGCGATGGCCGCGCTGGGCCTGACCACCCATGTCTCGGCGCTGCGCCAGGCCGGCCTGAAACCACTGCTGCTGGCGCTGATCCTGTTCGCCTGGCTGCTGTTCGGTGGCCTGGCGATCCACCAGGGTGTGTTGGCGGTGCTGGGCTGAGCAGGAGCGTACCGACCTGGGTCGGCGCCCACCAGAAGATCCACGCCATGCGGGGATGACAGCACCGCTGGGGTGAGATCCCGCTCCTGAGGAAAGGGATCCGACCTCGGGCTCACCAGGCGGGACCGGCCGCGCAGGCAGGTACAATGCGCCATGACTGACTTCTCGACCCTGCCGCTGAACCCGGCCCTGCAGCCCGGCCTGGACGCCCTCGGCTACACCACCCTCACCCCCGTGCAGGCGCAGAGCCTGCCGGCCATCCTCGATGGCCACGATGTGATCGCACAGGCGCCGACCGGCAGCGGCAAGACCGCCGCCTTCGGGCTGGGCCTGCTGCAGTCCATCGACCCCAGCCTGATCCGCGTGCAGGCGCTGGTCCTGTGCCCGACCCGCGAACTCGCCGACCAGGTCGGCAAGCAGATCCGCAAGCTGGCCACCGGCATTCCCAACCTGAAGCTGTTGCTGCTGGTGGGTGGCGTGCCGCTGGGCCCGCAGCTGGCCTCGCTGGAAGGCCACGACCCGCACGTGGTGGTGGGTACGCCCGGCCGCGTGCAGGAGCTGGCACGCAAGCGCGCGCTGAATCTTGGCGCGGTGCGCACGCTGGTGCTGGACGAGGCCGACCGCATGCTCGACATGGGCTTCGAGGAGCCCATCCGCGAGATCGCCGGCCGCACCCACAAGGATCGCCAGAGCCTGCTGTTCTCCGCCACCTTCCCCGACAGCATCCGCGCCATGGCGCGTGACCTGCTGCGCGACGCGGTGGAGGTGACCGTGGAAGGCGCCGACCAGGCACCGGCCATCCGCCACCTGTTCTGCGAGGTGGAACCGGCGCATCGCCAGAAGGCGCTGGCCGGCCTGCTGCTGAAGTACACGCCGGAATCGGCGGTGGTGTTCTGCAACACCCGCAAGGACGTGGACGAAGTGGCCAACTCGCTGCAGCAGTTCGGCTTCTCCGCACTCGCCCTGCACGGCGACATGGAGCAGCGCGACCGTGAGGAAGTGCTGTTGCTGCTGGCCAACCGCAGTTGCAACGTGCTGGTCGCCAGCGACGTCGCCGCGCGCGGCCTGGACGTGGAAGAGCTGGCGGCGGTGATCAACTACGAACTGCCGACCGACGTGGAGAGCTACCAGCACCGCGTGGGCCGTACCGGGCGCGCCGGTGCCAGTGGCCTGGCGATCAGCCTGGTGGCCGGCCGCGAGAAGACCCGCGCCGAAGCCATCGAAGCGCAGATGGGTCAGCCACTGGACTGGCAGAAGACGCCGCTGGCAACCTCGCGCCCGGCCGAGTTGCCGCAGGCGGCGATGCGCACCCTGCGCATCGACGGTGGCAAGACCGACAAGCTGCGCCCGGGCGACATCCTCGGTGCGCTGACCGGTGATGCCGGCCTGTCGAGCAAGTTCATCGGCAAGATCGCTATCTTCCCGACCCGCTCCTATGTGGCGATCGCGCGTGAGCAGGCCAACAAGGCCGTCGCCAGGCTGGATGCCGGCAAGATCAAGGGCCGTCGTTTCCGCGTGCGGATGATGTGATTGACGCCGCGTTGCCAACCACGGTTGGCAACTACCGGCTCCCGGCCCTTCGCTCTGGTAGATGCCAACCTTGGTTGGCATTCACCCTTCGATCAGAACACCAGTTCGGTGTGCAGTGGCAAGCCCGCCTCCCAGCGGGCCCGGCCGCCGAGGCCGTCGAGCTCGACCAGCACGCCTGCACCGACCACCTCAACGCCCAGGCGGCGCACCAGCGACAACGCAGCGACCAGCGTGCCGCCGGTGGCCAGCACGTCATCGATGATCGCGACGCGTGCACCGGCCGGCAGCGCGTCGGCGTGCACTTCGATGCAGTCGCTGCGGTACTCGAGCGTGTATTCCTCGCGCAGCACCTGGCCGGGCAGCTTGCCCGGCTTGCGCACCGGCACGAAGCCGACGCCCAGCTCCAGTGCCATCGCGGCACCGAGGATGAAACCACGCGATTCGATGCCGACCACCGCGTCCAGCTTCTGGTCGCGCCAACGGTCGGCCATCGCCGTGATGGCACCGCGGAAGTCCTCGCTGTGGGCGAGCAGCGGCATGATGTCCTTGAACAGGATGCCGGGCTTGGGGAAGTCGGCGATGTCGCGCAGGCGGGAGGCCCACTGCGGAGCGACGATGGCGTCGGTCATGTCACATTGGCTATCTGATGGCGGCATAGGGTACCTGTTCCGGGCGCCGCCTGCCTGTTGGGGGTCGGGCGGGCTGCGCCCGGCACCTGCGGTAGTGCCGGCCGCTGGCCGGCAACCTCAACAGCAACAGCAACGGCAACAGCGGGTTTCCTGTGGTATGGCGGGGTGGGCCCGATTGCGGGAGACGCCGTAAACCCATCCATGGGGGCTTGGCCGCGGCATCCATGCCGCGGACACTCCCGCAACCGGACCCACCCCGCCTTCGACAGATTTCTGCGATCTGTCGGGCATTGCTTTCTGTAGGTCCACGCCATGTCTGGATGAATCTTCATCGAAATCGAGTATTTCGAAGATTGAACGAAGAGCATCCACGCATGGCGTGGATCTACCGTGTCGACCAAGGTCGACACCTACCCACAGCCGCGGGAGTCTTTCGGAGGTGGGGCGGTGTGGGACTGCAGGACCGTTGGCGCCATGGATGGCGCCATCGAGCCCCCAGGGACGGGTTCACGGCGTGTCCTGCAGCCCCACACCGCCCCGCCATACCATCAACAATCCAAAGCCGCTTTGGCTTTGGCTTTGGCTTTGGCCTCTGCTTGCGCGGTGGCCTCTGCGGGTGCAGGGCGCAGCCCTGCCGAAACCCACCCTCAGGAACTGCAGGACAGCATCGAGCAGCCGGCACGGTTGTCGGCCCAGGCCGGGCGTTTGCCGGCGAAGTGTTCAAGCCCCGGGCGTTCGGTGTATGGGTCGCGCAGCACGTCCTGCAGCGCATGCACACCGCCGAGGTCGCCCCGCTCGGCAAGGTCGATCGCCTCCTGGGCCAGCCAGTTGCGCAGCACGTACAGCGGGTTGGCCGCTGCCATTTTCGCCAGGCGTTCGCGGGCCGACAGCGGATCGCTGCGCAGGCGCGCTGCGTAGTCCTGCAGCCATTGCTGCAACGGCGCCTGCACCGCCTGCTTGCGCGCCTCGTCGTAGTACACCGCGTCCAGAACCGTCGCGTCCGCTGCCGACGGGTCGATGCGCATCAGTGCACGCCAGGCCAGGGTCATGTCCATGGCGCCCTCCTGCATCAGCTGCTGCCAGCGCTGGTAGAGCTGCAGGTCGTCATCGTTGGCAGCAGCCAGCCCCAGCTTCGATGCAGCATCGCGACGCGTGCAGGCCACGAAGGTGGACTGGTAGGCCGCCAGGCCCGCCTGCAGCGGTGCGACATCGGCGAACAGCGGCGACAGCGCCTGCGCCAATCGGCTCAGGTTCCAGTACGCCACCTGCGGCTGGGTGCCGAAGCGGTAGCGGCGCCCCTGAGCATCGGTGGTGTTCGGCGTCCAGTCCGGATCGAAGTCCTCGACCCAGCCATAGGGGCCGTAATCCAGCGTCAGGCCGAGCACGGACAGGTTGTCGGTGTTCATCACGCCATGCACGAAGCCGACACGCATCCAGTGCGCGATCATCTCGGCGGTGCGCACCGCGATCTGCGCGAACCAGTCGCCGTACAGGGCCTCGCCCTGCCCTTCAAGCTCGGGGAAGTCGCGCGCGATGCAGGCATCGACCAGCTGCTGCAGCAGGGCGGTTTCACCCCGCGACGCCGGCAGTTCGAAGGAACCAAAGCGCAGGAACGATGGCGACACCCGGCACACGATGGCGCCAGGCTCGGCACGCGGGTGGCCGTCATAGAACATGTCACGCACCACCTCTTCGCCGGTGCCGACCAGCGACAACGCGCGCGTGGTCGGCACGCCCAGGTGGTGCATCGCTTCGCTGCACAGGAACTCGCGGATCGACGAGCGCAGCACTGCCCGTCCATCGGCACCGCGCGAGTACGGCGTCGGCCCGGCCCCCTTCAGCTGCAGTTCCCAGTGTCGGCCATCGGGTGCCACCAGCTCGCCCAGCGAGATCGCACGCCCGTCGCCGAGCTGGCCGGCCCAGTGACCGAACTGATGGCCACCGTAATTGGCGGCCCATGGCTGCATGCCGGCGTACAGCGCATTGCCGCCGAACACCTGCGCGAAACCTTCGCTCTCGACGTCAGCGGCATGGAAACCCAGCAGCGTGGCCACCTCCGGCGACCAGGCCAGCAGCGTGGGCGCCACCACCGGGGTCGGCATCACCGGCGACCAGGCCGCGCCCAGCACTTCGCGCCTGCGTGGGCCGGATTCGGCGTCACCCGGCAGGGTGCGCAGCAGGCGGTTGTCGAAACGGGGGCTGTCGGTATCCATGCTGTTGAAGATGGGGGCGCCCGCCGCCGTCCTCAATTGCCGCTCAACGCCTGCAGATGGCCGCCGTGAGCCTCGGCACGTTGGTAGGCCGGGCGCTCACCAATACGCTTGAGAAAGCCGCGCAGCGCCGGCTTGTCGTCGAGCCCACCACCGCGCGCGGCAGCAGCCTGGATCGGGAAGCTCATCTGGATGTCGGCCGCACTGAAGCGCTCGCCGGCAAACCATGGGTTTTCGGCCAGGCGGCGCTCCATCCAGTCCAGGTGCAGGCGCCGCTGCGGCCCAACGAAGCCCCGCTCGGCCTTGTCGGCAATGCTGCGTGCGATCGGGCGTGCGAAGAATGGCATGGGCGCATTACGGATGCGGCCCATCACCAGGGTCAGCAGCAGCGGCGGCATCGCCGAGCCTTCGGCGTAATGCAGCCAGTAGCGGTACGCGATGCGTTCGGTGCCGTCGGCCGGCATCGGTGACGGCGACAGCTGGCGCTGCGTGTCGTAACGGTCAGCGAGGTAGTCGAGGATCGCACCGGACTCGGCCAGCACCAGCTCGCCATCCTGCAGCACCGGCGACTTGCCGAGCGGATGCACGTTGCGCAGTTCCGGCGGCGCCAGCAGCGTCTTCGGATCGCGCGGATAGCGGCGCAGTTCGTAGTCCAGCCCCAGCTCCTCCAGCATCCACAGCACGCGCAGGGAACGGGAGTTTTCCAGGTGATGAACGATGCGCATGAGGGTGATCCTTGGGAAGGCCCCCATCGTACCGCGCGCAGTGCATGCCCTTTGTAGAGTCGAGCCATGCTCCACTGTCTTTGAGAACAGTCGAGCGTGGCTCGACTCTACAAAAAACAGCGGGCAATAAAAAACGCCGGAAGCTCTCGCTTCCGGCGTTCTGGCTACCCAACGGTAGCAGACGGATTAGACCGCCTGCACCTGGTCAGCCTGCATACCCTTCTGACCCTGGACGGCGATGAAGGTAACCTTCTGGCCTTCCTGCAGGGTCTTGAAGCCGGTGCCCTGGATCGCGCGGAAGTGCACGAACAGGTCCGGGCCGCTTTCCGGGGTGATGAAGCCGAAGCCCTTGGCGTCGTTGAACCACTTGACGGTGCCGGTCTGACGTTCAGACATTTTACTAACTCCTGAAACACATGTTGAAAAAAATCGCAGCCACCGGGTATCGGGGCCGAGACTGAGTTGCAGGCGTTGGTAAAGCGGATCGATGAGCGGATCGTGAGATCAACTGCACCAGGCCACGATTCACGGTGACCCTAGCAAACACAGTGGGTCGCACGATACGCGTGTTTTCTGCAAAAAGCGATAGCCCCGGCGTTCATCGGAACACGTCGCCCGCTAGGCGTGACAAGGGCTGGCAGCCATTCGCGGCTAACCCCGAGCCCCCATTCAGGTTTTTCCTACCCTACACTGGGGAAATGACTGAAGCTGAAACCCCCGCTGAATACGCGCCCCCTCGCATCTGGGTGGACGCGGACGCCTGTCCCACCGTCATTCGCGACATCCTGTTCCGCGCGGCTGAACGGGTGGGGATCGAACTGACCCTGGTCGCCAACCAGTGGATACGCACCCCGCCCTCACGCTGGCTGCGCTCAATCCAGGTGCCGCAGGGGCTGGACGTGGCCGACAGCGCCATCGTCGAGCGGGTCGCCGCCGGAGACCTGGTCGTCACCCAGGACATCCCGCTGGCTGCGCTGGTGCTGGAGAAGAAGGCCGTGGCGCTGAACCCGCGCGGCCAGCTGTACACCCCGAACAACATGGCCGAGCGGCTGTCGATGCGCAATTTCATGGAGGAACTGCGCGGCGCCGGGGTCCAGACCGGCGGACCGCCGCCCCTGGGGCCCCGCGACCGGCAGTTGTTCGCCGCCGAGCTGGACCGCTGGCTGGCGCGACGCCCGGCCCGCTGAGCACCTGGCCGGCCTAAGCCGGAAGGCTCAGACTGCGGCCGCTGCTGAACGTCCGTCGTGCGCCACTCAACGGGTCGTCGAAGGCCAGGGCCCGCGCCAGCAGCTGCAGCGGTGACTCGGCCACGTCCAGTGGCCGCTGCCGAAGCTGCGGGTACAGGTCGTCACCCACGATCGGCGCCCCCAGCATGGCCATGTGCACGCGCAACTGATGCTTGCGGCCGGTTTCCGGCAGCAGCCGGTAGCGCCAGATCGGCCCTTCGGCCTCGATCAGCTCGATCCGGCTGCGCGCATTGGGTTCACCGGGCACTTCGGCCATGCGGAAGAACGGCTCGCCCGGCACCAGGCGGCTGTCCCGCTGCTGCGGAAACGCCCGCCCCGGCAGCGCCGGTGCCAGGGCCTCATAGGTCTTTTCGATGCGCCGCTCACGGAACAGTCGCTGGTAAGCATCGCGCGACGCACGCTGGGTCGAGAACAGCACCAACCCGGCCGTCAGCCGATCCAGCCGGTGCAGCGGCACCAGATCGGCATTGCCGGTGCGGGCGACCAGCCGCGCCAGCAGCGTCTCGCGCACATGCCCACCCGCCGGTGTCACCGGCAGGAAATGCGGCTTGTCGGCCACCAGCAGGTGCGCATCCAGATGGACGATGGTCTCGACAAAGGGAATCACCGGTTCGTCGGCCACCTCGCGGAAGTACTGGATGTCCAGCCCGACCTGCCAGGGCATGTCCGCAGCGAGCGCCCTGCCCTGCGCATCCAGCACACGGCCGCGCGCGAAGCGATCCTGCCATTGCGCGCGCGCGATGCGCGGGAATCGCGCACACAGGCCATCGAGCAGGCTGATCCAGGGGCCGGGCGGCAGCTGCAGCCGGCTGGGCAAGGTCATGGCGTCCACTCCGGCCACGGGAAAGAGCGCAAGAGTGCCACCGTTGACGGTGTGCAGACAGCCCGGCCACGGACACCCCCGGAGCAAACCTCTATCATTGTCCTCTTTAGTCCACGGACCCCCCATGGCTCTTACCGCCACCATCCGCAAGGCCGAACTGCAGATCAGCGACATGGATCGCGGCTACTACGCGACCCACAACCTGACCCTGGCCCAGCATCCGTCCGAGACCGACGAGCGCCTGATGGTGCGCCTGCTCGCCTTCGCGCTGAACGCCGGCGACCGCCTGGAGTTCGGCCGCGGCCTGAGCACCGATGACGAACCCGATCTTTGGGAACACGACTACACCGGCGACATCCTGCAGTGGATCGACCTGGGCCATCCGGACGAATCGCGCATCCGCAAGGCCAGCAACCGCAGCCGCCAGGTACAGGTGGTCAACTATGGCGGCAACGCCTCGGAGATCTGGTGGGGCAAGCAGGGCAAGGGCCTGGCGCGCTTCGACAATCTTTCGGTGGTCGATCTGGACGGCGAATTCGTCGAGCGCTGGGGCCAGCAGATCCAGCGTGCCATGCGCTGGAGCGTGCTGATCCAGGACGGTGAAGTGCAGCTGCTCAACGACCAGATCCAGCTCGACGTGATCCCGAACTGGCGCAAGCGCGCCAAGGCATGAGCACCATCCGTTGCGATGTGGTGGTCATTGGGGCCGGCGCAGCCGGGCTGATGACCGCGATCACTGCCGGCCAGCGGGGCCGCCAGGTGCAGGTGATCGACCATGCCAACAAGGTCGGCAAGAAGATCCTGATGTCCGGTGGTGGCCGCTGCAACTTCACCAACACCGGCACCACCCCGGCCAACTTCCTGTCGGCCAACCCGCATTTCTGCAAGTCGGCGCTGGCCCGCTACACGCCCTGGCATTTCATCGAGCTGGTGCACAAGCACGGCATCGCCTATCACGAAAAGGAACTGGGGCAGCTGTTCTGCGATATCTCGTCCAAGCAGATCGTGAAGATGCTGGTGGACGAGTGCCAGGCGGCCGGCGTACAGATCCGTACCGACTGCAGCGTGCAGCGCATCGAGCACGGCAGCGATGGTTTCCGCGTGCACACCACGCACGGCCTGTTCCATTGCGCCTCGCTGGTGGTTGCCACCGGCGGCCTGTCGATTCCCAGCATGGGCGCCAGCGGCTTCGGCTACGAAGTGGCCCGCCAGTTCGGCCACCAGGTACTGCCGACCCGGGCCGGGCTGGTGCCGCTGACGCTCAGCGGCAGGCACCAGGAACGGCTGGCCGATCTCAGCGGCGTCGCTCTCCCCATCGAGGCGCGCTGCAACGGCAAGAGCTTCCAGAACTTCATGCTGCTGACCCATCGCGGCGTGAGCGGCCCGGCCATCCTGCAGATCTCTTCGTTCTGGCAGCCCGGCGATGCGCTGGAGCTGGACCTGTTGCCGGGCCAGGATGCGGGCGAGTGGCTGCGCCAGATGAAGCGCGACCGCCCCGCCGCCGAGCTGCGCACGGTACTGGGCGAGGTACTGCCGAAGCGGCTGGCACAGCGGCTGTGCGAGCACTGGCTACCCGACCGCCCCGTGCGCCAGCTGGACGAGCCGGTGCTGCGCCAGGCTGCGCAGCTGCTGGGCGCATTCCCGCTGGTGGCCAGCGGCACCGAAGGCTACCGCACCGCCGAGGTCACCCTGGGCGGCGTGGACACCGCCGAAGTGTCATCCTCGACGATGGAATCCAAGCGCGTCCCCGGCCTGCACTTCGTTGGCGAGGTGCTGGACGTGACCGGCTGGCTGGGCGGCTACAACTTCCAATGGGCCTGGGCCAGCGGCCACGCAGCGGGCGGCGTGGTGTGAACCACTTCGCCGTTCCATGCGCGCAAGGGGGACGCGCATGGACGGTTCGCCGCGCATCGTGTATCTAGATTCGCAGATTGGGGAGCAGTGCATGCAGAACGCGAACGACATCACCATCCGCCTGCTGATCGTTGATGACAGCGGCGAGAATGCCGAAGCCATCGTCAGCACCCTGCGCAACAGCGGCATCGCGGTACGCCCGTGGCGCCCACAGGATGCGGCCGAGCTGGCCCAGGTGCTGACCAGCCAGGCCATCGACCTGGTGCTGGCCTCGCCGTCGCAGGGCATTCCGCTGCAGCTGGCAGCCCAGCACATCGCCGCCAGCGGCAAGGACATCCCGCTGGTGCTGCTGGCCGAGCGCATCGACGAGGACGAACTGGTGCAGGCCAGCAGCCATGGCATCCGTGCCCTCGCCCTGCGCCAGCGCCCCGAGCACCTGCTCGCCGTGGTCCGCGACCAGTGGGTGGACCTGCAGGCACGCCGCGGCCTGCGCCGCATCGAGGCGCAGATGCGCGAGACCGAGCGCCGCTGCGACGCGCTGATCGCCTCATCGCGCGACCCGATCGCCTACGTGCATGAAGGCATGCACATCCGCGCCAACGACGCCTACCTGGAGATGTTCGGCTACGAGCATTTTGACGACATTGAAGGCATCTCGCTGCTGGACATGGTCGCCGCCCAGCACGTGGAGGGCTTCAAGCAGCTGCTGAAGGGCCTCAGCCGTGGCGAGGCGCCGCCGCCTCAGTACCAGCTCGACGCGCGCCACCAGGACGGCAGTGCGTTCCCGGCGACGATGGAATTTGCGGCGGCCACCTACGAGGGCGAGTCCTGCCTGCAGGTGGTGCTCCGCCGCCGCATGGAGTTCGACCCCGAACTGGCGCGCGAGGTCGAGGACCTGCGCCAGCGCGACCAGGTCACCGGCCTGCTCAATCGCCCGACCTTCATGCTGCAGCTGGAAAGCGCGGTGGCCCAGGCCGGGCGCAGCGAGGGCCAGTTCGGCCTGCTGCTGATCGAGCCGGACCACTACGCGCGCCTGCTGCCGGATATCGGCCTGGCCTCGGCCGACACCCTGATCGGCGCCCTCGCCGCCCTGCTGGCCGAAGTGGTTGGCGAGGACGCGCAACTGGCCCGTTTCGGCGAACACAATTTCGCCGTGCTGCAGGCCGGACCCTACGCACAGACCGTGGCGCTGGCCGAGCGCATCCGAGAAGCCTACGCCGCGCACGTCTTCAGCATCGGCGCACGCTCGGCCACGGTGACGGTCAGCATTGGTGGCGTGCAGGTCGGTGAGAAGATCGCCAGCATCGGCCAGGTGCTGGCGCGCGCCAGTGAATGCACCCAGGCTGCAGCCGAGCTGGGTAACACCTGCCGCATCTTCGACCCGGCTGCCGCCGACCGTGTCGAGGAAGAGCGTGTGCAGCGCTGGGTGGCGCGCATCCGCGAGGCGTTGGCCGGCGACGGTTTCCAGCTTCACTACCAGCCGGTGCTGAACCTGCAGGGCGAACCACTGGAACTGTACGAAGCCTATCTGCGCCTGGAAAACAACGGCGAGCTGCTGAGCCCGACGGCGTTCCTGGGCATCGCCGAGGAACACGGCCTGCTGGCCGACATCAACCGCTGGGTGGTCTCGCAGGCCATCGCGGTGCTGGGTGAACGCGCACGTGCGGGTCATGCCACCCAGGTGCTGGTGAAGGTCACGCCGGAATCGTTCGATGACCCACAGATGATCGCCACCCTGCGCCGCGAGCTGCAGGCACAGGGCGTGCCCGGCGAACGGCTGTGGCTGCATGCACCGGAAGCGAAGGTGTTCACCCACCTGCGCAGCGCACAGCAGTTCCTTGCCGAAGTGGCCCCCTTGGGCTGCCGCATCGGCCTGGAGCAGTTCGGTTCCGGGCTGGACTCGTTCCAGCTGCTGGCCCACTTCCAGCCGCAGTTCCTCAAGCTGGACCGGGGCTTCACCAGCGACCTGGCCGCCACCCGCGAGAACATCGACCGCATCAGCCAGATCACCGCGCGTGCCCAGGAAGTGGGCATCCGCACCATTGCCGAATTCGTCAGCGATGCCAACTCGATGACGCTGCTGTTCAGTGCCGGCGTGGATTACGTGCAGGGCGACTTCGTGGGCCCGGCGTTGCCGGAGATGGGGTTCGAATTCGGGTAACCGAGGTAGTGCCGGTCGCTGGCCGGCAGCCTTTGGTACCCAGGGTTGCCGGCCAGCAGCCGGCACTACCCAAAGAGAAGGCCGGCTTTCGCCGGCCTTTTGCTTGATCAGGTCATGTCGACCAGGTTGCCGATCTTCACGTCCGGGTTGACGTCGGCCTCGTAGTCGACGCCCTCCACGCCAAAACCGAACAGACGCAGGAAGTCGGCCTTGTAACCGGCCAGGTCGCTGATCTCGTACAGGTTCTCGTTGGTCACCTGCGGCCACAGCGCGACCACTTTGCCCTGCACGTCCGCGGCCATTTCCTTGTAATCGGCGCGCAGGCGGCCTTCCTCATCGACCAGCGCAACGGTGTGGCCCTCGCCATCGACCAGATCGTGGCGCAGGCGATCGACCGCCGTGCCATCGGCCTTGCCGCCGTAAAGGATGTCGTACAGCACGTCGAGCTGTTCGATGCAGCCTTCGTGGGTGCCCTTTTCCTTCATCACCTTGAACAGCAGCGACAGGTACAGCGGCATGGTCGGAATGGCCGAGCTGGCCTGGGTCACCACCGCCTTCAGCACCGACACGCGCGCGTCGCCGCCGATTTTCGCCAGCTTTTCGCGCAGGCCCAGCACCTTGGTGTCCAGGTCCTTCTTGGCCGCGCCGATCGAGCCATTCCAGTAGATCGCCTGGGTGATCTCTTCGCCCACGTAGGTGAAGGCCGTGGTGGTACAACCATTGGCCAGCACGCCAGCATCGGCCAGCGCATCGATCCACATCTGCCAGTCCTCGCCGCCCATCACCGCGACGGTGCCGGCGATTTCTTCCACAGTCGCCGGCTGCAGGGTGGTCTCGGTAATCACTTCCTTGTCGGTATCCAGCCCGCGCAGGGTGATCGGCTCGCCGATCGGCTTCAGCGTGGAGCTGATGATCTCGCCGGTCTTCGGGTGCTTGCGGCGCGGCGCGGCCAGGCTGTAGACAACCTGGTCGACCTGGCCCAGATCGGCCTTGATCATTTCGATGGTCTTCGCCTTCACTTCATCGGAGAAGGCATCGCCATTGATGCTCTTGGCGTACAGGCCGGCTTCGTCGGCGTACTTGTGGAACGCAGCCGAGTTGTACCAGCCCGCGGTACCCGGCTTGGTCTCGCTGCCTGGGCGTTCGAAGAAGATGCCGAGGGTGGCAGCACCACTGCCAAAGGCAGCGGTGATGCGTGCGGCCAGGCCGTAGCCGGTGGAGGCGCCGATCACCAGCACGCGCTTGGGACCGTTCTGGATCGGCGGGCGCGCGCGGATGTAGTCGATCTGCTGCTTGACCGCGGCCTCGCAGCCGGTCGGGTGGGTGGTGACGCAGATGAAGCCGCGGACGCGCGGTTTGATGACCATGGATACCTCGGGTTGGCAGATGCGGCGCACGGGGCGCTCAGCAGGAGTACGGGCGCGCACGCGCGCGAACCGCAGGATCGTAGTGCGCGGGGGAGGATTGCACAACCGACGCTGGCGTAGGGTGGGGTTTCTCTTTGCAGGGCTGCGCCCTGTACCCGCTAAAAGCCAATGCCGAAGCAACAGCAAAAGCTGGTTTCCTGCGGGTCGGCGGGGTGGATCCGGCTGAGGGGGACGCTGCAAGTACGTCCATGTAAGCTCGGTCGCCGCATCCATGCGGCTCACGCCCCCTCAACCGGACCCACCCCGCCTTAGACAGTTTTCCGCGATCCGTTGGAAATGCTCTTGGGGTCAGGTCGATTTCGATATCTGACAGATGTGTCGACCAAGGTCGACACCTACCAACAGCCGCCGGAATCTGTCAGAGGTGGGGCGGTGTCGGAGTGCGGGGTGTCAGCCGCATGGATGCGGCTGCCAAGCCCACACGGACGTACTTGCGGCGTCCCCGCACTCCGACACCGCCCCGCCCAACCACGGAATGCACGCTGTTGCTGTTGCTGTTGCTGTTGCTGTTGCCGGCCAGCGGCCGGCACTACCGTGGGGTGCAGGGCTGCAAGCCCTGCACACAAAAAACCCCGCTTGCGCGGGGTTCTCTGTGTGTTGCATGCAGCGCGAACGCTTACGGGCGACGGGCCAGGGCCTCGACGTCCTTCGCCTTCGGCAGCAGGTCCTGCTTGCTCACGCGCAGGACACCAATCGTCAGCATCGGCACCGCCACCAGGATCGAGGACAGCACCACGATCACCGCGCCGATCATGTGCGTCTCGGCCAGCCCTTCCATCGAGCTGCCGCCGTACAGGTACAGGGCAAGCGCCGACAGGAAGAACATCACGGCAGTGATTACCGTACGCGACAGCGTCTGGTTGATCGAACGGTTCAGCACTTCCATCGAGTCCACGCGCAGGCTGCGGAAGTTCTCACGGACGCGGTCGAAGACCACGATGATGTCGTTGATCGCAAAGCCCATCACCGACAGCAGGCCGGCCAGCACGGTCAGGTCGAACTCACGGCCCAGCAGGGACACGTAAGCGACCGTCACGATCAGGTCGAACATCGCCACGATGCTGGCGGTGACCGCGAACTTCCACTCGAAGCGCACCGCGATGTAGATGAGGAAGCCGGCCAGCATGAAGATGGTGGCATACAGGCCATTCATCGCCAGGTCCTTGCCGATCTGCGGGCCCACGAACTCGTTGCGGAGCACGGTGGCCTGATTGTCGGCAGTGGACAATGCCTTCACCACGGCAGCGGCCGTGGCCTTGTCCTCGTGGGCGGCGTCGCCGGTACCCGGAGCATGCTCGCCGTGCGGGGCCAACCGGATCAGCAGGTCGGTGTTGCCGCCGACGCTCTGCACCTGGGCGCCTTCGAAGCCACTCTGCTCGAGCTTGGTGCGGACCTGCTCGACATCCACCGCCTTGTCGAAGCGGGCTTCGATCAGGGTGCCGCCGGTGAAGTCCAGTGCGTAGTTGAAGCCCTTGATGCCGATGATGGCGACCGAGGCCAGGAACACCACGATGGTGACTGCCATGGCGACATGGCGCCAACGCATGAAGTCGATCTTGGTGTCGTTCGGGAGGATGTGCAGCGGAAACAGTTTCATTGTGCGTGTCGTCCCGTCAGATGGCCACGTTCTGGAGCTTCTTGCGACGGCCGTAGATCAGCGTCGCCAGCGCACGCGACACGGTGATCGCGGTGAACATGGAGGCGAAAATACCGATGATCATGGTCAGCGCGAAGCCCTTCAGCGGACCGGTACCGAATGCAAACAGCGCCACACCGACGATCAGGCCGGTCAGGTTGGCGTCGAGGATGGTGCCCGAAGCACGCTCGTAACCGGTCACGATCGCCGTCTTGCCCGGCACGCCTGCTCGCAGCTCTTCACGGATACGCTCGTTGATCAGCACGTTGGCATCCACCGACAGGCCGACCGACAACGCCAGGCCGGCAAAGCCCGGCAGGGTCATGGTGGCGCCGAACAGCGACATCACCGCCACTACGATCAGCAGGTTGAACAGCATCGCTGCCGAGGTGATCACACCGAACATGCGGTAGTACACGCTGAAGAACACCAGGGTGAACAGGAACGCGAACACCACCGCGCGCATGCCGTTCTTGACGTTCTCGGCGCCGAGGCTCGGGCCGACCACACGCTCCTCGACGAAGTCCATCGGCGCAGCCAGCGAACCCGACTTCAGCAGCTTGGCGAGGTCTTCGGCTTCCTTCTTCTGCAGGCCGGTGGTCTGGAAGTTCTTGCCGAACACGCCGTTGATGTTGGCCACCGAGATCACTTCCTCGTTGACCTTGAAGCCACGCACTTCCTGGCCATCGACGACGGTCACGGTCGGCACGCGCTCGGTGTAGACCACCGCCATCGGCTTGTTCACGTTGGCGCTGGTGAAGTCGAACATGCGCTGGCCACCGACGTTGTTCAGCGTCACGCTGACCGCCGGCGAGCCGCTGTTCGAATCGGTCACCGCCTGCGCACCGACCATCTGGTCGCCGGTGACGATCACACGCTTGTTCAGCAGGATCGGGCCGCGGCCGTCACGCTGCTGGTACACCTTCGCTTCCGGCGGAATGCGGCCGGAGTTGATGGCGTCCTGCGCATTGCCTTCCACCACCGCACGGTACTCCAGGGTGGCGGTGGCACCGATCATGCGCTTGGCTTCGGCGGTGTCCTGCACGCCCGGCAGCTGCACGACCACGCGGTCGGCACCCTGGCGCTGGATGATCGGCTCGGCCACGCCGAGCTGGTTCACGCGGTTGCGCAGGGTGTTGATGTTCTGCTCGATGGCGCCGTTGGCGATCTGCGTGATCTCGGTCTCCGGCACGGTGACCGTGATGCGGTTGCCGCTGACGTCATAGCCGAGCGTCGGCTGTGCCTTGACCAGGGCGGCACGGGCACGCTGCGCGGCGTCATCGCCGGCGGATGGGCTCAGGTTGGCCACGATGCTGTTGTCGGCGCGGCGTTCCACCGACTGGTAGGCGATGCGCGCGTCACGCAGCGTGCTGCGCACGTCTTCCGTGTAGGCATCCAGGCGCTTGTCGAGGGCAGCCTTCTGGTCCACCTGCAGCACGAAGTGCACGCCGCCCTGCAGGTCCAGGCCCAGCACCATCGGGCGACCGCCGAGGTTGGCCAGCCAGTCCGGCACGGTCGAAGCCAGGTTCAGCGCCACGGTGTACTTCTCGCCGACGGTGTCACGCAGGGCGTCGCTGGCAGCGGACTGCGACTTCAGGTCCGACAGGCGGACGATCAGGCTTTCCCCTTCCTTTTCGGCTCCGATGGTGGCGATGCCGGCCTTTTTCAGGTCGGCCAGCACACGGTCGCGCAGCGCATCGTCGATCTGCCCGCCACGGTTGGCGGTGATCTGGATGGCCGGGTCCTTCTGGTAGATGTTGGGCAGCGCGTACAGCGCGCTGAGCGCCAGTACGATCAGGATGACGACGTACTTCCAGCGTGGAAATTCGAGCATTGCTTGGGTCCCGCGCGGCGCCATCCCCGGCGCCGCGGTTGTGCTTCGGAAAGGGAGTGGCTTACTTGGCCGAATCCAGGGTGCCGGTCGGCAGCACGCTGCCGACAGCGCCCTTCTGCACGCGGATGCGCACGTTGTCGGCCACTTCGACGGTGATGAAGTGGTCGCCGATGTCGGTGACCTTGCCGGCGATGCCGCCGTTGGTCAGCACTTCATCGCCGCGCTTGATCTTCTCCAGCATGGCCTTGTGCTCCTTCTGCCGCTTCATCTGCGGGCGGATCATCAGGAAGTACATGATGGCGATCAGGATGATCGGGAACAGAAGCGTGGTCAGGCCCATGCCCTGCGGTTGGCCGCCGGCGGCCTGGGCGTGGGCGGCGGGAATCAGGAAAGCAAGCAGGTTCATCGTTGGTCCTTTGGTTGGGCGGCGCTCCCGTCCCTTGAGGGGCGGGGGTGTCGACCGCGGATCTGGGTCAGCCTTGAAGTATGCCACGGCCCCGGGCGTTCGTCCTTGGGCCGTTCGGCAGGGGGCGTCGGGGTTACAGCGGCGGGGCCACCGCCCCGCGTGCCGCGTAGAAGGACTCGCGGAAGGCCAGGAAGGTTCCCGCCTCGATCGCGGCCCGGATGTCGGCCATGAGCTTTTCGTAATAGAACAGGTTGTGCAGGGTGCCCAGCATCGGCGCCAGCATCTCGTTGCAGCGGTCCAGGTGGCGCAGGTAGGACCGGGTGTAACCGCCGGTGCAGGCCACGCAGCCGCAGCCCGGCTCGATCGGGTCCATGTCCCGCGCGTACTGGGAATTGCGGATGCGGACGGTGCCGAACGAGGTGAAATAGTGGCCGTTGCGCGCATTACGGGTCGGCATCACGCAGTCGAACATGTCCACGCCGCGCGCCACGCCCTCGACCAGGTCCTCCGGCCGGCCCACGCCCATCAGGTAACGCGGGCGGTCGCCCGGCAGCTCCGGATCCAGGTGGTCGAGCATGGCGTTGCGCTCGTGCTCCGGCTCGCCCACGGCCAGGCCGCCGATGGCGTAGCCGTCGAAGCCGATCGCCTGCAGGGCGTCGGCCGAGCGGCTGCGCAGGTCGGTGTGCACGCCGCCCTGGACGATGCCGAACAACGCCGCGTCGTTGCCCAGCTCGTCATGCGCGTTGCGGCTGCGCTGCGCCCAGCGCAGGCTCAGCTCCATCGAGCGGCGGGCAACGTCTTCGGTGGCCGGGTACGGGGTGCACTCGTCGAAGATCATCACGATGTCCGAATCGAGCACCTTCTGGATCTTCATGCTCTCCTCGGGACCGAGGAACACGCGGGCGCCGTCGGTGGGCGAGGCGAAGGTCACGCCCTGCTCGGTGATCTTGCGTCGATGGGCCAGCGAGAACACCTGGAAACCACCGGAGTCGGTCAGAATCGGGCCATCCCAGCGGCAGAAGCCGTGCAGCCCGCCGTGGTCGGCGATGATGTCCAGGCCCGGGCGCAGGTACAGGTGGAAGGTGTTGCCGAGGATGATCTCGGCGCCCAGCGCACGCACCTGGTCCGGCAGGATGCCCTTGACCGAGCCATAGGTCCCCACCGGCATGAAGGCCGGCGTTTCCACCGTGCCACGCGGGAAGGTCAGGCGGCCACGGCGGGCACGGCCGTCGCGGGTCTGGAGCTGGAACTGCAGTCGGGACATGGAGCGGTCGTTCAGGCAAATAGTTGCCTATTGTCTCCCAAGAAGGCGTGCGCACCAAGGTGCGCATCCACAGGTGCCCTGCCTTCCCGGGGCGCGCTACCCCGCCTGCGGGAACAGCAGCATCGCGTCGCCGTAGCTGAAGAATCGGTAGCGCTGCTCGATCGCGTGCCGGTAGGCCTCGAACACCCGCTCTTTGCCGGCAAACGCGGAGATCATCATCAGCAGCGTGCTTTCCGGCAGGTGGAAATTGGTCACCATCGCGTCGACGCTGCGGATGCGGTAGCCCGGGGTGATGAAGATCTGCGTTTCACCCGCGAACGGCAGCAGTTCGCCATCGCGCATCGCGCTTTCCAGCGCGCGCACCACGGTGGTGCCGACGCCGATCACCCGGCCACCGGCCGCGCGCGTGCGCCGCACCTGCTGCACCAGTTCGGCGCCGACGTTCAGCCACTCGCGGTGCATCACGTGGTCCTTCAGGTCTTCGGCACGCACCGGCTGGAAGGTGCCCGCGCCCACGTGCAGGGTGACGTGGCCGAACTCCACGCCCTTTTCCTTCAGTGCGGCCAGCAACGGTTCGTCGAAATGCAGGCCCGCGGTCGGTGCCGCCACCGCGCCCACTTCACGCGCGAACACGGTCTGGTAGCGCTCGCGGTCGTCCACGCCCGGCTCGCGCTGGATGTACGGCGGCAGCGGCAGGCGGCCGGCGTGCAGCAACCACTGTTCCAGCGATTCCGGCACATGGAACTGCAGCACGTAGAACTCGCCATCGCGGCCCAGCACCTCGGCTTCGCCACCGGCATCCAGCGCGATGCGGCTGCCGGCCTTCGGCGACTTGCTGGCGCCGACCTGCGCACGGGCCTGCTGACCGCCGAGCAGACGCTCGATCAGGATCTCCACGCGGCCGCCGCTGGCCTTCTGCCCGAACAGGCGCGCGGGGATCACCCGGGTGTCGTTGAACACCAGCAGGTCGCCCGGCTGCAGCAGCGACGGCAGGTCACGCACCTGCAGATCGGTGAAGGCAGCCGGCGCGGGCGGCACCAGCAGCAGGCGGCTGGCGGAGCGTTCGGTCAGGGGAGCCTGCGCGATCAGTTCAGCCGGCAGGTCGTAATGGAAATCGGACTTCTTCAAGGCGGTGGGCGGCAACAGGTCGACAATGGCGCGCATTGTACGTCCAGCGTCTGCGAGCCGGCGCGCTTCGCGGCGAACGTCGCGCAAAATGCTGCTATGCAGCAGGTTTCTGCGGGGTTATCGCGCAAAAAAACAAGTGCTAGCATCGAACCGGAAGTCCGCTGCACGAGCCTGCCCCAAGCGCGCGTGATGACGCGCGTTTTGCTTTTGATGGCCCGTGCGACCCATTGTTTCAGGAGATCTGCAATGAGCTTCATCGAACGCCTCGCCCCCCTGCGCACCCAGCCCGGCACCCGCCTCACCACCGGGCTGGACGATGCCACCCTGACCGCCCTGTCCGCCAACCACCCGCAGCTGATCGCCGCGGTGGACGCCGCTGCCGAGGAATTCGCGCGGGTGCAGGCCGACCTGGGGCCGCTGCTGGCGCAGGACGAACAGGCGCAGATCGACGCGATGCAGGACGGTTTCGTCAATTTCTACGCCGATGACGCGGTGACCCCGTACGTGGCGCTGGCCGCGCGCGGCCCGTGGGTGGTCACCCTGAAGGGCGCCGTGCTGTACGACGCCGGCGGCTACGGCATGCTCGGCTTCGGGCACACCCCGGACGCCGTGCTGGAGGCCATGGCGCGCCCGCAGGTGATGGCCAACATCATGACCCCCAGCCTGTCGCAGCAGCGCTTCATCACTGCCCTGCGCGCCGAGATCGGCCATCGCCGTGGCGGCTGCCCGTTCGCCCGTTTCATGTGCCTGAACTCCGGCTCCGAAGCCGTCGGCCTGGCCGCGCGCATCGCCGACGTCAACGCCAAGCTGCAGACCGATCCTGGCGCACGCCACGCCGGCGCTGCGATCAAGCGCGTGGTGGTCAAGGGCAGCTTCCATGGCCGCACCGACCGCCCTGCCCTCTATTCGGATTCCAGCCGCAAGAGCTACCTGCAGCACCTGGCCAGCTACCGTGGCGAGGACTCGGTGATCACCGTGGCGCCTTACGACGAGGCCGCCCTGCGCAAGGTGTTCGAGGATGCTGCACGCAACCAGTGGTTCATCGAAGCGGTGTTCCTGGAACCGGTGATGGGCGAAGGTGACCCGGGCCGTTCGGTGCCGCCGGCGTTCTATGCCGTTGCCCGTGAGCTGACCCGTGCGCACGGCAGCCTGCTGCTGCTCGACTCGATCCAGGCCGGCCTGCGCGCGCATGGCGTGCTGTCGGTGGTCGACTACCCGGGCTTCGAAGGCCTTGACCCGCCGGACATGGAGACCTACTCCAAGGCACTCAACGCCGCGCAGTACCCGCTGTCGGTGCTGGCGGTGACCGAGCACGCCGCGCAGCTGTACCGCAAGGGCATCTACGGCAACACCATGACCAGCAACCCGCGTGCGCTGGACGTCGCCTGCGCCACCCTGGCGCAGCTGACCCCGCAGGTGCGCGCCAACATCGCTGAGCGCGGTGCCGAGGCCGTGCGCAAGCTGGAACAGCTGAAGGCCGAGCTGGGTGGCCTGATCACCAAGGTGCAGGGCACCGGGCTGCTGTTCTCGTGCGAGCTGGCGCCGCAGTTCAAGTGCTATGGCGCCAACTCCACCGAGGAATGGCTGCGCCAGCACGGCATCAACGTGATCCACGGTGGCGAGAATTCGCTGCGCTTCACCCCGCACTTCGGCATGGACAGCGAGGAGCTGGACCTGCTGGTGGGCATGGTCGGCCGCGCCCTGCGTGAAGGCCCGCGCCGCGAGCAGGCTGCGGCGGCCTAAGCGCCCGCTTGCGTAGAGCCGAAGGCAGAGGCAGCAGCCGCTGCCAACGGCGCTGGCGACGGCCCGAAGGGTGCCGGTCAGGACGACCGGCATAGCCCATGCTCGGCTGGCCTGTGCCGCTATCTGAACGAAGAGCAGCGGTGCATGGTTCGGATCTACAGAAGGGGCGATAATCCACCAGCACCCCGCCCGCAACCGCTGACCCGGTTGCCGGCGGGGCGTTTTCGTTTCCGCACCAAGAGACAAGCCCACCCATGAAGTCGATCTGCGTCTACTGTGGTTCCAACGCTGGCAGCAAGCCGGCCTACACCGAACGCGCCATTGCCCTGGGTGATCGCATCGCCCGCGATGGCCTGCGCCTGGTGTATGGCGGCGGCAACGTTGGCCTGATGGGCACCGTGGCCAACGCCGTGCTCGCCGCTGGCGGCGAGGTGACCGGCGTGATCCCGCGCCAGCTGGCCGACTGGGAAGTGGCCCACCGCGGCCTGACCGAACTGGAGATCGTCGGCTCGATGCATGAGCGCAAGTCGCGCATGTTCGACCTCGCCGATGGCTTCGTCGCCCTGCCCGGTGGCTTCGGCACCATGGAAGAGATCTTCGAGATGCTGACCTGGCGCCAGCTGGGCATCGGCAACAAGCCGTGCGCGTTCCTCGATGTGGAAGGTTTCTACGCGCCGCTGATCGGCATGATCGACCGCATGGTGGAAGAGCGTTTCCTGCATCCGGACCAGCGCCAGGACCTCTGGTACGGCTCGGACATCGAGGACATGCTGGTGTGGATGCAGAACTATCAGCCGGCGCAGGCCTCGAAGTGGATCGACGAGAAACGTCGCTCGGCTCTGCGCTGAAGTGAACGGTCGCGGCGGCTCACGCCATCGCCCGCGCCCACGGTGCGGGACGGCCCAGCAGGTAGCCCTGGCCATAGTCGCAACCGAGTTCGCGCAGTGTCTGCCGCTGCGCCTCGGTCTCGATGCCTTCGCCAATGGTTTCGATGCCCAGGGTGCGGGCCAGTGACAGCACGCCTTCGACCAGCGCGCGCGTGCTCTGCACTTCCGGCCCGTGCAGGCCGGCGATGAAGCTCTGGTCGATCTTCAATGTACTGATCGGGAATCGGTGCAGGTAGGACAGCGCAGAGAAGCCGGTACCAAAGTCGTCCAGCTGCACCTGGATGCCACGCTCGCGCAGGCCCTGCAGGATGCGCAGCGTGTGCGGCGCATCGTCCAGCAGCGCGACCTCGGTAATCTCCAGCCGCAGCCGGCGCGGATCGGCGCCACACGCGTCGAGCAGGCCGAACAGGCGGTCGCTGAACTCGGCCGAGCGGAAATGGCGCGGCGAAACGTTCACCGAGACATAGCTCTGGCCACCTTCGGCCAGGCGCGCGATGACCTGCTCGTAGATCAGCCAGTCGACCTGTTCGATCAGGCCGCTTTCCTCTCCCAGCTCCAGGAACGCGCCGGGCAACAGCAGGCCACGACGCTCGTGCTGCCAGCGCAGCAATGCCTCATGTCCCACCACTTCGCCATCGGACAGGCGCACGATCGGCTGGAAGAACGGAACGAAATCACGGTTGTTGATCGCGCGGCGCAGATCGGCTTCCAGGTCGAGGCTGCGCATGGCCTGTTCTCGCATGTCCTCGTCGAAGATCGCGCAGCGGTCATGGCCCTGTGCCTTGGCCCGGTACATCGCCGCATCCGCATCACGCAGCAGCTCCTCGCCGGTACGGTAGCGCGGATTCCACAGCGCGATGCCCAGGCTGCCGGACGGGAACAGCTCGCGCCCGGCGATCCATATCGATTCCTGCAATGCCAGCAACAAGCGCTGGCCGAAATCCAGCGCCTGTGCCAGGCCCTGCGGGCATTGCAGCAGCACCGCGAATTCATCACCGCCCAGCCGTGCCACCACGTCATCGGCGCCGGCCATCGATACGATCCGCTTGGCTACCTCCACCAGCATGCGGTCACCGGCGGCGTGGCCGATGCTGTCGTTGACCAGCTTGAAGCGATCCAGGTCGAGGAACAGCACGGCGAACACCGGCCCTCCCTCGCGCTTGGCCAGCGCCAGCGCATCCTGCAGGCGATCGAGCAGGTGCAGCCGGTTGGGGAGGCCGGTCAGCGCATCGTGCATGGCCTGATGGGTCAGGCGTTGCTCGGCCCGCAGGCGCTCGCCGATCTGGCCGAGCAACTTCTCGTTGACCTCGGCCAGCTCACGCGTGCGCTCCTCCACGCGCTTTTCAAGTTCGGCATGCGCCAAACGCAGCCGTTGCTGGTCGCGCTGGCGCGCCAACCCGGTTCCAATGTTCTGGGCAACGAACGTCAGCAGCCGCTGATCGTGCACGCTGAACGTACTGTTCTCGCTGTAACTCTGCACCACGATCGCACCGACCACCTCGTCATCGCGCAGCAGCGGCACGCCCAGCCAGCAATGCGAGCGCGCACCGGATTCACGCACCTCGCCACTGGCCAGCAGCGCATCGATCTGGGCGCGTGACGCCAGTAGCGGCCGCCGGTTGCGCACGACGTATTCGGTCAGGCCGCGACTGAACGGACGAGGTGCACGGCTGGCATTGTGCTCGTCCACCGAATAGACGAAGTCCAGGCCGTCTCCGCTTCCGTTCACCAGCGCGATATAGAAGTTGCGCGCGTCGAGCAGGCGCCCGACCACGCCATGCACCTGCCCGTAGAACTGGGCCAGGCTGTCGGCCGACATCGCCATTTCGGCAATGTTGTACAGCGCGGTCTGCAGTTGCTCGGCGCGCCGGCGCTCTGCCACTTCATCCTGCAGGCTGTGGTTGGCACGCTGCAGTTCCAGCGTGCGCCGCTCCACCTGTTGCTCCAGCCGGACCTGCGCCTGGCGCCGATCCATCGCAGTCTGCACGTGCTGGGCGACAAAGCCCAGCAACGCGCGCTCGGCCTCGCCGTAGCGGGCCGCCAGCTCATAGCTCTGCACCACGATGGCGCCGCATACCCGGCCATCGCGCAGCATCGGCACACCCAGCCAGTCCAGGCTTTCGGGGCCACGCTGCGGGTCGTGCTCCTGCTCCACCACGCGCGCCAGCAGTTCGCGTGAGGGTCCGCTGAGCGGCTTGCCGTGGCGCAGCAGCGCGACAGTCAGGCTGCGCGGCATCTCGGCGGCGTCATGGCTCTGCGACGGGTCCGCGACGAAATCGTCGACCTGGTCGGCGAAGTACAGGAAGCGGATCTGGTCACGCACATCATCGTATTCAACGATGTAGCAGTTCTCCGCATACATCAGCGTGCCGAGCACGCCGTGCACGTGACGCAGCATCTCCGACATCTCCAGATCGGCGCCGGCCAGATCGGCGATCTGGAACAGCGCCTGCTGCAACCGTTCAGCTTCTTCCAGCGCCTTGATCTGCCCAGCCTGGCGGCCACGCTGCAGTGCCAGTTCCATGGCCTGACGGGCCAGCCCCCACCACGCCGCGGAAGGCACGGCGCCTTCCACCGACAGCTGCAGGCGTGCACCGTCATGTTCCCAGCCATGGCAGCCGTCGCCGATGCCCGGCGCAGTGAACGCGCCTGCCGCCCCGTCGGCCGGCCACCCGCCCTGACCGCGCCCGAGCTGCGGGTCGTCCCAGCCGACGCGGACCACGGCCGTTTCCGGCAAAAGCGCATGCAAGGCGCGCACCAGCGCTGTGCTCAGCACGGCCTCGTGTGGTGGCTCTTCCGCCGGTTCAGCATGCGTGGACAAATGACAATCTCTTGGCGCCGTCTATGCGTCGCCTCCCCTGAGCCGACGAGCATAGCGCGCCACCCGGGGGGCAATGGAAGCCCGTAAACCCCGAATCGTGCGCCCGTACGTTTTTCCTGCTGTCCGCAGCCCCTTCCGAGCCATGACCCTCGCTGTGCCCGCCCCTGCCACCGGCTATGCGCCATCGCCTGCAGGCCTTACCCTGTACGCTGTGGAAGCCAGCGCACTGCCAACCGATGAAGCCTTGATGCTGGCCTGGGCCGGTGGCGACCTGCGCGCGTTCGAAAGCCTGTATGCGCGCCATCGCAAGCGACTGTTCGGCTTCCTGCTGCGCCAACTGCGCGACAACGCGCTGGCCGAAGAGATCTTCCAGGACGTCTGGCAGCGGGTGATCAGCGCCCGCGCCGGCTGGCAGCCCGAAGCGGCGTTCAGCACCTGGCTGTTCCGCATCGCCCATAACCGCCTTAACGACCATTGGCGCGCCGCCCGCCATCGCCCTGCCGCGCCGGCCGACGCCGACCTGCGCCTGGCCGCGATCGAGGACGGGCAGACCCCGGAAGCCGAACTTTCCGAATTCGAACAACGTCGCCGCATCCAGCTGGCGATGGAGCAATTGCCGCCGGAGCAGCGCGAAGTGCTGCAACTGCGGCTGGATCAGGAACTGAGCCTGGAGGAGATCGGCCAGATCACCGGCGTAGGCCGGGAAACCGTGAAATCGCGGCTGCGCTATGCGATGGACAAGCTGCGTGCGGGATTGAACGCATGAACCGAGACGAACCGCTGACGCCGGAAGAACGCGAGCTGGCCCGGCTGCTCGGCCGTCGCGCCGAGCAGGCACCGCCCGCCGCACTGGACGCCGCCATCCTGGCCGCGGCGCGTGCCGCCGTAGACGCTCCAGGTACCGATGTCGCCGCCGCTCCCGAGGCACCGCGCAAGCAGCGCACGGGACCGCGTTGGCCAGCGGTGTTCGGCATCGCCGCTTCGATGGTGTTCGCCATCGGCATCGCCTGGCAGCTGCGTCCTGAACCGCCGCTGGTTCCGGCGGGCGAGACTGCTGCTGCGGCACCGGCTGCGGCAGAAGACGTCGCGGTCGCCGATCAGGCCGCTGGAAGTGGTTCAGCCGACAGCGCAGTGGCGGTTGCGGAACCAGCCGCTGCGTCGGCAGCACCCGAGTCCGCCCCTGTTTCCGCTGCCCCGGCACCGGCCATCGCGCGTGCGCACAAGCCTGCGCCGGCCAAGACCGCTGAAGTGCCAGCCCAGGCTGCACGATCCATGGCTGCGGATGCGGCCGCCGACACCTCCTTTGCGGCGCTCCCGCCCGCTCCGGCTGCAGCACCGCCAGCGCCACCTGCACCGGCCGCCTACTCGGCACCCGCACCGGCACCCGCACCGGCATCCGCGCCAGCAGCGTCCGGGGCAATGAAAGCACGCACGGCAGCGGCACCGGCAGCCAATGCCGCCGAGGCCGAGCGGGCGCAGGCGCTGGATCGGGTGGAGATCACCTCGATGAAGCGTGAGGCTCCCAGCCGTTCCGCACCGGGCATCATGCGCCGCGGCAGCGATGCGGGCCTGAGCGCGGATGCCGTGCAGGCCGAGGTGGACGCCGACGCGCGACTGCCGCGCCGGCAGTGGCTGCAGAAGATCCGCGCGCGACGCGACGACGGCCAGCGCGATCTGGCCCGCGCCAGCCTGGAGCGCTACGTGCAGCAGTATCCGGAAGCACGCCTGCCGCGCGACCTGCGCCCGTTGCTGGACGACTGAAGCAGAACGTGACCTCCGGCGACCCCGTAGAATGACGGGAATGCTCGATACCCTCGCCCAGACTGTCAGCCACACGGTGGAAGTCAAACACAGTCGTTTCATCGCCCATGCTGCGCCGATCGACAGCGCCGCAGCGGCCATGGCGGTCCTGCAGCAGGTTGCAGCAGCCGACGCGACCCACAACTGCTGGGCCTACCGGTACGGCCAGGACTACCGCTCCAGCGACGATGGCGAGCCCGCCGGAACGGCCGGACGACCGATCCTGGCGGCAATCGATGGCCAGGGTTTCGACCGCGTGATGGTGGTGGTGACGCGCTGGTTCGGCGGCATCAAGCTGGGCGCCGGTGGACTGGTGCGCGCCTACGGTGGCGCTGCCGCCGAGTGCCTGCGCACCGCCCCCCGCCTGCCCCTGGTGGCGATGGCCCGGTTGCAGCTGCTGGCCGGCTTCGAGGACCTGGGCACCCTGCACGCCACCCTGCCCGCCTTCGGCGCCGGGAAGCTCGATGAACAGTTCGATGCCAACGGCGTGTGCCTGCGGGCCGAGTTGCCGGCCGATCAGGTCGATGCATTGAAAATCCGCCTGCGCGACGCCACCCGTGACCGTATCCGCATACAAGACGACAACCAGGATGACTGACAAGGACGACGCCCCTGCCTCGACCCCGCCGCTGCGCCGCCTCGGCAGCCTGCGGACGTTGTGGCCGTTCGTGCGCCGCCATAGCGGGCTGTTCACCGCCTGGCTGCTGGCCCTGGCGGTCTCGTCGGCCGCCACGCTGAGCCTGCCCCCTGCCGTGAAGCAGATGATCGACCACGGCTTCACCAGCGGTGGCCAGATCAACCGTGCCTTCGCCCTGCTGATGCTGGTGGCGGTGGTGCTGGCACTGGCGACGGCCGCACGGTTCTTCTTCGTGTCGCTGCTGGGCGAGAAGGTCGTCGCCGACCTGCGCAGTCGTCTGTACGCACACCTGATCCAGCTCGGCGCCGGGTTCCACGACCGCAGCCGCAGCGGCGAACTGGTCTCGCGCCTGACCGCCGACAGCGAACTGCTGCGCAGCGTGGTCGGCTCGACCATGTCGGTCGCCCTGCGCAGCAGCGTCACCGTGGTCGGCAGCCTGGCCATGCTGTTCGTCACCAGCCCGAGGCTGGCGGCATGGTCGCTGCTCGGCATCCCACTGGCGGTACTGCCGATCATCATCGGCGCGCGCAAGCTGCGCACGGTTGCACGCAGCAGCCAGGACCGCATCGCCGATGCCAACAGCCTGGCCAGCGAGACGCTGGGCGCCGTGCGCACGGTGCAGGCGCACGCACGCGAGCCCTATGAGCGCGGACGCTTTGACAAGGCGCTGGGCGATGCCATCGGTGCCGCACGCCGGCGCATCGGTGCGCAATCGCTGGTTACCGCCAGCGCCATCCTGCTGGTGTTTGGCGCCATCGTTGGCGTGCTGTGGCTGGGCGCGCACGATGTCATCGACGGACGCCTCAGTGCCGGCACGCTGGGCCAGTTCGTGTTGTACGCGCTGATCGGCGGCGGCTCGGTGGGCGCCTTGGCCGAAGTGTGGAACGAGCTGCAGCGTGCGGCCGGTGGCATGGGCCGTATCGGCGAGCTGCTGCAGGAAGACATCGAGATCCGTGCGCCGGCGCAGCCGCACGCACTGCCCCAACCGCTACGCGGCGAAATCCAGTTCGACGACGTGGTGTTCCACTATCCGCAGCGCCCGGACCAGGCCGCGCTGGACCACTTCAGTCTGCATGTCCGCCCGGGTGAGACCGTGGCCCTGGTCGGCCCATCGGGCGCAGGCAAGAGCACGGTGCTGTCGATGCTGCTGCGCTTCCACGATCCGGCCAGCGGCCGCATCTGCGTGGATGGCATCGACGTGCGCCAGGTCGATCCGGCCGAGCTGCGAGCGCAGCTGGCGCTGGTGCCGCAACAGCCGACGCTGTTCGCGGCCAGTGCGCGCGACAACATCCGCTACGGCCGGCTGCAGGCCAGCGACGCCGAAGTCGAGGACGCCGCACGTGCAGCAGAGGCCGATGGCTTCCTGCGGGCATTGCCGCAAGGCTACGACAGTGAGCTGGGCGAACGCGGTGCGCGCCTGTCCGGTGGTCAGCAGCAGCGCGTGGCGATCGCCCGCGCACTGCTGAAGGATGCGCCGATCCTGTTGCTGGACGAAGCCACCAGCGCACTGGATGCACAGAGCGAGCATGGCGTGCAGCAGGCACTTGAGCGGCTGATGGCCGGTCGCACCACGCTGGTCATCGCCCACCGCCTGGCCACCGTGCTCAAGGCCGACCGCATCGTGGTGATGGACCAGGGCCGTATTGTCGCCGAAGGTACCCATGCCCAGCTTTTGGCCGAAGGCGGACTGTACGCTGAACTGGCACGACTGCAGTTCATCGATTGATGACGGCCGGCTAACATCGGCAAGACCAAGCTGGCCGCGCATCCCCAGCATCCGCTGAAGGAGGTACGCGATGTCGTTCCGTCAGTTCCCCGCCATCGACAGTAATGGCGAAAGCCACGTCATCATCGAATTCAAGCCCGAGGCGAACGGCAGCGGGCACCACTCCGAAGCCACGCCGCGCTATGAGCTGGATGACGGGCGCCAGCTGGTGCGCAATGGGCGCGAGTTCACCACCAGTGGTGGTGAACTGCGGTTGACGATTTGAGGTCCGCCGGGGCATGGCCCGGCGCTGCCGCATTGGTGCTGCCCCCCGCTCGCGCTACCGGATTTCCATCCTCCGCTCTGGTAGGTGTCGACCTTGCGCGACACGCTTTTCGCCAGAAGCAGTCGAGCATGGCTCGACCCTGCAAAAAAGCGTGACCAATTTTTCGCCAGGCATCTTGACAGCCTTTGCCAGCAAGGGCTGAGCGAGGTTATCCACACGTTTGCTCAGGATCCATCCACACCGCCTGTGGATGAATGTGGTCAGCCGAGCACCCGGCCGATGCCGCTGGCGTCCACTTCCGCAGCCGCCCGGGTGATCGCTGCCGGATCACTGCCGGCGATGAACCCGATGCGGAAGTGCACTTCGCCGCCGGGCGTACGTGAGGAATGGATCGAGGCCAGGCTGATGCGATGCTGCTCGAACACGTTCAGCAGCTCGCGCAGCGAGCCGGGCCGGTCTTCCGGCAGGTGCACCGACAGCGCATTGCGCTCGGTCAGGTCAGCCAGCAGATAGCCCACGCGTTCGAACGTGTAGTTGCCTTCAGCCAGCGCCTGATCACCGAAAGCACTGCGATTGGCTGACAGCAGCTGCTCGCGGAAGGCACCACGTGCACGGTCGTCGCCCTGCCCGACCTGCACCTGCAGGGCCTGCAACTGGCCAACCAGCCGCTCCAGCATCGGCGCTACGTACGGGTTGCCGAACTGGATGTCTTCGTAAATCGCCGGGTTGAGCGACAGGATGCGCGAGATGATCGCCGTATCCAGCTCGAACGATGCCGAACGGTACGGCATCATCGCAGCCAGGTCGCCCAGCTGCGGCTGGTACTGGCGCAACACGCCGGCCTGGGCCAGGTGGGTGGCATGCACCATCGCCTGCACCAGCGCCATCATCTGGTCGTGGTGCTGGGGCGTGGCCCGCACGCACTCGGCCTGCAGCGCGGTGCACAGCGTATCGACCCACGCTTGCCAGAGCTGCAGCCGCGCTTCGCAGACCACCATCACCCGGCCCTTCAGGGTCGGCGCCTTCGGCGGCGCCGTCATCGGGTGCAGGCCGACCACTTCGGCCTGCGAGGCCAGCATCGCCTGCACTGGCGCCTCCTTCACCGAGGTCACATCCAGCCACAGCCTGCCGCGCTCGCGACCCGCCGATTGCTGCACGTACTCGGCGATCAACGCCGGGGTGTGCCGGATCGGTGCCGAGAACACCAGCACATCGGCCTGCGCCAGCAGGTGTTCCGGCGTGTGCGAACCCGGGTCGGCCGGATCGTGGCCGATCACCTGCAGCTGCATGTGCTGCTGGAAGAAGCGGGTCAGCCAGCGCCCGTAGGCACCAGCGCTGCCGATGATGCCGACCGTGCGCGGCGTGCGCGGATCCAGGCCGCTCATGCCACGCGTTCGGCGCGGAAGCGCGTGCCTTCGGCCAGCGCCGCCGGCGCGGCGGCGACCACGTCGAATTCCTCGAAGCCGTTGTCCAGCGTCGCCTCCAGCGCCGCATGGGTGCCGGCAATCGCACGCGAAATCGCCTGCTGCATCGATTCGCCGCGCAGCAGGAACGACACCACCAGCGACATCAGCACATCGCCGGTACCCGCCACGTCCACCGGCAGCAGCGGCGAGGTCCACCGCCAGGTTTCCTCGCGGCCGACGGCCAGGGTCACCAGTTCACCCGGGGTGCCGCCCACGCTGTGCGCGATCACCCAATGCGGGCCGCGATCCAGCAGCGTGCGCGCGGCGGCGATGGCATCGGCCTCGGCCAGCGCCGGCATGCCGGTCAGGCGATTCAGTTCGAAAGCGTTCGGCGTCACCAGCCAGGCATGCGGCAACAGGCGCTCGGCGAAGATCGCTTCCAGCCCGGGTTCCACGTAGGGGCCGGTGTGCGTGTCGCCAATCACCGGGTCCAGGCAATAGCGCAGCTGCGGGCAGGCCGGCAGGATGTCGTCCAGCCAGTCTGCGAAGGCGGCCCCGTTGGCGGTGCTGCCGAAATAGCCGGAGACGAGCATTTTCGCCCGCTGCGGCAGGCCGCGCTCGTGGGTGCCCAGCAGCAGGTCGGCGAACCAGTCAGCGGGCAGCACGCGGCCACGCGTGGTGTCGTAGAAAGGCGCATTGCTCAGCAGCACGGTCGGGATTTCCGCCACGCGCACGCCCAGCGCGCGCATCGGCGGTACGGCGGCGCTGTTGCCGGCATGGCCGTAGACGAGTTGCGACTGGACCGAGATGACATCGATCGGCGACGGGCCATCCGGCCGCTGGCGGCGGCCGTGGACCAGGTGGTTATCAAGGGATTCGCTCATGGCCGCATTCTACGCCCAAGGAGGTTTTCGGCAGGGCTTGCAGCCCTGCACCTGCCGAAGCTGCAAGCAACGGCAACGGCAAAAGCGAGCTATCCGTGGGGTGGCGGGGCGGTGTCGGAATGCGGGGACGCCGCAAGTACGTCCGTGTAGGCTTGGCAGCCGCATCCATGCGGCTGACACCCCGCACTCCGACACCGCCCCGCCTTCGACAGGTTCACGCGGCTGTTGGTAACTGCGGCTGTTGGTGGGTGTCGACCTTGGTCGACACATCTGTCAGATATCGAATGAATTCATCCACGCATGGCATGGGTCTACCGTGTCGACCAAGCTCGACACCTACCAGAGCAGTACACCGTTCCGACAAATCGCAGGAAACTGTCGAAGGCGGGGTGGGTCCGGTTGCGGGGGCGTGAGCGCCATGGATGGCGCGACCGAGCCTACAGGGACGTATTTACGGCGTCCCCCGCAACCGGACCCACCCCGCCAATCCACGGATAGCGCGCTTCGGCTGTTGCCGTTGCCTCTGCGGGTGCAGGGCTGCAAGCCCTGCTCAGCGAGCAGCAGGCCGCGACGGCGGCAGCCACGCCGCGACGATGCCCAGCAGCGGCAGGAACGCGGTCAGCTGGTAGACGTACTCGATGCTGGTCCTGTCCGCCAGCAGGCCGAGCACGGCGGCACCCAGCCCGCCCATACCGAACGCGAAACCGAAGAACAGGCCGGACACCATGCCGATGCGGTGCGGCATCATCTCCTGCGCGTAGACCACGATCGCCGAGAACGCCGAGGACAGCACGAAGCCGATCAGCACCGCCAACACCGTCGTCCACAACAGGTCGGCATGCGGCAGCATCAACGCGAACGGCGCCACGCCCAGGATCGAGGTCCAGATGATCGGCTTGCGGCCGATCCGGTCACCCAACGGGCCACCCAGGAAACCACCGGCTGCGGACGCCACCAGGAACGCGAACAGGTGCAGCTGCGCCTGCGCCACCGGAATGCCGAAGTGGTGGATCAGGTAGAAGGTGAAGTAGCTGCCGATGCTGGCCATGTAGAAGTACTTGCTGAAGATCAGCACCAGCAGGATCGCCAGCACCTTGGCCACGGTGCGCGGCGGATGCCTCGGCGCCATCGACGCGGTGCTGGCCGGACGCGGCGTGCCCAGATGCAACGCGTACCAGCGGCCAACATAGGTCAGCAATGCGATGCCGATCAGGGCCGCGCCTGCGAACCACGACGCGGCATGCTGGCCGTACGGCACGATCACTGCCGCTGCAATCAGCGGGCCCAACGCGGTACCGAAATTGCCCCCCACCTGGAACACCGACTGCGCGAAGCCATGACGGCCGCCCGAGGCGAGCCGCGCGATGCGCGAGGCCTCCGGATGGAAGATCGCCGAGCCGATGCCGACCATTGCCGCTGCCAGCAGCACCATCGCGTAGTTCGGTGCGAAGCCGAGCAGCAGCATGCCGCACAGGGTCGAGGCCATGCCGATCGGCAGCGAGTACGGTGCCGGGCGGCGGTCGGTGGCGACACCGATCAATGGCTGGAAGATCGACGCAGTGAGCTGGTAGGTCAACGTGATCAGGCCGATCTGGGTGAAGCTGAGATTGAAGCCGCCCTTGATCACCGGATAGATGGCCAGGATCAGCGACTGCATCATGTCGTTGACGACGTGCGAGGTAGAAATGGCGGCCAGCACGCCGGGGGCCGCCGGGCGTGAGGTCGTTGCGGGAGAAGCCAGGGTCGACATGGACGCAGTCAGGTTGGGGGCGAGCCACGCATGCTACGGTTGCCCCTCTCTCCCTTCTGCCGCGTTCAGGTCATGCCCTATCGCAAAAAGGACATCGCCAGTGACGTCGATCCGGCCGCGCCCTGGCGGGAGGTTCCACTGCATCGCCCGGTCACCTATCGGGTCACCCAGTACCCGGTAGGTACCCACATCCCTGGTCACAAGCACCAGCGCCACCAGCTGGTCTACGCCATCTCCGGCCTGATGGTGGTGCGGTCGGAAGTCGGGCGCTGGGTCGTCCCATCGAACCGCGCGATCTGGATGCCGGCCGGCATGGTGCACGCGGTGGACTGCATCGCCGCCGTGCACATGCGCAGCCTGTACATCGATCCGTCGTTCGCCTTGCACCTGCCGGCCGAGCCGTTCGCGGTGCAGGTCTCGCCCCTGCTGCGCGAGCTGCTGCAGGCCGCCACGCTGGTCAAGGGCGAGCACATCGAGGACAGCCGCGATGGCCGCGTGGTCCGCCTGCTGCTGGACGAGCTGCACCGCATGGACGTGCTGCCGTTGCACCTGCCTGCGCCAAGCGACCCGCGCCTGCAGCGGATCTGCCAACACCTGCAGAAGCACCCCGGCGATGACGCCACGCTGCAGGACTGGGCGCAGGCGCTGGAGGTGGACGTGAAAACCATCCAGCGGCGCTTCGCCACCGAGCTGGGCATGACCTTCGGGCAGTGGCGGCAACAGGCACGGCTGCTGGCCGCGATGGAGCGGCTGGCGATCGGCGACAAGGTCATCGATGTCGCGCTGGCGACGGGCTACGACAGCCCCAGCGCGTTCACCAGCATGTTCAAGCGCCAGCTGGGGCAGACGCCAGCGGCGTTTTTCCGCTGAGCGCAAACGGAAACGCCGGGCATGGCCCGGCGCTTACGTTCAACGTTTGCGTTGAGACCTCAGGACGTCATCCGGTCCCAGAAGCCCTTCACGCCGTCGATGAAGGTGGCCGACTTCGGCGAATGCTTGCGCGCTTCCTCGCCGACGAAGGTGGCCTCGAACTGCTCCAGCAGCTTGCGCTGCTCGTTGGTGAGGTTGACCGGCGTCTCCACCACCACGCGGCAGTACAGGTCGCCTTCGCTGCGGCTGCGCACCGAACGCACGCCCTTGCCGCGCAGGCGGAACAGCTTGCCGGTCTGGGTCTCGGCCGGAATGCGGATTTCCGCTTCGCCGCCGAGCGTGGCCACGCGCACGGTGTCACCCAGTGCCGCCTGCGAGATGCGGATCGGCACTTCGCAGTGCAGGTCGTCGCCATCGCGCTGGAAGATCGCATGCTCGCGCACGCGCACTTCCACGTACAGGTCGCCCGGCGGCGTACCGGCCGGCCCGGCTTCACCCTCGCCCTGCAGGCGGATGCGGTCACCGGTATCGACGCCCGCCGGCACCTTCACCGACAGCACCTTGTCTTCCTCGACGCGGCCGTTGCCGTGGCAGGTCTTGCAGGGCTTGGCGATGATCTGGCCACGGCCGCCGCAGTTGTGGCAGGCCTGCTGCATGGCGAAGATGCCGCGCTGGATGCGCACCTGGCCGCGGCCATGGCACACATTGCAGGTCTCGACCTTGCCATCTTCGGAGCCACTGCCATCGCAGTCGCCGCACTCGGCCAGGGTCGGGATCTCGATCCGGCGCTCGATGCCGCGCACGGCTTCTTCCAGGTCCAGCTCCATCACGTAGCCGATGTCGGCACCGCGACGGGCCTGGCGCGGACCACCGCCGCCCCCGCCAAAGATGTTGCCGAAGATATCGCCGAAGATATCGTTCATGTCCGGACCACCCGGACCGCCGCCGCCCATGCCGTGCTCGAACGCGGCGTGGCCGTGGCTGTCGTACATGCGGCGCTTGTTGCCGTCGGACAGCACTTCGTAGGCTTCCTTGCACTCCTTGAAGGAGGCCTCGGCCGCCGCATCACCCGGGTTGCGGTCCGGGTGGAACTTCATCGCGCAGCGACGGTAGGCCTTCTTCAGCTCGTCGTCGGTGGCGGTGCGGGCAACGCCCAGCACTTCGTAGTAATCGCGCTTGCTCATATCGTGAATCGGGTTCCGGAAAGTCGGGATTCGTCAAAGCGGAAGAGCGGAACCAGGTCCGCTCTTGCGTCGGGCGCCCCGACACGCCGGTGGGCGGTCAGGACCCTGATGCGACAACGGGACGCTGGTGGCCAGCGTCCCGCGTCGGTCCGGATCAGGACTTCTTGTCGTCCTTGACTTCGGTGAACTCAGCGTCGACCACGTCGTCCTGCGCCTTGCCGGCATTGCCGGCGTCGGCACCCGGGGCACCGCCCTGGTCGGCCGAAGCAGCGGCGAACAGCGACTGGCCAGCTTCTTCCAGTGCCTTCGACTTGGCTTCGATCTGTGCCTTGTCGTCGCCCTTCATCGCGGTTTCCAGGTCAGCCAGCGCTGCCTCGACCTTGCCGATGACATCGCCGCCGACCTTGCTGCCGTGCTCGGTGATGGCGCTGCGGGTGCCGTGGATCAGGGCGTCGGCCTGGTTGCGGGCCTGCACCAGTTCCTGGAACTTCTTGTCTTCCTCGCGGTTGGCTTCCGCGTCGGCGACCATGCGTGCGATCTCTTCCTCGGACAGGCCCGAACCGGCCTTGATCTCGACCTTCTGTTCCTTGTTGGTCTTCTTGTCCTTGGCCGACACGTGCAGGATGCCGTTGGCGTCGATGTCGAAGGACACTTCCACCTGCGGCAGGCCACGCGGGGCCGGCTCGATGCCGGACAGGTCGAACTTGGCCAGCGACTTGTTGAAGCGGGCCTGTTCGCGCTCACCCTGCAGCACGTGCACGGTCACGGCCGACTGGTTGTCCTCGGCGGTGGAGAACACCTGCGAGGCCTTGGTCGGGATGGTGGTGTTCTTCTCGATGATCTTGGTGAACACGCCACCCATGGTTTCGATACCCAGCGACAGCGGGGTCACGTCCAGCAGCAGCACGTCCTTGACGTCGCCGCCCAGCACGCCGCCCTGGATCGCCGCACCCAGTGCCACGGCTTCGTCCGGGTTGACGTCCTTGCGCGGTTCCTTGCCGAAGAACTCGGTCACCGCCTGCTGCACCTTCGGCATGCGGGTCTGGCCGCCGACCAGGATCACTTCGCTGATGTCGCTCGAACGCAGGCCGGCATCGTTCAGGGCGACGCGGCACGGCTCGATCGACTTCTTGATCAGGTCGTCCACCAGTGCTTCCAGCTTGGCGCGGGTCAGCTTGATGTTCAGGTGCTTCGGACCCGACGCGTCAGCGGTGACGTACGGCAGGTTCACTTCGGTCTGCTGGGCGCTGGACAGCTCGATCTTGGCGCGCTCGGCAGCATCCTTCAGGCGCTGCAGGGCCAGCGGATCCTTGCGCAGGTCGATGCCCTGGTCCTTGTTGAACTCTTCAACCAGGTACTCGATGACGCGGTTGTCGAAGTCTTCGCCACCCAGGAAGGTGTCACCGTTGGTGGCCAGCACTTCGAACTGCTTCTCGCCGTCGACGTTGGCGATCTCGATCACCGAAACGTCGAAGGTGCCGCCGCCCAGGTCGTACACCACGATCTTGCGATCCTTGTTGTCGCCCTTGTCCAGGCCGTAGGCCAGCGCAGCCGCGGTCGGCTCGTTGATGATGCGCTTGACGTCCAGACCGGCGATGCGACCGGCGTCCTTGGTCGCCTGGCGCTGGCTGTCGTTGAAGTAGGCCGGCACGGTGATGACCGCTTCGGTGACCTTCTCACCGAGGAAGTCCTCGGCGGTCTTCTTCATCTTCTCCAGCACCTTGGCCGAGATTTCCTGCGGGGCCATCTTCTTGCCGTCGCTGGTGGCGACCCAGGCGTCGCCATTGTCATGGGCCAGGATGCTGTACGGGACATGGGCAATGTCCTTCTGCACCTCACCGTCGGTGAACTTGCGGCCGATCAGGCGCTTCACCGCGTAGAAGGTGTTCTTCGGGTTGGTCACGGCCTGGCGCTTGGCCGAGGCACCGACCAGGACTTCGCCGTCCTTCGTGTAGGCGACGATCGACGGGGTGGTGCGATCGCCTTCCGAATTCTCGATGACGCGGGCCTTGCCGCCGTCCATGATCGCCACGCACGAGTTGGTGGTGCCGAGGTCGATACCAATGATCTTGCCCATGGGGGAGACTCCTGAGGATGCTTGTTGGGGTCAGTCCGGCCGTTCGGCCGGTGGATGAATACGATGTGGGGGAGGCCCGTGGAACATTCAAGCCACCTCCCGAACGCTGTGTTTCCGATGATCCGCCGCGTTCAGCGTCGGGTCGGGTGACGGGTCTGTCCGCCGCCCCGGCCCCGCGGGATCAATCGGCGGCCACTACCACCAGCGCCGGCCGCAGCAGGCGCTCGTTGAGCAGGTAGCCCTTCTGGAACACGGTCACCACGCTGCCCGGGGCGGCGCCCGGGGTCGGCGCCTGGCTGATGGCCTGGTGGTGCTCCGGGTTGAACGGCTGGCCGATCGGGTCGAGCAGGACCAGGCCGTTGTCGGCAGCGACCTTGAGCAGCTGCTTGTAGGTCAGCTCCAGGCCTTCGCGCAGCGGGTGCGGGTCGTCGCCGGCGGCCTTCAGGCCGGCATCCAGGCTGTCGAACACCGGCAGCAGCTCGCCCAGCAGCTTCTCGTTGGCGAACTTGCGGGCCTGCTCGATGTCACGGGCAACACGCTTGCGCTGGTTTTCCAGGTCGGCGCGCTCACGCAGCGCATCGGCCTTGACCTGCTCGACTTCGGCGCGCAGGCGCTCGACTTCGTCGTTGACGCCGGCGGTGGCAGCCGCATCGGCGGCACTCTGCTGGGATTCGATATCTGGCTGTTCGTGGTTCATGTCTGGGTCCCTGGCGGTCACTCTCCGCCTCCACCCACCCTAGTGTGGGCGGGATGCTGCGTTTCAAGCGTCGGATGTTCCCGGCGTGCGCCCGGCCGGCGAAAAGGCCGCGCCAAGCACATCGGCGGTGGCCTGGACCAGCGGGATCACCCGGTCGTAGGCCATCCGCTTGGGACCAATCACGCCCAGCACGCCCAGCACCTGGCCATTGGCGGTGTACGGGGCAGTGACCAGCGAGACGCCCTGCAGCGGCATCATTCCGGTCTCTTCGCCGATGAAGATGCGCACCCCCGGCGCCTGGATGGTCCGCTCCAGCAGCTGCAGGATCTCGCGCTTGCTGGAGAACAGTTCGAACAGTTCGCGCAGGCGCTCCAGGTCGGACAGGTCCTGCACCCCCATCAAGCGGGTCTGGCCGGCCACCAGCATGTCGTCGGCCGCCGGCTGCAGGGCCTGCTCGGCCAGTTCGATGCTGTGGGCGAGCAACTGCTCCAGTTCGGACCGGGCGTCGCGCAGCTCCAGCAGCAGGCGGGTACGGATCTCGGCCATCGGCAGGCCGGCGAAATGCGCGTTGAGGTAGTTGGCGACCTGCTCCAGCTGGCCTGGCGCAAACTCCTGCCGGGTCTCGATCACCCGGTTCTGCACCTCGTTGTCGGCAAATACCAGGATCGCCAGCACCCGGCGCCCGTCCAGAGCCACGAAATCGATCTGGCGGAAGGCGAACTGCTCGCGCCGCGGTGCGCTGACCACGCCGACGAAGTGGCTCATCGCCGAAAGCAGCTCCGAGGCGCTGCCGAGCAGGGCCTGAGTACTGCCGCCGCCGGCCAGTTCCTGGCGCAACCGGGCCAGCTCGCCCTCGCCCGGCGGCTGCATCTGCAGCAGGCTGTCGACGAACACCCGGTAGCCATGCGCGGTCGGGATGCGCCCGGCCGAGGTATGTGGCGAGGCCAGCAGGCCCAGATCCTCCAGGTCGCCCAGGATGTTGCGGATGGTGGCCGGGCTGACTTCCAGGCCGGCCACGCGCGCCAGCGTCTGCGAGCCGACCGGCTCGCCGTCCTGGATGTAGCGCGCGATCAGCGTGCGCAGCAGATGGCGCGCGCGTGGAGCAAGCTGGTCGGGAGAACCGTGCATGGAATCAACCTGTGAGACACGGACACTAGATAATGGCGACGCATCACCTTGGCAAGTCATTGGACCTCCCGCGCGCGCGTGCTAGCGTTGCGCGGCTGCTGATACCCCCTTACCCATGCTCAGACATCTTTCGATCAAGGATTTCGCCGTCGTCCGCGCCACCGAACTGGAGTTCGGGCCAGGCATGACCGTGGTTTCAGGCGAGACTGGCGCCGGCAAGTCGCTGATGGTCGACGCACTGGGCTTCCTGTCCGGCCTGCGCGCCGACAGCGGCGTGGTCCGCCATGGCGCCGCACGCGCCGAGCTTTCCGCCGAATTCGCGCTGGAGCAGCTGCAGGCCGCCCGCCAGTGGCTGGCCGACAACGAGCTGGACGACGAGGACCAATGCCAGCTGCGCCGCGTGATCCGCGCCGACGGCGGCTCGCGGGCCTGGATCAATGGCCGCCCGGTGACGCTGGCACAGCTGGGCGACCTGGCCTCGCTGCTGGTGGAGATCCACGGCCAGCATGAACAGCAGGCGCTGCTGGCGCGCCCGTCGCAGCTGGCCCTGCTGGATGCCTATGCCGGCAACGAGAACGAGCGCCGCCAGGTGCGCCACGCCGCCGCGGCCTGGCAGGCGCTGGTCGATGAATCGCTGGCGTTGTCGCAACAGGGCGACGTCAGTGACCGGATCGGCTTCCTGGAGCACCAGCTGCGCGAACTGGACCGCGAGGATCTTGAACCGGAATCGATTGCCGCGCTTGGCGCCAGCCACCGTCGCCAGGCCCACGCCAGCGCCCTGCTTAGCGCCTGCCAGGCCGCCAGCAACCAGCTCAACGGCGATGACGGCAGCTCTGCGCTGGACCTGCTGCAGCAGGTGCGCCACGAGCTGTCGCGTCTGATCGAGCACGACCCGCGCCTGGGCGAAGTGGACAGCCTGATCGAGAACGCCTCGATCCAGCTGCACGAAGCCCTGTCGCTGCTTGACCGCGTGCACGACGATCTGGATGCCGACCCGGAACAGTTCGAGGAGAACGAGCGCCGCCTCGGTCGCCTGCACGACCTGGCCCGCAAGCACCGCGTGCCGATGGACGAACTGGGCGCGCAGCGCGAGCGCATGCATGCCGAAGTGGAGCAGCTGCGTGGCGCCGACGAGCGCCTGCAGCGCCTGGCCGGCGAGATCGACAAGGCCGCCGCCGCCTGGCGCGTACAGGCTGAAGTGCTGACCGCCAGCCGCCGCAGCGCCGCTGCCGAACTGTCGGCCACCACCACCGGCATCATCGCCGAGCTCGGCATGGGCGGCGGCCAGTTCCTGATCGAACTGGAGCCGCAGGACAGCGGCAAGCCCGACCCGCAGGGTGCCGAGCGCGTCGAGTTCCTGGTGGCGGCCAACGCCGGCCAACCGCCGCGCGCCCTGCGCAAGGTGGCCTCGGGCGGTGAACTGTCACGTATCTCGCTGGCCATCGAAGTGGCCGCGCTGGACCTGGATGCAGTGCCGACCATGGTGTTTGACGAGGTCGACTCCGGCATCGGTGGCGCGGTGGCCGACATCGTCGGCCAGAAGCTGCGCGCGCTCGGCGAGAAGCGCCAGGTGCTGTGCGTGACCCACCTGCCGCAGGTCGCCTCCAAGGGCCACGCCCATTACCGGGTCAGCAAGGCCCCGGTGGAAGGCATGACCCAGAGCGCAGTGGAAAAGCTGGACAATAAGGCGCGCGAGGAAGAGCTGGCGCGCATGCTCGGCGGCGTGGAAGTGAGCAAGGAAGCGCGGGCCGCCGCCCGCAAGCTGTTGCAGGTGTAACGCCGGCCGAGCCGGGCATTGGCTCGGCTTCCGCACGGTAGTGCCAGCCGCTGGCCGGCATCCCGATGCGGGTGGATGAAGATCATGGGGTTGCCGGCCAGCGGCCGGCACTACCCCCGTGGCTGCGTCAGATCGACCTGTTCCACCAGGAAATCGAGGAACGCGCGCACCCGCAGCGGCAGGTAACCGCCCTGCCCCAGGAACACCGCGTGCACCTCTTCCAGATCACCGGGATTGGCCTCTTCCAGCACCGGCAGCAAGCGCCCGGCAGCAATGTCCTCCTGCACCTGGAATGCCGCCAGCCGCGCCATGCCGAGCCCTCCCAGCACCAGCTGGCGCAGCGCATCGCCGTTGCTGGCACGGGCATTGCCACTGGGCAGCAGCATCCGCTCGCGCCCCTCCTGCAGCAGCGGCCACCCCTGCATCGCACGCGCATGGCCGATGTCCAGCCGGTTGTGCGACTGCAGTTCCTCCGCGGTGCGCGGCAGGCCATGCCGCTGCGCGTACGCTGGCGCAGCCACGATCATCATCCGCGTCGCGCCCAGCCGTCGCGCCACCAGACTGGAGCTCTTCAGCGGCCCGGCCCGCACTGCCACGTCGGTGCGCTGCTCCAGCAGGTCGATCACCTCGTCGTTGAGGGTCAGGTCCACGCCCACCTGCGGATTGCGCTCAAGGAACGCCGGCAGCAGCGGCAACAGGAAATGGCGGCCGAACGGCACGTTGGAGTTGACCCGCAGCCGCCCGCGCGGCTCGGCATGGGCGCTGGCACAACGCTCGGCCTCCTCCAGGTCGGCCAGCACGCGCAGGCCACGCTCGTAGAACGCGCAGCCTTCCGGGGTCAGCTGCAGCTGGCGGGTCGAGCGTTGCAGGAGGCGCGTACCCAGCCGCTGCTCCAGCCGGGCCACCAGCTTGCTCACTGCTGACGGCGTCATGTCCAGGGTGCGTGCGGCGGCGGAGAATCCACCGGTCTCGATCACCCGCACGAACACTTCCAGTTCGCCGGATCGGTTGATGTCGGGTCGCGCCATGGCAATGAATCCAGTTCACAGATGATTGTCCATGCGCAGTCTAGTTCACAGATAAGCTCGGAATCACCATGGCGGTCCCTCCACTCGGGACCGCCCGATGAACCGATTCAGCCAGCTCACCGCAACCGCCCTGCTCGCCGTGTCCGGCGCCGCCAGTGCCGCATCCGCCCCGCACTGGGTCGCCAGCTGGCAGGCCAGCCCGCAGCCGGTCTGGAACGCGGATTTCCTGTTCCCGACCCTGGTCCCGGGCACACTGCAGGACCAGACCTTCCGCCAGACGGCGCGCATCAGCCTGGGCGGCCCGCGGCTGCGGGTGCGGCTGAGCAATGCCTACGGCACCCAGCCGCTGCGGATCGGGGCGGCCAGCGTGGCCGCACACGCGGGCGCCATCCCGCAACCGCTCAGCTTCGGCGGCCAGCCCGGGGTGTTGATCGGGCCCGCTCAGGAACAGCTGAGCGATCCGCTCCCGCTGGCCACGGATGACCGCCAGGCATTGCAGGTCAGCGTCTTTGTGCCGGGGCCGGCAACCGTTCAGACGTTCCATTGGGAAGGCCGCCAGACCAGTTGGATCGCCCCCGGCGACCAGAGCCGGGCCCAGGCCCTGAGCGCAGCCAGCAGCACCACCGCCCGCCTGCTGCTGACCGGAATTGACGTCGAGGCCGACGCGTGCAGCGTGGTGGTGATCGGGGATTCGATCACCGACGGTGCCACCGCCAGCCTCGACCAGGACCAGCGCTGGACCGATCATCTGGCCGCACGCCTGGCAGCGCGGGGCATAGCCGTGGTGAACGCCGGCATTTCCGGGGGGCGGCTGCTGCGCGACGGCATGGGTGAATCCGCCCTGGCGCGCTTCCGGCGCGACGCGCTGGACCAGCCTGCGGTATCCAGTGTGATCGTGCTGATCGGCATCAATGACATCAGCTGGCCTGGCACTGCGTTCGCCCGGAACCAGGCCCGGCCCACGCTGGCCGAACTGCAGGCGGGGTATCGCGCGCTGGCAGAACAGGCCCGCCATCGTGGCGTGCGGATCATTGGCGCCACCCTGCCGCCGTTTGCCGACGCCCTGCCCGGCACGCCACTGGACGACTACTACCACCCGGACAAGGATGCCCTGCGCCAACGGATCAATGCCTGGCTGCGCACGGACAGCCCGTTCGACGCAGTGATCGACCTGGACGCGGCGCTGCGCGACCCGGCCGATCCCTCACGGATGGCCGCCGCCTACGACTCCGGCGACCACCTCCACCCGGGTGACGCCGGCAACCGGGCCATGGCTGAAGCGGTGGACCTGGAGATCCTGCTGGGCCGCAAGGGGCCGGATCCCATTCCTGAAGGGAAAGGGCTCTGACCCCATCAACGAAAAACCCCGGGCAGGCCCGGGGTTCCGTCGCATCCAGCTGGCCGGAACGGCTTACTTGCGCTTCTTGCGCACGTACAGCACCAGCGAGTGCTCTTCCAGCTCGTAGCCATGGTCTGCGGCGATCTTGCGCTGCAGCTCCTCGATCTCGTGGCTTTCGAACTCGATGATCCTGCCACTGTCCACGTCGACCATGTGGTCGTGGTGGCCGCCACGGTCCAGTTCGTAGACCGCCTGGCCGCCCTCGAAATTGTGCTTGAGCACGAGGCCGGCGGCCTCGAACTGGGTCAGCACCCGGTACACCGTGGCCAGGCCGATCTCGTCGCCATGCTCCAGCAGCTGGCGGTAGATGTCTTCGGCGGTCATGTGGTGCTGGGCATTGCGCTGCTCGAGCAGCGCCAGGATCCGCATCCGCGGATGGGTCACCTTCAGGCCGACTTTACGCAGGTCGTGGGTTTCCATAGGTCTCCGTTCATTGGCGATTTAGCGCCAGCTGCCTCGGATTGGGTCGCGGTGGCACGCCGGGAGTGTATCATCGGTTTGATTTCCCCAACCGCCATTCCCGATGCGCAATCTCCTGTTGGTCGCCGCCGTCGCCCTGTCCACCACCGGGTGCGGCATCATCTACAAGCAACCCATCTATCAGGGCAACCTGATCCGGGAAGATGCCGTGGCCAAGCTGCAGGTCGGGCAGAGCAAGCAGCAGGTCACCGCGCTGCTGGGCACCCCGTCCATTCCCGACCCGTTCCACGCCCAGCGCTGGGACTACACCTCCAGCCAGCGCGTGAACCGCCTGGGCCGTACCGAAGTGAAGAACTTCGTGGTGTTCTTCGAGAATGACGCCGTGACCCGCTGGGAAGGCGATTACTTCCCGGGCAACGACAAGGCCCTGGCCCAGCAGACCGTGCGCCAGTTCGGCCGCAATCTGCCGAAGGACAAGAAGAAGAAGGGCCGTTAATCGCCCAACCCCGTCCGCAGGGACGGGTTGCCGGGATCAGCCGCCGAGCGCGCGACGCCGGCGGTTGTCCTTCGGATCTGCCAGCAGCGGGCGCAGCAGTTCGATGCGGTCGCCGTCCAGCAGAACCTGTTGCGGGCGCGCCAGTACGCCATGCACGGCGACGGCGGGACAATCGGCACTGCCGTCCAGTGCGGCCGCCGCGACAGCATCGGCGACGGTGGCCCCCTCCTCCAGCTGCAGGCGGCACGACAGCAGCCGCTGCGGCCAGGCCAGGACCACCTCGACTTCGATCATCGCTCAGCCCTCGTCGGCGACGCGGACGAAATCGTTGACCATGCGATCGGCCAGCCCCTGGAAGCCGATCGCCAGCGCCGGACCGAGCAGGCGCGAGCTGGGTTCGAACTCCAGGGTCAGGGTGACCTTGCAGGCATCCTCGGCCAGCGCATGGAATTCCCAGCGGCCGTGCAGCTGCTTGAACGGGCCATCGCGCAGCTGCATATCAATGCTGTGCGGGCGCTGCAGGGTGTTTTCGGTCTGGAACCAGGTACTGAACGAGCCCAGGCCCAGGTCCAGTCGCGCCACCAGGCGGTCCTCGCCCTCCTCAAGGATCTGGGCAGCCGAGCACCAGCGGAAACGGCGCGGATAGGCCTGGACATCATTGACCAGGTCGAACATGCGCGCGGCCGAATGTTCGACCAGGGCGCTGCGGCGGATAGTAGGCATGAATACAGGACGTTTCGGCAATCGACCGGGCGGGCCCGAATCGGAGACAATACGGAAATGAGCAAGAACAGCGGCAAGGATAAAGCAAAGAGCGCGACGGCCAACAAAACCATCGCGTTGAACAAGCGTGCCCGCCACGAGTACCACATCGAAGAACGGTTCGAGGCCGGTCTCGCCCTGCAGGGCTGGGAGGTCAAGTCGATCCGCGCAGGCCGCGGCAACATCATCGACGCCTACGCCTATGTGAAGCGCGGCGAGATCTACCTGATCGGCGCACAGATCACCCCGTTGATCCAGGCCTCCACCCACGTGGTGGCCAATGACCGGCGCGAGCGCAAGCTGCTGCTGCACCGGAACGAGATCGACAAGCTGATCGGCAAGGTCGAGCGCGATGGCTACACGATCGTGCCCACTGCGATGTACTGGAGCAAGAACAAGATCAAGCTCGAAGTCGCGCTGGCCAAGGGCAAGCAGACCCATGACAAGCGCGATGCCGCCAAGGACCGCGACTGGGCGATCGAGAAGCAGCGTGTGATGCGTCGCGGCAACCGCGACGCGTAAGGCCGCTCCATATCACCACGTAGAGCCGAGCCAAGCTCGGCTGACCGGCCATTCTGTAGAGCCGAGATCCTATGTTCGTGGTCAAGCCTGCTGGAAGCAGGTTTGACCCACTTTCAGCATGGCCGGGTCAAAGTCCCGGCCGCTCTTGAAGACGCCCCAAGCGATCCTGGCCAGCTTTCTGGCGAGAATGT
>NZ_JCAFST010000014.1:0-95741 GCF_059369535.1 Stenotrophomonas sp. YJH_SMC_122 | reverse complement strand
CGGCCCGAGCGACTCGGCCAACTCCACGGCTTGGTGCTTGAACTCATCGGTGTAGCTACGACGGGTGATACGGGACATAAGGGGCCTCCAAGTGCGATCAAAGTATCGCTTCTTGGCGTCCGCTGACGGGGGGCCAGATCACATGGGCTCTAGGAAAGCGGCCCTTCAAGATGATCCAGTTCTGCGTGCATGACCAAGAGGGCGTGGATCGGTTCAAGCAGACCCTCAGCTCTATCGCCAAGGACGAAGGAATGCAGTTCTTTGATGGCAGCGCTGAATTGGATCGCCAGCTTGCCAGGGCAAAGGTGGACATGAAGCGCCCCGTCATCTACGTCGGAGTGAAGCGGGAAGATGGCTCTGGACTGGAGGCGGGGAATCTCGGATTGGATCGCTTCGAGATAGCTGTCGGCTTTTCTGAAGGGAAGATGCGCGCCCAGGCACGGTCATTTTCTGTCCGCGTCGAACGCGCTTTGGCAGATCGCTGGAATGTACATGTGGTTCCCCCGGACAAGGGCGCTGCGCCGACGGCGTGTCGGGCGGGAAGCGATCCTCGCTGAATGGCATGGCAGATGGCCGTTACCCTTCGGGCTGCAACCGCACCACCGCCTGCGCGCACAACGACTGGCAGGCCATGACCAACCCCTCCATCACCCGGTCGCCCACGTACTCTTCCGGTTCGCCGTTCTGGCGGGTGCGTTCCGCTGCCAGTAGCATTTCCAGCACTACCCGCAACCCGGTCAACGCGCAATCGGCGTCGGCCAGGGCGAGGCAGCGGCCGGGCAGCTGGTGACGCTCCGGCCAGGGTTGTCCGTCGGCCGCCGCACCGGAGCCGATGCGGTGGAGATTGGCAATGAAGGTGTTCCTGTCCACAGCAGGCGCAGCCGGTGGCGAACCGTCGTCGCCGGCGGTGTTGCGATAAGCGTGCAGATGCGGGAAGTCCGATTCGTTCATGGCAAGGCTCCGTGCAGGGCAATCGGTAGCCGCCACCCATAAAAGTGGCGGACGGTACGTGGTTCGAATCCGGGTTGGTCCCAAGCCGGTGGGCGCGAACGCCCCCACGCACCGCCCGCCATAGCCGGCAGACGGATTGCCAGCCGGCGCCACGGAATGTGGACGCCGACTGGCAAGCGCAATCACTCAGGACCAACTCGGGATTCGAAACCCGGCCACCCTTTTCCGGTGGCACGCCATCTGAGCCCCTGGCGCTGTGCAATGCCAATCAGAAGAGTTGCAAACATCACTCGATTGGAGACGCTTTCGGCATTCTCCCACGCTGTTAAGCACCGCCAGTGCTGGCTGGCGCGGTGATCCGCCCGCACCGTGCAATCTGCGACAGATGTCGAGGTTGGGGGACGTTAGGGAGCAAGGGGCGAGGGGCGATGACGACAGGCTCTGAAGGGAAGGGCCTGAGTCGAGCATGGCCCGCCGCTACAGGCGTCAAAGCGTGACGTGCGACTCGGGTTGACGTTCCCAGCCACCAAGCGCAGGCTTGTTCAGCACGTTTCCTAACCAGAAGGAGACTTATGACCGCGACCGCTTCGCTGCACCCCACCCCCGACACCCAGGGCCGTTCCCGCCTGTGGAGTGTGTTCTGGCTGCAGGGCGTCATTCCCAGCAACATTCTGTGGGCGGTAGCCCTCTGGGCCCTGGCCAACCAGCGCACCACGCTGCTGCTGGGGGTATTTGCCGTGCTGCTGCTCTATACCGGCTGGATCATCCCGGCGGTCTGGCGGGCGGCGCCCACCGCGCACAACCCCAACCTGGGCGTGGCGGCGCGCGGGTTGACCGTCGCCTGGGGGTTGAACACCGTGCTGGTGATCTTCTTCCTGACCCTGCAGCTGGTGGCTCAATAGAACTGAACGGGCTCGCCGCCACGGTCGAAGGCGGCGAAGCGGCCGATCTGACCGTCATGGATGGCGTTGACCATCAGCTTCAGCGGGCGCGCGGCTTCGTCGCTGTTGGGCGCGAAACCGCCACGGCCGTCCAGCGCCGCCACGAACACCAGGTCCCAGTCGACGCCGGTGGTGGTCGACTCGGTCGCCAGTGCCTGGAAGCTGGGCACCTCGGCCGGCAGCTTGTCCACGCACAGCACCGGCGACAGGGTGCCGCCCTCGCGGCGGTCATGCCGGTCGCGCTGGTCACCGGTGGGCGATTCGGGCAGCTCGGCGCGCACGAATACGAACAGCAGGCGTTGCGGTTCAGCCTGCTCGCCAGCGGCATGCAGCATTTGCTGGAAATCGTTCATCATCATGAGGGTTGTCACACGCCCGCTGCACGGAAAGCCGCATGCTGCCACAACGCCTGCCGCGCGGGGCCGAAGACGATTGATTTAAGTCATGCCCATGGAACTGAAGGCCGCGTACTCTGGCAATCGTTCCAGCAGGCGAGGGTATCCGGGCCGTTCCGGGCACAGGCAAGACGGTGGAGCAACAAGGTGGACCAGCCATGAGCCAACTCACCGACGGTTTCGGACGCAGCTTTCCGTACCTGCGCCTGTCGTTGACCGAAGCCTGCAACTTCCGTTGCAGCTACTGCCTGCCCGACGGTTACCAGGCCGATGGCCGCCCGCGCTTCCTGCAGGTGGATGAAATCGCGAGGCTGGTGCGTGCATTTGCCGCGCTGGGCATGAGCAAGATCCGCCTGACCGGCGGTGAGCCCAGCCTGCGCAAGGATCTGGACGAGATCATCGCCACCGTGGCAGCGGTGCCGGGCATCCGCAAGGTGGCCATCACCACCAACGGCACGCTGCTGTCGCGGCGCCTGCCAGGGTGGCACCGGGCCGGCCTGACCGCGCTGAACGTGAGCATGGACAGCCTGCAGCGCGAACGCTTCAAGACCATCACCGGGCATGACCGCCTGCCGGAGATCGAACAGGGCCTGGCCCTGGCGCAGGCGCTGGGCCTGCCGGCGATCAAGCTCAACGCGGTGCTGCTGCGTGGCCTGAACGACGACGAGCTGCCGCAGTGGATGGATTACCTGCGTGACCGGCCCTTCAGCGTGCGCTTCATCGAACTGATGCGCACCGGCGACAACGAAGCCTATTTCCCGCGCCACCACCTGCGTGCCGACGTGGTGATCGAGCAGCTGCTGGCCGCTGGCTGGCACGAGCGGCCGCGCGCCGCCGATGCCGGCCCCGCACGCGAGTTCGGCCACCCCGACCATCGCGGCAGCATCGGCATCATCGCCCCGTATTCGCGTGACTTCTGCAAGGGCTGCAACCGCCTGCGGGTGACCGCCAAGGGCGACCTGCGGCTGTGCCTGTTCGGCGAGTTTGGCGTGCCGCTGCGCCCGCTGCTGCAGCGCGATGAGGACCACGACGCGCTGCTGGCACGCATCACCACCCAGCTTGGCCTGAAAGCGGCCGGGCATGGACTGCACCAGGGCCAGACCGGGCTGACCCCGCACCTGGCCTCCATCGGAGGATGAGCAACACGATGAGTGGGGAATTGAACGCGGCCTTCCACATGGCCGATGTCCGCAACAAGCGCATCAGCCGCCGTCGTGCGGTGGCGGTGGGCGAGCTGCATGCCGGTCCGGTGGCCTATCCGCTGATTGTCGAGCGCCGCCTGCCCAAGGGCGATGCGCTGGTGATGGCCGAGATTGCCGGCCTGCAGGGCGCCAAGATGGCGTCGATGCTGATGCCGCTGTGCCACCCGCTGCCGCTGGAACTGGTGCAGGTGTTCTGCGCGCCGGTGCCGGAGCGGCAGGCGATCCGCGTGTGGTGCGAGTGCGCCAGCGAGGCGCGCACCGGCGTGGAGATGGAGGCACTGGCCGGCGTCAACGCGGCGCTGCTGACCCTGTACGACCTGAGCAAGCCGGTGGAACCGGCCCTGCGCATCGAAGGCATCCGCCTGCTGTTCAAGGAAGGCGGCAAGCGCGGTGTCTGGCTGCACCCCGACGGCATGGACGATGCTGAGCGCGCGCGTTTCAAGCCGCGTGCGCCGAAAGGCCTGGAGGGCGCGGCCTGCGCGGTGATCACGCTGAGCGATCGCGCCAGCGAAGGCATTTATGAAGATGTCTCCGGCCCGACCTTGGTGATCGGGCTGAAGAAGCTGGGGGGCGAGGTGGTAGCCGCCGAGGTACTGCCCGATGGCATCGAGCCGTTGGCGGGCCGCCTGCAGGCCTTGGCCGCCGAGGGCGTGCGCCTGTGCCTGTGTACCGGCGGTACCGGGCTGGGCCCGCGCGACCTGACCCCGGAGGCGCTGCGTTCGTTGAATGCGCGGCCGGTGCATGGCCTGGCGCAGATGGTGCGGGCACTCAGTGCACAGCACACGCCGATGGCCTGGCTGAGCCGCGCCGAGGTGGTGCAGCTGGGCAACATGCTGGCGTTCGCGCTGCCCGGCAGCCCGAAGGCGGCGGCGCAGTGCCTGGACATCCTGGCGCCGGTACTGGGCCACGCCCTGGCGATGGTCGAGGGTGGTGGCCACTGATGATTGCCTACAGCGATGCCTTGCAGCACCTGCTGGACGCGGCCACGCCGCTGCCGGCCGAGCGCCTGCCGCTGCATGAGGCCGGCGGCCGTACCCTGGCCAGTGACATCCACAGCGGGCAGTCGTTGCCGCCGTTCGACAATTCGGCAATGGACGGCTTCGCGCTGCGCGCCAACGGCGCGACATTCGAGGCCGGTACCGAATTCGCGGTGCAGGGCTGGCAGGCAGCCGGCGATGCCGGCGCCGAGGGCGGCGAGGGTGCCTGGGAAATCATGACCGGTGCGCGCATGCCGTCGGGGCTGGATACGGTGGTACCGGTCGAGAACGTGGACATCCTCGCCAGCGAGGAGGGACGCCCGACCCGCATCGCCCTGAAGGCATCGGTGAAGCCGGGCCAGCACGTGCGCCTGCGCGGCCAGGACGTGAGCGAAGGCGAGCGCGTGCTGCAGGCCGGGCAGGTGCTGGATATCAATGCGCGCACCCTGCTGCATGCCATCGGCGTGGGCCAGGTGGCGGTGGTGGCACGGCCGAAGGCTGCGGTGATCGCCACCGGCAAGGAGCTGGTGACCGAGGCGGCGCAGACGCTGGAGTCCGGGCAGATCCGTGACAGCAACCGGCCGTATCTGGTCGGTCGCCTGCAGGCCGCCGGTGCCGAGGTTGTCTGGCAGGGCACGGTGGGCGACGACGTGGCCGCGTTCAATGGGGTGCTGGATGAAGCGCTGGCCGCTGGCGCGCAGGTGCTGATCAGCACCGGCGCGGTGTCGGCTGGCCGCTACGATTTCGTTCCCGATGCGCTGCGCGGCCGTGGTGCGCGCATCGTGTTCCACAAGGTGGCGATCCGCCCGGGCAAGCCGCTGCTGTTCGCGGTGCTGCCCAATGGTGCGCTGTACTTCGGCCTGCCGGGCAACCCGGTCTCCGCTGCCGTGGGCCAGCGCTTCTTCGTCGAGCCGGTGCTGCGCCGTCTGTTGGGGCTGGCGCCGGAAGTCATGTTGCAGCTGCCGCTGCAGGCCGACGTGCGCAAGCCGCCGGGCCTGCGCTTCCACGCGCGTGCGCGGGTGGAAATGGACGGGCAGGGGCGCCTGAGTGCGCGCGTGCTGTCCGGGCAGGAGTCGTTCCGTTTGATGTCCATGCTGCAGGCCAACGCCTGGGTGGTGCTGGAGGCCGAGGGAGACCTGGCCAGCGCTGGCACCTTCGTGCGCGTGCAAGGCTGGGGTCACCACGAACCGGTGCAGCTGGTGAGCCAGGAGTCATGATGAAACAGGTGAATCTGCAGTTGTTCGGTGCGTTTTCCGATCTGGATGCCAGCCGCGAGATCGTCGTGGATGTGGCCGGTGGCACCGTGGCCGATCTGCGCCAGGCGCTGCGCGAGTTGCTGCCGGTGCGTTGGCCGGGTTTCCGTGCCGGCCTGCTGGATTATTCGGCGTTCGCCGATCAGCAACGCGTGCTGCGCGACCACGAGCCGCTGCCCGACGATGGCCGGGTGGCGATCCTGCCGCCGGTGAGCGGGGGCTGAGCGATGAGCGAGAAGATCATCGCGAAGGTGGTGGACCGCGCGCAGGCGGCGATCGATCCGGCCGAGGGCATCGCTGCGGTCTCCGATCCGGGCTTCGGCGGCATCGACGTGTTCATCGGCAAGGTGCGCGACGTCAACATCGGCCGGCCGGTGACCGGGATCACCTACGACCTGTTCGAGCCGCTGGTGTTGAACGAGTTCAAGCGCCTGGCGGCAGAGGTCGAGGCGACGTTCGGTCCGAAGCTGAAGCTGTATGTGGCCCATGCCAAGGGCCGGTTGGGCATTGGTGATGTGGCGGTGGTGGTGGCCGCCGGCAGCCCGCACCGTGACGAGGCGTTCCGCGCCTGCCGGCAGTTGATCGAGGTGGTGAAGCACCAGTGCCCGATCTGGAAGCAGGAGCATTACGAGGACGGCGACAGCGAGTGGAGCGAGGGCTGCAGCCTGTGTCACGCGGACAGCGAACCCGCACATGCCCATGATCATGCGCACGACCACGGGCATTGACCCCACCCTTCAGGGCAGCGCGGGGTTCAGTAGATCCACGCCATGCGTGGATGAGGGCTTTCCCGCGCATCCGGCCGGCGCAGCCACGCATGGCGTGGCTCTACTGCGGGGCATTCGGGCGGCCATGGGATTCAGTAGATCCACGCCATGCGTGGATGGGGCCTTTCCCATGCATCCGGCCGGCGCAGCCACGCATTGCGTGGCTCTACTGCAATGAGCATCAACGGCATCGTGCTGGCCGGTGGCCTGTCCACCCGGATGGGCCGCGACAAGGCACTGCTGCCGTGGCAGGGCCGCACGCTGCTGGAGCACATGCGGGGCCTGTTGATGCAGGCTGGTGCCGAACGGGTATGGGTAAGCGGTGACTATCCGGCCTTCGGTGGCATCCCCGATCAGATTGCGCGCTGCGGCCCACTGGGTGGGTTGCACAGCGTGATGCAGCAAATGCCCGATGGCCAGGCCTGGGTGGTGGCGGTGGACACGCCGTTGCTGGCACCACGGCTGCTGCAACGGCTGGCTGGGGTGGGTATGGGCGCATGCACGATCTTTGACGGGCATCCCTTTCCCATGCTGTTGAATGTGGACAATGCCACTCGTAGCGTGCTGGCCGCGATGCTGGATGATCCAGAAGGGACCCGCTCGGTACAGGCTTTCCAGCGTCGCCTGCAGATGCACGTGCTGGCGTTGGAAAGCGTTGACGAAGCCTGCCTGGTCAACTGCAATACCCCCGAACAATGGGAGGATGTTGCGTCATGAAAGTGCAGTTGCAGGACCAATCGGTACGGCTTCGCCTGGACGAGGCCGAACTGGCGCGCCTGCTGGCCGGTGAATCGGTCGAGAACATGACCCGCTTCGGCGGTATCGAGGGCTGGGGCATGGCGGTGTCGCTGCATGGCGGCGAGCAGCCGGTGCTGCTCGATGGTGGCAACTTCTGTCGCCTGGTACTGCCGCGCCCGGCCGTCGAGGCCTTGGCGGGACGGCTGCCGTGCCGCGATGGCCTGCCATTCGAGATTGCCCTGGAAGATGGCAGCCAGCTTCAGCTGCAGTTCGATGTGGACGTGCGCGACAGCGTGCGCCAGCGCGGGGTGACCCGCCGCAGCACCGCTTCATCGGTTTGACATTTGTCAGGGGCAGGGTGGAAACCGGCCCTTGATTGATCCAGATCAACCCCGTCGTCCGTGCTGCACGGCCTAATGGCTGCATGACGACGGGTCACAACTTGAAACGCAGTACCCACGTCATTCCACAGCCTTGGAGCCATGTATGACCGTCGGTAGCGATCCTGTTGTCCGCAGCACTGCCAGTCCCGGTCGCGTCATCAGCGACTGGACGCCGGAGGACCCCGGCTATTGGGAGCGCACCGGCAAGCGGGTCGCCACCCGCAACCTGGTCATCTCGATCCCCTCGCTTCTGCTGGCCTTCTCGGTCTGGGTGCTGTTCTCGGCGGTGTCGATCAGCCTGCCGAAGATCGGTTTCAACTTCAGCACCGACCAGCTGTTCTGGCTGGTGGCGCTGCCCAGCCTGTCCGGCGCGACCCTGCGCATCTTCTATTCGTTCGTGATCCCGATCTTCGGCGGCCGCCGCTGGACCGCGCTGTCCACCGCCTCGCTGCTGGCGCCGACGCTCTGGCTCGGCTTTGCGGTGCAGGACCCGGCCACCCCGTACTGGGTGTTCGTGGCCATCGCGATCCTGTGTGGCTTCGGTGGCGCGAACTTCTCGTCGTCGATGTCCAACATCTCCTTCTTCTACCCCAAGCAGAAGCAGGGCCTGGCGCTGGGCCTGAACGCCGGCCTGGGCAATGTGGGCGTGTCGGTGGCGCAGGCGGTGATTCCGCTGGTCATCACCGTGGGCGTGTTCGGTGCGCTGGGTGGTGCACCGCAGCCTGCAGTGGAGGGGGGCGCGCCGCTGTTCCTGCAGAACGCCGGCTTCATCTGGGTGCCGGCCATCGCGCTGTGCGCCATCGCGGCCTGGTTCGGCATGAACGACCTGACCAGTGCCCGCTCGTCGTTCTCCGAGCAGGCGGTGATCTTCCGCCGCAAGCACAACTGGTTGATGTGCTGGTTGTACATCGGCACCTTCGGTTCCTACATCGGTTTCTCGGCCGGCTTCCCGATGCTGGTGAAGAGCCAGTTCCCGGACGTGAACCCGCTGGCCTACGCCTTCATCGGCCCGCTGCTGGGCGCACTGATGCGCTCGGTGGGTGGCAGCATGGCCGACCGCTGGGGCGGCGCACGCCTGACCTTCTGGGTGTTCGCGCTGATGATCGCGGCAGTGTTCGGCGTGCTGCATTTCCTGCCCAGCGATGGCCAGGCCGGCAACTTCCATGGCTTCCTGCTCAGCTTCATGGCGCTGTTCGTGCTCAGTGGCATCGGCAACGGCACCACCTTCCGCATGATCCCGGTGATCTTCCGCACCCTGCATGAGCGCCGGTCGGCCAACGACAACGCCGAGGGCAAGGCCACGGCCGCGCACCAGGCCAGCATCGAATCGGCCGCGGTGGTCGGCTTCTCCGGTGCGATCGGCGCCTACGGCGGCTTCTTCATTCCCAAGAGCTACGGCTCGTCCATTACGTTGACCGGCAGCCCCGACATGGCGCTGTACGGATTCGTTGTTTTCTATGTCACCTGCCTGGCCGTGACCTGGTGGTGGTACTACCGGCGCGGTGCCGAGACACCCTGCTGACGACATGAAAACGCACCGCAGCCAGATGACACACACAGCCACGATGCCGATGTCTGCAAAGGGAGATCCCCGATGAGTTATTTCCTCGATCGCTTGCAGTTCTTCAAGCGTGACCCCCAGACCTTTGCCGATGGCCATGGATTTGCCAAGAGCGAGGGCCGTGACTGGGAAAACAGTTACCGCGCCCGTTGGCAGTACGACAAGATCGTACGTTCCACCCACGGCGTGAACTGCACCGGCTCCTGCAGCTGGAAGATCTACGTCAAGAACGGCCTGGTCACCTGGGAAACCCAGCAGACCGATTACCCGCGCACGCGCCCGGACCTGCCCAACCATGAACCGCGTGGCTGCCCGCGTGGCGCCAGCTATTCCTGGTACCTGTACAGCGCCAACCGTCTGAAGTACCCGCTGATCCGCGGCACGCTGCTGCGCCTGTGGCGCGAAGCGCGCAAGAGCAAGGCTCCGGTCGATGCCTGGGCCAGCATCGTGGAGGACAAGGAGAAGGCGCGTTCGTACAAGACCCGCCGCGGCATGGGCGGCTTCGTGCGCCTGCAGTGGGAGGAGGCCAACGAGATCATCGCCGCCTCCAACCTGTATACGGTGAAGCAGTACGGTCCGGACCGCGTGGTCGGGTTCTCGCCGATTCCGGCGATGTCGATGGTGTCCTACGCCGCCGGTGCGCGATATTTGTCGCTGCTGGGTGGCGCCTGCCTGTCCTTCTACGACTGGTACTGCGACCTGCCGCCGGCCTCGCCGCAGATCTGGGGCGAGCAGACCGACGTGCCCGAATCGGCCGACTGGTACAACAGTCGCTACATCATCGCCTGGGGCTCGAACGTGCCGCAGACGCGTACGCCCGATGCACATTTCTTCACCGAGGCGCGCTACAACGGCACCAAGACGGTGGCGATCTGCCCGGACTATTCCGAGCTGGCCAAGCTGACCGACCACTGGCTGCACCCCAAGCAGGGCACCGACGCGGCGCTGGCCTTTGCCTTCGGCCATGTGATCCTGCGCGAGTTCCATGTTGATTCGCCCTCGCAGTATTTCCAGGACTACTGCCGCCAGTACTCGGACATGCCGATGCTGGTGCGTCTGGAGCGTCGCGACGATGGCCGCCTGGTGGCGGGCCGCTTCCTGCGTGCCAGTGAGCTGGGCGGGCTGGGTGAAGCCAACAACCCGGACTGGAAGACCCTGGCCTACGACGAGAACAGCGGCCAGATCGTGGTGCCCAACGGCTCGATCGGTTTCCGCTGGGGCGAGAAGGGTCGTTGGAACATCGAGGAGAAGGCCAGCAATGGCGCCGATACGCGCCTGCGCCTGAGCTTGTCCGAGGCCAACGACGGCATCGAGGCAGTGAGCTTCCCGTACTTCGGTGGCATTGAAAGCGATGGCTGGACCGCTGCACCGGCCGAAGAAGTACTGGACCGCAACATTCCGGTGCGCCGGCTGGCCACGGCCGATGGCGGCGAGACGCTGGTGGCCACGGTCTACGACCTGCTGCTGGCCCAGTATGGCGTCGACCGTGGCTTTGGCGGCGGCAACGTGGCATCGAGCTTCGATGACATGGTGCCGGGCACGCCGGCGTGGCAGGAGCGCATCACCGGCGTGTCGCGCGCCGAGGTGATCGAGATCGCCCGCGAGTTCGCGCGTACCGCCGACAAGACCCACGGCCGATCGATGATCATCGTCGGCGCGGGCATGAACCACTGGTTCCACAACGACATGAACTACCGCGGCCTGATCAACATGCTGATCATGTGCGGTTGCGTGGGCCAGACCGGTGGCGGCTGGGCGCATTACGTGGGCCAGGAAAAGCTGCGCCCGCAGACCGGCTGGCAGCCGCTCGCGTTCGGGCTGGACTGGAGCAAGCCGCCGCGCCACATGAACGGCACCTCGTTCTTCTACTTCAACACCGGGCAGTGGCGTTACGAGAAGCTGCAGGTGGATGAACTGCTGTCACCGCTGGCCGATGCCAGCAAGTACGGCGGCAGCCTGGCTGACCTGAACCTGCGCGCGGTGCGCATGGGCTGGCTGCCGAGCACCCCGCAGCTGGACCGTAACCCGCTGCAGCTGGTACGCGAGGCCGAAGCGGCCGGCGTGGCCCCGGCGGACTACGCGCTGGGCAAGTTCAAGGATGGCTCGCTGGACTTCGCCTTCGCCGACCCGGACGCCAGCCAGAACCACCCGCGCATGATGTTCATCTGGCGCTCGAACCTGCTCGGTTCCTCGGGCAAGGGCCATGAGTACATGCTGCGGCACCTGCTGGGTACGCGCCACGGGCTGCAGGGCAAGGACCTGGGCGAAATGGGCGCAGTGAAGCCGCAGGAGGTGAAGTGGCGCGACGAGGCGCCGGAAGGCAAGCTGGACCTGCTGGTCACGCTCGACTTCCGCATGTGCACCACCGCGCTGTACTCGGACATCGTGCTGCCGACCGCGACCTGGTACGAGAAGGACGACCTCAACACCTCGGACATGCACCCCTTCATCCACCCGCTGTCGAAGGCGGTGGATCCTGCCTGGGAATCGCGCAGCGACTGGGACATCTTCAAGGAGGTGGCCCGCACCGTGAGCGAGATGGCGCCGGGCGTGCTGGGTGTGGAGAAGGACCTGGTGCTGGTGCCGACCCTGCACGACACCCCCAACGAGCTGGGCATGCCGTTCGGCGTGGCCGACTGGAAGAAGGGTGAGTGCGAGGCCATCCCGGGCCAGACCATGCCGTCGATGACGGTGGTGGAGCGTGACTACCCGAACCTGTACCGCAAGTTCACCTCGCTCGGCCCACTGCTGGACAAGCAGGGCAACGGTGGCAAGGGCATGAGCTGGGACACGAAGCACGAGGTCGAGTTCCTCGGCAAGTTGAACCACACCGTGCACGAAGAAGGCGTAAGCCAGGGCCGCCCGGCCATCTCGACCGCAATCGACGCGGCCGAAGTGATCCTGCACCTGGCGCCGGAAACCAACGGCCACGTGGCGGTGAAGGCCTGGGAATCGCTGGGCACCTTCACCGGTCGCGAGCATACGCATCTGGCGGTGGGCAAGGAACACGAAGCAATCCGTTTCCGTGACATCCAGGCGCAGCCGCGCAAGATCATCTCTTCGCCGATCTGGTCGGGCCTGGAAGACGACAACGTCAGCTACAACGCCGGCTATACCAACGTGCACGAGCTAATTCCGTGGCGCACGGTGACCGGTCGCCAGCAGTTCTACCAGGACCACGAGTGGATGATCGACTTCGGCGAGGCCTTCATGAGCTACCGGCCGCCAGTCAACACGCGCACGGTGGAGCCGCTGCTGAACCAGCGCCCGAACGGCAACAAGGAGATCGTGCTGAACTGGATCACCCCGCACCAGAAGTGGGGCATCCACAGCACCTACAGCGACAACCTGATCATGCAGACGCTGTCGCGCGGTGGTCCCATCGTGTGGATCAGCGAGGATGACGCGCGCAGTGCCGGCATCGTCGACAACGACTGGATCGAGCTGTTCAACGTCAACGGCGCGATTGCCGCCCGTGCGGTGGTCAGCCAGCGCGTGATGCCGGGCATGGCGATGATGTACCACGCCCAGGAACGCATCATCAACGTGCCGGGCTCGGAGATTTCCGGCACCCGTGGCGGCATCCACAACTCGGTGACCCGCATCATGCTCAAGCCGACCCACATGATCGGTGGCTACGCGCAGCTGGCCTATGGCTTCAACTACTACGGCACCTGCGGAACCAACCGCGATGAGTTCGTGATCGTGCGCAAGATGGACAAGATCGACTGGCTTGACGATGAACAAGGAAGTTCGAGTGTCGCGGGCGCAGGACGCGCAGGACGCGCAGGAGCGACGGGTGAGGCTGTTCCTGCGGCTGCGAAGGAGGTGGTGTGATGAAGGTCCGTGCACAGATCGCGATGGTGCTGAACCTGGACAAGTGCATCGGCTGCCATACCTGCTCGATCACCTGCAAGAACGTCTGGACCTCGCGCGAGGGCGTCGAGTACGCCTGGTTCAACAACGTGGAAACCAAGCCCGGCATCGGTTACCCGAAGGAATGGGAGAACCAGGACAAGTGGAACGGCGGCTGGGTGCGCACCCGCGCCGGCAAGCTGGTGCCACGCGCGGGTGGCCGCTGGCGCATGCTGGCCAAGATCTTCGCCAACCCGGACCTGCCGCAGATCGACGACTACTACGAGCCGTTCGATTTCGATTACCAGAACCTGCATACCGCCAAGGACAGCCAGCACCAGCCAACCGCGCGCCCGCGTTCGCTGATCAGTGGCGAGCGCATGCAGAAGATCGAGTGGGGCCCGAACTGGGAGGAGATCCTCGGTTCGGAGTTCAGCAAGCGCTCGCGCGACTACAACTTTGACCAGGTGCAGAAGGAGATCTACGGCGCCTTCGAGAAGACCTTCATGATGTACCTGCCGCGCCTGTGCGAGCACTGCCTGAACCCGGCGTGCGTGTCGGCGTGCCCCTCGGGCGCGATCTACAAGCGCGAGGAAGACGGCATCGTGCTGATCGACCAGGACAAGTGCCGCGGCTGGCGCATGTGCGTGTCGGCCTGCCCGTACAAGAAGATCTACTACAACTGGAAGAGCGGCAAGTCGGAGAAGTGCATCTTCTGCTACCCGCGCATCGAGATGGGTGAGCCGACCGTGTGCTCGGAAACCTGCGTGGGCCGCATCCGCTACCTGGGCGTGATGCTGTACGACGCCGACCGCATCGCCGAGGCCGCTTCGGTGGCCGCCGAGAAGGATCTGTACCAGGCCCACCTGGACATCTTCCTGGACCCGAACGATCCGGCGGTGATCGCCGCCGCGCGCAAGGAGGGCATCCCGGACAGCTGGCTGGAGTCGGCCAAGCAGTCGCCGGTGTACAAGCTGGCGATCGACTGGAAGCTGGCGCTGCCGTTGCACCCGGAATACCGCACGCTTCCGATGGTCTGGTACGTACCGCCGCTGTCGCCGATCCAGTCCGCCGCCGAGCGTGGCCGCGTGGGCATGAGCGGCGAGCTGCCGGACGTGGCGTCGCTGCGCATTCCGATGCGCTACCTCGCCAACCTGCTGACGGCCGGTGACGAGGCACCGGTGGTACGCGCGCTGGAGCGGCTGATGGCGATGCGTGCCTGGCGCCGGGCCAAGAACGTGGACGGCGTGGAAGACACCGCGGTGCTGGAGCAGACCGGGCTGAGCATCGCCCAGGTGGAAGAGATGTACCGCTACCTGGCCATCGCCAACTACGAGGACCGTTTCGTGATTCCGACCGGCCACCGCGAGTACGCCAACGACGCCTTCGGCGAGCGCGGCGGCTGCGGCTTCACCTTCGGCAACGGCTGCAATGGTGACAGCCCGGCCGACCTGTTCGGCCAGCGCAAGAGCACCACCTTCGTGGTGGACAAGGGGCCGAACCACCGCCGCAAGGAGGTGGTGTGATGAGCGTGCTCAAGCTGGTCGGGGTGCTGCTGGACTACCCCCGCGAAGAACTGTGGGAGCACGGCGAGGAACTGCTCGCCGCCTGTGACGACCCGGCGCTGAACGCCGCCCGCCGCCAGCAGTTGCGCAGCTTCGTGCAGCAGCTGCTGGCCACCGATGCGCTGGATGCGCAGGCGGCGTGGCTGGCCAGTTTCGACCGCGGCCGCTCGATGAGCCTGCTGCTGTTCGAGCACATCCATGGCGAGTCGCGCGACCGTGGCCAGGCCATGGTCGATCTGGTCGAAACCTACCGCCGCAACGGGTTCGAACTGGATGCACGCGAGCTGCCGGATTACCTGCCGCTGCTGCTGGAGTTCCTGGCCCATCGCCCCGGCAGCGAGGCCCGCGAGTGGCTGCACCACATCGGCCATATCGCCGGGATGCTGGCGGCACGTTCTGCCGAGCGTGAGCTGCCGCACCGGGTGCTTTTCGAGATCCTGGTCGAAGCCGGTGACGGCAAGGCCGATCTGCAGGCGCTGCGCCAGCGTGCCAGCGAGGAAGTCCGCGACGATACCGCCGAGGCCATGGACCGCTTGTGGGAGGAGGAGGCGGTGCGCTTTGGTGCCGAAGCCCCCGCCGAAGACTGCAAGCCGCCCGTGCGTTCGCCGGCCCGTCCTTCGCATCGAGAGGTCCAGCCATGAGTTATTCCCTGCATCAATTCGCCTTCCAGTACTACCCGTACATCGCCGTGGCGGTGCTGCTGATCGGCAGCTGGGCCCGCTATGACAAGGCCATGTACACCTGGCGCACCGGCTCCAGCCAGATGTTGTCGGACAAGGGCATGCGGATCGGCAGCAACTGCTTCCACATCGGCATCCTGGCCATCCTTGGTGGCCACCTGGTCGGCCTGCTGACCCCGCACGCGGTGTACGAGCACTTCATCACCTCGTCGCAGAAGCAGATGCTGGCGATGGTGGTCGGTGGTGTGTTCGGCGCACTGTGCTTCATCGGCATCAGCATCCTGCTGGTACGCCGCCTGTTCAATGCGCGTGTTCGGGCTACCGGCAGCTTCGGTGACACCCTGGTGCTGGTGTTGCTGTTCGCCCAACTGTGCCTGGGCCTGTACAGCATCCGCATCTCGTCCGGCCACCTGGACGGAGGGGTGATGGTGCAGCTGGCCGAGTGGGCGCAGCACATCGTGACCTTCCGTGCCGGTGCCGCTGATTACATCGAGGGCGTCAGCTGGGTCTACAAGATGCATATCTTCCTGGGCCTGACCCTGTTCCTGATCGCGCCGTTCACCCGCCTGGTGCACGTGTGGAGCATTCCGATCAGTTACCTGTGGCGGCCCTACCAGGTGGTGCGCCGCCGCCAGGCCACGCTGCGCTACGGTCCGCGGGAGTAAGCCATGGGCAGCCTGCCGAAATTCCTGCCGATCACCGTGATCGACTCCGCCGCACCGGTTCCCGCCGAGGCGCATTCGCACCACCATGACGCGGCGGCACAGGGGCCGCGCTCGCTCGGGCAGCCGGCACCGTGCCGGCTGTTCGTGGACGAGACCGCGATCAGCGAGGCTGACATCGCCCGCGAGATGCAGCACCACCGGGCGATGCGCCCGGAGCAGTCTCGTGCTGAAGCGGCACGTGCACTGGTGGTGCGTGAGCTGCTGCGCCTGGAAGCGCAGCGGCTTGGGCTGCAGGCGCCGGAGGGCAACCGGGTAAGCGACGAGGAAGTGCTGATCCAGCAACTGCTGGAAGATGCGATCGAAGACCGCGTGCCGACCGATGAGGACTGCCGGCGCTACTTCGAGCAGAACCCGGAGCGCTTCCGCTCGCCCGACCGCGTGCGCCTGCGCCATATCCTGCTGGCAGCGCCGGCCGACGACGTGGCCGGGCGCTTCGCCGCACGTACCGAGGGCGAGCGGCTGGTCGGGCTGCTGAAGGAGTCGCCGCACCTGTTCGCCGATCTCGCCTTGCGCCATTCGCGTTGCCCATCCAGCAGCGAAGGCGGCGACCTGGGCTGGCTGCAGCGCGGGCAGACCACGCCGGAGTTCGACCGCCAGGTGTTCCGCCTGCGCGAGGGCCTGGCCGGTTTCCCGGTGGAATCACGCTGGGGCTACCACGTGGTCTGCGTCGATGCCCGCGAGGAAGGCCAGCCGCAGCCGTTCGAGGCGGTGCTGCCGCAGCTGCGTGACTACCTGGAGCTGCAGGTGCGCCAGCGTGAAGTGCAGGCCTACCTGCTGCAGCTGCAGGAACGCTACCCGGTGCGCGGGCTGGATGAGATCGAAGCCGAAGCGGATAACGGCTGAACCCCCTTGAACGAGGAGAATTCATGAACCAGGCTCTTGCCCCCGCCAGTGCCGGGCAGCAGCAACGTGCGCTGTGGCTGAGCACGTTCGCCTTCACCGTGTGCTTTGCGGTGTGGATGATCTTTTCGATCATCGGCATCCAGATCAGTCAACAGCTCGGCTTGAATGACACCCAGTTCGGCCTGTTGATCGCCACCCCGGTGCTGACCGGCTCGGTCAGCCGGGTCTTCCTCGGCATCTGGTCCGATCAATTCGGTGGCCGCAAGGTGATGGTGCTGGTGATGCTGTGTGGCGCAGTGGCCACCTGGATGCTGACCTATGCGCAGACCTACACCCAGTTCCTGATTGCCGCGCTGTGCGTGGGCATCGCCGGCGGCAACTTCTCGGTGGGCGTGGCCTACGTCTCCAAGTGGTTCCCGGCCAGCAAGCAGGGCACCGCGCTGGGCATCTTCGGTGCCGGCAACATCGGCTCGGCGGTGACCAAGCTGCTGGCGCCGCTGGTGATGGTGGCGGCCGGCTGGACCATGGTCGCCAAGGTCTGGGCCGTTGCGCTGGCCGTCACGGCGGTGCTGTTCTTCCTCTTCAGCAAGGAAGACCCGTCGCTGGAGCAGCGCCGTCGCGAAGGCGTGAAGCCGGTGCCGTTCGCCGAGCAGATGGCGCCACTGAAGAACCTGCAGGTGTGGCGGTTCTCGCTGTATTACTTCTTCGTGTTTGGTGGCTTCGTGGCGCTGGCGCTGTGGCTGCCGCACTACCTGGTGGGCGCCTATGGCATGGACGTGGGCCACGCCGGCATGCTGGCGGCGTGCTATTCGATCCCGGCCAGCCTGTTCCGCGTGGTCGGTGGCTGGATGTCGGACCGGATGGGCGCGCGCCGGGTGATGTACTGGACCTTTGGCGTGTCGGCCATCTGCACCTTCCTGCTGGCCTACCCGGATACCGAGTATGTGGTGAAGGGCATCCATGGCCCGATCCACTTCCATCTGGCCATCGGGGTGGTGATGTTCACCGTGCTGGTGTTCGTGCTGGGCTTCTTCATGTCGTTGGGCAAGGCCGCGGTCTACAAGCATATTCCGGTGTACTACCCCAAGCACGTGGGTGCGGTGGGCGGCGTGGTCGGCATGATCGGTGGCCTGGGTGGCTTCATCCTGCCGATCGTGTTTGGCGCGCTGAATGACGCGGTGGGCATCTGGAGCAGCTGCTTCATGCTGCTGTTCGTGCTGGTGGCGGCTGCACTGGCGTGGATGCACTTTGCGATCCGTCGCATGGAACGCCGCCACTTCCCGCAGATCGATCGCGAAACCGATCTGCCCGAAGCCATCGATGCGGCCGCCGCCGAGCGGGTGCGCGGCGGGTGAAGGTGTTTGCCGGCCAGCGGCCGGCACTACCAGGACGGTGCGCCGTGCGTCCGTTGATCGGGTGCGCGGCGGGTGAGGGGTGCTGCCGGCCAGCGGCCGGCACTACCGAGTGGTGGGTGCAGGGGTAGTGCCGGCCGCTGGCCGGCAGGAACCATCAGATGCTCCGCGCTTGATTTCAATCAGGGCCACGCGAAGAGGAACGCCCGAAGATGTCTGCCATGAGCTTCCACGTTGACGAGAGCGAGGACACTGCGCTGCAGGCGGCATTGCTGCGGCAGCCCCGGCACGTGCTGTTTCCGCCGGCTGACCAGTTCAGCACCGGCTTTGGCGAAAGCGGGTGGCGCGCCGCCGTGCGCGCCAGCAACGAGCACCTGATTCCGCGTGGCTTGACGCTCGGCTTCCAGGCCGGCCGTGGCGGACGCGATGCGCCACCGCAGGCGTATCTGGATACCTTGCTGCTGGCGCTGCGGCTGCAGGCCGACGCGCTGGCCGAGGACCGTGAAGTGGTGGCGATGGTGCTGCAGCTGGGGCTGGCCGAGACGTTGCCGCCGCCGCAGCTGGGCCAGCTGCTGGATGCGGTGCCGCAGCACCTGCGCACCGTGGCGCGGCCCCAGGTGGAGGTGCGGCTGGACGCAGGCAGCGCGCTGGCGCCGGCGCAGCTGCGTGCGGTGGGCTGCACCCGCTTGAACGTGATCGATCGTGCCGATGCACCGGGGCCGACCCTGCTGGCACAGGCGCGACAGGTGGGCTTCACCGCGCGCTACTACCAGTTGCGGGTACCCGGCAGCGAGGACGCCGGCTTCATTGAACGGCTGCACGAGGTGCTGGCCGAGGCGCCGGAGCGCATCCTGCTGCCGGCGCCGTGTGCGCTGCCGGAACACCCCTCGGCCGTCCATTGGCTGCAGGCCTGGCGCCTGCTGCGCGCTGCGGGTTACGAACCGATTGGTGGCGATCACTATCAGCGCGGCGATCTGCCGAACCCGCACGGTCCGGGCGATGGCCAGCGCCATTGCGATCTTGCCGGTGTGCCACGCCGCGACCGCAGCGATTTCATCGGCCTTGGGCTGTCCGCCTGCAGCCAGATCGGCGAGGTGTTCTACCGGCTGGAGGACGAACTGGGCGAATGGCGTGCGCGGCTGCAGGCGGGTCACATGGGAGTCTCCGCCGGGCTGATCCTGTCCGAGGACGAGCGGTTGGTGGCCGAAGTGGCGCAGAGCATCGCCTGTGACCACGCCCTCGATGCGGCTGCCTTCGAGTGGCGCAACGATGAACCGTTCGAGGAATGTTTCGCCGAACAGCTGCCCGCGTTGTCGCCGTTGCTGGCACGCGGCTGGGCGCAGTGGGATGCGCGCGTGCTGCGCCTGGCCGAAGAAGGGCGCCTGCTGTGGCGTATGATGGCCGCATGCTTCCGGCCGGCGGCCGCCATCGCTTGAGTCTTGCCCCGATGTCTTCAATCCCGCCTTCGCAGGGCCGTCTCGGCCGGGCCACACCCAACCCCGCCGCCGCCGATGATGGCGACGCACTGCACTTCTGCAGCACCTGTGCGTTCTCCGACGCATGCATGTCGCAGGGTTACGACAAGACCGCACTGGGCGATCTGCACGTGCTGGTCGACCATGTCGGTCCGTTCCATGCGGGTGACTACATTTTCCGCGCCGGCGAATCGTTCGATTCGATTGCTGCGGTGCGCGCGGGCATGGTCAAGACCTTCGTCGATGACAGCCAGGGCAACGAGCAGGTGCTGGGCTTCAGCCTGCCGGGTGAAGTGATCGGCCTCAACGCGATCCACGGTTCACGCTTTCCCTGCAATGCGGTGGCGCTGGACACCGTGCACCTGTGCCGCATCTCGTTCCCCAAGCTCAGCCTGTTGGCCACCCGCATGCCGGGGCTGCAGGCCAAGCTGTTCAGCCTGCTCAGCGCGGAGATCGGCAAGGTCGCGACCCTGGCCGCCAACCACCGTACCGAAGAACGCATGGCCGCGTTCCTGCTGGACATGTCCGAGCGCTACGCGCGGCGCGGCTTTTCCGCCACGCGCTTCAACCTGACGATGGCGCGTACCGAGATCGCCAATTACCTGCGGATGGCGCCGGAAACCGCCAGCCGCGTGCTGCGCCGCCTGAGCGATGATGGGATCATCGCGGTGAAGCAGCGCGAGATCCTGTTGCTGCAGCCCGAGCGCCTGGCAGCGCTGGCGGTGGCCGACGAATCCGATCCGAACTGAACCTGGCCGGGAGCCGACGATGAAGCGAGCTGGACTGTTGGTGCTGGGACTGCTGGCCATGGTGCCGGCCTGGGCGGCCGACCTGACGGTGTCGGCGGCTTCGAGCCTGACCGAGAGCTTCCGCGAACTGGGTGCGGCCTATGAGAAGGCACACCCGGGAACCAAGGTCGATTTCAACTTCGCCGCCTCTGGCGTGTTGCTGCAGCAGATCAGCCGCGGTGCACCGGTGGATGTGTTTGCGTCGGCCGACGAGACCACGATGGACCAGGCCCAGCAGCAGAACCTGCTGGCGGCCGGCACCCGCGCGGTGTTCGCAGTGAATGCGCTGTGGGTGGTGGTGCCGCCGCAGGCCAAGGCGCCGCCGCGCGCGCTGAAGGATCTGGCCGGCACCGGCGTGCAGCGCATCGCGCTGGGCAACCCGGACAGCGTGCCGGTCGGACGCTATGCCAAGGGCGCGCTTGAAGCGGCCGGCCTGTGGCCGTCGGTGCAAGGCAGGATCATCACCACGCAGAACGTGCGCCAGTCGCTGGACTACGTGGCGCGTGGTGAAGTGGATGCCGGCTTCGTCTATGCCACTGATGCGCAGGCGATGCCGAACCGGGTACGCCGTGCTTTCGCGGTGCCGGTCTCCGGGCGCATCGCCTATCCGCTGGCGGTGACCAAGGCCAGCGTGCAGCCGGCCGAAGCCAGGCGCTTCACCGCCTTCGTGCGTTCGGCGCAGGGCCAGGCGATTCTGGCCAAACACGGATTCGGCAAGCCCTGAGGCATGGATCTGGACTGGAGCGCACTGGGGTTGTCGCTGAGGGTGGCCGGTTGGGCCACCGCCATCAATCTGCTGCTGGGCGTGGCACTGGGCGCGCTGCTGGCGCGTCGGCGCTTTCCTGGCCGTGAGCTGCTGGATTCGCTGCTGACCCTGCCGATGGTGCTGCCACCGACGGTGCTGGGTTATTACCTGCTGGTGCTGATCGGTCGCAACGGCCCGATCGGCGCGTGGCTGCAGTCGTGGTTCGGCATCAACCTGGTGTTCACCTGGCAGGCCGCGGTGATCGCCGCGGCGGTGGCCTCGCTGCCGCTGGTGTTCAAGCCGGCACGCGCGGCGTTCGAGGAAGTGGACAGGCAGTTGGAGCAGGCCGCACGCACGCTGGGTGTGTCCGAAGTGGCGGTGTTTTTCCGCATCACGCTGCCGCTGGCGTGGCGCGGCATTCTTGCCGGCCTGCTGCTGGCGTTCGCACGCGCGATGGGCGAATTCGGCGCGACGCTGATGGTGGCCGGCAGCATTCCGGGCCGGACGCAGACGTTGTCGATCGCCATCTACGAGGCGGTGCAGGCCGGCCAGGACGGCAAGGCCAATGCGCTGGTGATCCTGACCTCGGTGGTGTGCATCGTGATCCTGTTGCTGGCCGCGCGGCTGATAGGCGGGCGTCGGCGGGAGCTGCGCGATGTGGCTTGACCTGCGCGTGCAGCGCCGCCTGCAGGCCGCAGGCCAGGCATTCGTGCTGGACGTCGCGCTGCAGTGCACGCAACGGCAGGTGGTGCTGGCCGGGCCGTCGGGAGCGGGCAAGAGCCTGACCCTGAAGGCGGTGGCCGGGTTGCTGCGGCCAGGGCAGGGGCATGTACGCCTGCAAGGCCAGGCCGTGTTCGATGCGGCCACTGGCGTGGACGTGCCGCCGCAGCACCGTCGGCTGGGGTATGTGTTCCAGGACTATGCGCTGTTCCCGCACCTGAGCGTGCGCCAGAACGTGGCGTTCGGGCTGCAGAAGGGATGGTTGAATCCTCGGATCGGCCAGCGTTTCGACGCGGTGGAGCAGTGGCTGCACGCCTTCCGCATCGACACGGTGGGCGATCTGCTGCCCTCGCAGATTTCCGGCGGGCAGCGCCAGCGCACCGCACTGGCGCGGGCGCTGGTGACGCAACCGCAGGCGCTGCTGCTGGATGAACCGTTCTCCGCACTGGATCATGACCTGCGCCAGCACCTGCGGCAGGAGTTGGAAACGGTGCTGGACAAGACCGGCATCCCATTGTTGTTGATCAGCCATGATCCGCAGGACGTGGCCATGTTCGGCCAGCAGGTGGCGCGCATGGTGGACGGCCGCATCGTCGGCAATTGACCCGTGATGGACGCACCGGCGATGGTTGGTCACATCTGATGGTAGTGCCGGCCGCTGGCCGGCAACCACGGAATCCTGAGCAGCCGGCCAGCGGCCGGCTCTACCGTGATGCACAGGCAATGGTTGGCTACAGAGGCCGGCTCTACCGGTTCAAGGTCCGTGCGGTCCGTTGGTCATGGATCAGTACAACTCGCAGTGGGTGCGGCCTTCACCGCGCAGCGCGTCCCAGCGCCCTTCGCCACCGATGGCATCGACGGCCTCGCGCACCGCGCCTTCCAGGTGGCGCTTGTTGCCGCACAGGTACAGATGCCCGCCCCGGGCCAATACGTCGCGCACTTCGGCGGCACGCTGCTGCAGCACATGCTGCACATAGACCTTTTCGACGCCATCGCGCGAGAACGCGGTATGCAGGCCAGCCAGAACGCCCCGGGTATGCCAGTCCTGCAGCTGGTCGCGGTACAGGTAGTCGTGCTTGCTGTGCTTCTCGCCAAACACCAGGTGCACCTCGCGTGCCCAGCCGCTGGCCTGCAGTTCCTGCATCAGGCCCATCAACGGTGCAATGCCGGTACCGGTGCCGACCAGCAGCAGCGGTGCCTGGCCGGTATCGGGCAGGTGGAAGCCAGGGTTGGAGCGGCAGTACACGCGTGCATGATCGCCGCCATGCAGCAGGCTGCCGGTGGCAGTGCCGAAGCGCTCGCGGCCGCGCAGGGTGTAGTGCACTTCGCGCACGCACAGGCTCAGCTGGTCGTCGCACGGATGCGAGGCGATGGAATAGGCGCGCGGCAGCCGCGGTGACAGCAGCTCGCGCAGCCGGGCCAGCGGCACGCCGTCCGGCGTGGCGTGGTCCTGCAGCACGTCCAGCAGGTCCAGGCCATGCAGGTAGGCGTCCAGCTCGCGCTTCTGGCTGACCTTCAACAGGCCCTTCAATCCCTCGCTGCCGCTGAGCCTGGCCAGTTCGCGCAGCACGCCCTTGCTCAGCAGGCGCAGCTCGCGGTCATGCAGGGCGGCCACGGCGGCGGTGTCGCCGTACCAGGTGGCCAATGCCTGCAGCAGGGCAGGATCGTTCTCCGGCACCACGTGCAGGGTGTCACCCGCGCGGTAGGCCATGCCACTGCCGGCAATGTCCAGTTGCAGGTGCCAGGCGGCCGGGTCGCTGCTGTTCAAGCGGCGGCGTTCGAGAATGCGGGCGGCAAAGGCATTGTCTTCGCCATAGGCGGTGACCTGCAGGTGCAGGTCCTGGCCAGCGCTGAGGTCGCCACCCAGCACCTGGCCCAGCACCGGCTGCCATTGCTGGAAGAACAGCTCGTAGCCCAGGTCGGCATCCACGCGGTGCAGCAGCGGCTGCGCCTGGCGCTCGCTCAGCGCGGCATCCAGCGCCTTGGTGAAGCCGCAGAAGCTGGGATAGCCGGTATCACCGAGGCCGAACACCGCATAGCGCAGGCCGCTCAGCGTCGGGGTCTGGCGCAGGGTTTCGAAGAACCGCTCGCCATTGGCCGGCGGTTCGCCATCGCCGAACGAGCTGGAAATCGCCAGCAGCACATCGCCGTGGCCGAGACTGGCCACGTCGATGTCGTTGAACGGGAGCACCTGCGGCCCGTGCGGCTGCAGGCCCGCGCCCAGGCGCTGGGCCAGGGCGCGGGCGTTGCCCGACTCGGACGCAAAACCCACCAGCAGGCGGCTGAGGGGCGTACTGGTCGGGAGAGCGTTCACGCGGCCTCGTAGAAGTCGTCGAACTTCTCCTTGCTGAACTCGACCAGGTCGTAGTTCTGCATCAGGTCGTTCACCACGCGGCGGATGCTGATGTACGAGGTGATGTTGCCGTCGGTGTCGAACAGCGGCTGCACGGTGGTATCGACCACGTAGAGCACGCCGCCCTTGCCGAGGTTGGGCACGATCCCGGTCCAGGTCTTGCCGGCCTTGATGGTGTCCCACATGTCCTTGTAGACGGCCTTGGGTACGTCTGGATGGCGCACGATGCTGTGCGGCTGGCCGATCAGCTCTTCGCGGGCGAAGCCGGTGAGCGTGCAGAACAGGTCATTGGCGTAGGTGATGTTGCCCTGCAGGTCGGTGGTGGAGATCACCATGACGTTCTGCAGCGCATTCACGAGCTGGGCGTTGTCGGGGGAGTAGCTCATCGGAGGGTCCTTGTAGAGGCCGGCAGCGCCGGTGTGTTCGGGGCCTGCATAGGAATACGCCCGCGTGGCGGCGGGCGGTTTGACATTGGTCAAGCGGGTGGTTCGGCGGGCTGCGACCGGGTGTCGCAGGGACAATCTCTGTAGAGCCGAGCCCATGCCCGGCTCACGGGGCAAACGGGATTGCCAGCAGCCGAGCGCGGGCTCGGCTCTACGGGAGACACACAGGCAGGAGCCGGGCGCATGTCATGTGTACTGAGCTCATGACGCCTTGTCACAAAGAAATCGCCATGGCTTCACGGTTGATTGATCGCATGGAGGGCTATTGTCGTCCTGAGCCTCTCGCTGGCGTCCCCCACGTCCTGCGTCGACTTCCTTCCCAGCATCAGCGCCCGTCCGGGCGCCGCTGGCGTCTGTCTGCCTGAAGCATTTGAGATCATCCCATGGCCCGCGCCGCCCAGTCCGCTTCACCCGTTGCGATCTCTCCCGTCACGCCCGTGCCGATCGGCACCCGCCGCGGCCATTCGCAACCGTTGGATCTGCCGGAACTGGTGCAGCGCGTTTTGTTCGTTGCCACCGAGATGGCGGACTTCGTCAAGGCTGGTGGCCTGGGCGATGTGGCCGCGGCGCTGCCGCGTGCGGTGCGCGGTGCCTGTGATTCGCGTGTGCTGCTGCCCGGCTACCCGGAGGTACTGCAGCGCCTGCCACAGCTGCAGCGGGTGGGACAGGTCAGCGCGAGGGCGGGCCTGCCTGCGTGCGGGATCGGCATGGCAGTGCAGGCAGACGGCCTTCCGATCTACGTGCTGCTCTCGCCAGAGCTGTACGAGCGCGAAGGTTCGCCATACGTCGATGGGCAGGGCCAGGAGTGGAAGGACAACGCGGTTCGCTTCGCGACGCTTTCGCATGCGGCTGCGGAGATCGCGGCAGGGCGTGCCGGGCTGGACTGGTCGCCGCAGCTGCTGCACCTGAATGACTGGCCGGTGGCCATGGCTGCGGCCTACGTACGTTGGGACCGGACCGCCGTGCCGACCCTGCTGACGATCCACAACCTGGCTTACCAGGGGCTGTTTCCATACGCGCTGGCACCTGTGCTGGGCGTGCCGGCCGAACACCTGGATGAGCTGCACTTCCACGGTCAGATGTCGTTCCTGCAGGGCGGCATCACCAATGCCACGCGGCTGAACACGGTCAGCCTGCGCTACGCGCAGCAGATCACCGCCCCGGATGACGGCTGCGGGTTGCATGACCTGTTGGCACGGAGGGCGGCCGGCGGGCACCTCAGTGGCATCGTCAACGGTATCGATGCCAGCTGGGATCCGCGCCGCGATATCCATCTCAAGGCCCACTTCGGCATTGGTGAGTGGACCGGGCGCGCCACCAACGCGCATGCGGTGCGCAAGGCGTTCGGCCTGGCGCCGTCGACCGGCCCGCTGTTCGCGGTGGTCTCGCGGCTGGTGCACCAGAAGGGCCTGGACATCACCTGCGACGTGGCGCCCCAGATCGTGGCGGCCGGCGGCCAGCTGGTCATCATCGGCGGTGGCGAGCCGCAGGTGGAAGCCCAGGTGCAGGCGCTGGCCCGCCGCTACCCGGGGCGGGTGGGCGCCTTCATCGGGTTCGAGGAAGCGCTGGCCCGCCAGATGTTTGCCGGCGCCGATTTCCTGCTGATGCCTTCACGCTTCGAACCCTGCGGGCTGAGCCAGATGTACGCACAGCGCTTCGGCTGCCTGCCCATCGCGCACGCGACCGGCGGGCTGGTGGATACCGTCGAGGATGGCGTGACCGGATTCCTGTTCCATGGCGCCAACGCTGATGGACTGCGCCGCTGCGTGGAACGGGCGATGCGCACCTTCCGCCTGCCGGGCCTGCTGCAGGCCATGCGCCGCGCGGCCATGCTGCGGCCGGGTGGCTGGGATGCGGCCGGACGCGCCTATCTGGCCCTGTACCAGCAGACCTGCCAGGTGGCTGCATGAGCCACGACAGCCTGCATCTGGTCGCCCTGGAGGATGAAGCGATCACGGAGACGGGATTGGATCAGCGCATCGCGCCGGCCCTGGAGGACCTCGTCCACGCGCGCCCGGCCGATGCATTCGCCTGGCTGGGCCCGCATCGCCAGCCAGAAGGCGGACGCCAGCTGCGCGTGCTGGTGCCGCATGCGCAGCGCGTCGAGGTGATTGCAGACGATGGGCGGCGCTGGGACCTGTCTCCCGGCCCGTTGCCCGGCCTGTTCGAGGGCGTGGCCGGCGACGCGGCGATACCGCTGCTTGCCCTGCATTTCGAGCAGGGCGTGGAGCAGGTGCACGATGCCTATGCCTTCGGTCCACTGTTGGACGAAGCACTGCTGCATCGGTTCCATTCCGGTGATGCCGATGCGGCGCGGCAGCTGGGGGCGGTGCCGATGCAGGTGCAGGGCATCGCGGGCGTGCGCTTCGCGGTGTGGGCACCCAATGCCCAGCGGGTCGCGGTGGTTGGCGATTTCAATGGATGGGATGGCCGACGCCATCCGATGCGGCTGCGTCACACCGCCGGCGTGTGGGAACTGTTCCTGCCGGGGGTGCAGGCCGGTGCCCGCTACAAATTCCGCATCGTCGGCGCCGACGGCCGGGTGATGCCCGACAAGTTCGATCCGATGGCGCGCTGGGCCGAGCTGCCACCGGCCACCGCTTCGCGGGTGCCTTCGGCGGCGCCGACGCAGTGGCACGATGACGCATGGTTGGCGGCCCGACGCCAGGCCGGAACCTGCGCACCGCTGTCCATCTACGAAGTACATGCGGGCTCCTGGCAGCGCAGCGACGAGGGTGCGCCGCTGGACTGGGATGCCCTGGCCGACCGGTTGATTCCGTACGTGGCCGGACTCGGCTTTACCCACATCGAGCTGCTGCCGGTCAGCGAGCATCCCTTTGGCGGTTCCTGGGGCTATCAGCCGCTGGGCATCTACGCGCCGACGGCGCGCCATGGCACGCCGCAGGCCTTCGCGCGCTTCGTGGACCGCTGCCACCAGGCCGGCGTGGGGGTGATCGTGGACTGGGTGAGCGCGCACTTCCCGAACGATGCGCATGGCCTGGCCGGGTTCGATGGGACTGCGCTGTACGAGCATGCGGATCCGCGCGAAGGGGTGCACGCCGACTGGGATACGCTGATCTACAACTATGGCCGCAATGAGGTGGCCGCCTACCTGATCGGCAGTGCCTTGGAGTGGGTGGAGCGCTTCCATATCGACGGTCTGCGCGTGGACGCCGTGGCGTCGATGCTGTACCGGGATTACAGCCGGGCCGAGGGGGAGTGGATACCCAACGAGCAGGGCGGGCGCGAGAATCTGCAGGCGGTCGCGTTCCTGCGGCGGATGAACCAGACGCTGCGCGAGCGCTTCCCGGACGTGCTGGTGATCGCCGAGGAATCCACCGCGTGGCCGGGCGTGACCGCGCCGGTGGAAGCGGGCGGGCTTGGCTTCACCCATAAATGGAACATGGGCTGGATGCACGACACCCTGCAGTACCTGGGTCGCGATCCAGTCCATCGCCAGCATCACCACAGCGAGATCAGCTTCGGCCTGGTCTACGCCTTCTCCGAACGGTTCGTGCTGCCGCTGTCGCATGACGAGGTGGTGCATGGCAAGGGAGCGCTGCTGGCCAAGATGGCGGGCGAGCCGGCGCAGCGGCTGGCCCAGCTTCGCGCGTACTTCGGCTTCATGTGGGCGCACCCCGGGAGCAAACTGCTGTTCATGGGCGGCGAGTTCGGCCAGGGCCACGAGTGGTCGCACGATGCGGCACTGGACTGGGCACAGGCGGCCAGCAGTGAGGGCCAGGGCCTGTCGCGCCTGGTGCGAGACCTCAACGGTGTGCTCCGCGCCGAACCCGCGTTGCATCGCGACGAGCGCGACGAACGCGGTTTCGATTGGAGCGTGGCCGACGACAGCCGCAACAGCGTTTACGCGTTCATCCGACGGGATCCTGTCGGCAGCGGCCGCACCCTGCTGGTAGTGAGCAACTTCACCCCGGTGCGGCGCGAGGCGTACCGGGTCGGCGTGCCGCACCCGGGGCGTTGGACCGAACGACTCAACACCGACAGCGCGTACTACGGTGGCGGCAATAGCGGCAACCTCGGAGCGGCGCTTACCGAGCCCCGGCCGATGCATGGCCACGCCCAGTCGCTGCGGCTCACGCTGCCGCCGCTGTCCACGCTGTACCTGCAGGTTGATGCATGACGGGAGTGACGCCGCGCCTGGGCGCATGGCCTGTGGCCGGTGACGGGGTGGAGTTCCGCGTGTGGGCACCGGACGCAAGGACGATGGCGCTGTGCCTGAACGGCACGCAGCGGCCCATGCAACGCGACCCGGACGGCTGCCACTGGCTGCGAACACCGGCATCGCATGGCGACCGCTACCGTTTTCGCCTTCCTTCCGGCCTGGACGTGCCCGACCCGGCCTCGCGCTGGCAGCCGGATGGCATCGACGGCGACAGCGCGGTGGTGCTGGACAAGGACATGGTGCAACCCACGTGGCGCGGGCATGCCTGGCAGGACCTGGTGATCTATGAAGTACACATCGAGGCCGGCGGCGGCTTCGCGGCGCTGACCGCGCAGCTGCCGATGCTGGCCGCGATTGGCATCACCGCCATTGAGCTGATGCCGGTCGCGCAGTTTCCCGGCCAGCGCAACTGGGGCTACGACGGCGTGTTCCCGTATGCGCCGGCCCATGCTTACGGCGGGCCGGCAGCGCTGAATGCCTTCGTCGAGGCGGCACATGCCGCTGGGCTTTCCGTGTTGCTGGACGTGGTCTACAACCACTTCGGACCGCAGGGTAACCATCTGCGCCAGTACGCGCGGGGGTTCTTCCGTGATGACCGCAGTACACCCTGGGGCGAGGCCATCAACTTCCGCCAGCCCTGGGTGCGGCGCTTCTTCATCGACAACGCGCTGATGTGGTTGCGCGACTACGGCTTCGATGGGCTGCGCCTGGATGCGGTGCATGCCATCGATGATGAGCGCTTCCTGCAGCAGCTGGCCGAGGAGGTACACGCGATGGTGCCGCACGCGCACCTGGTGCTGGAGAACGAACGCAACCAGGCGCGATGGTTGCGCGGCGCCTACCAGGGGCAATGGAATGACGACTTCCACAACGCGCTGCACGTGATGCTGACCGGCGAGCAGGAAGGCTATTACGCGGCCTATGCCGGTCGCGCCGAAGCGCTGCTGGCGCGCTGCCTGGCCGAGGGATTCGCCTGGCAGGGCGAACCGGACCTGCGCGGCGATCCCCGCGGCGAACCCAGCGCCGACCTGTCTCCCGCGCGTTTTGTGGCATTCGCGCAGAACCACGATCAGGTAGGCAACCGTGCTTTCGGCGAGCGCTTGTCGATGCTGGTGGATCCGGCGCGGCTGCGTGCGGCGCTGGCGTTGACCCTGCTGACGCCGATGATCCCGCTGCTGTTCATTGGCGAACCGTGGCAGGCGCAATCGCCGTTCCTGTTCTTCACCGACTACGCGCCGCCGCTGGACGAGGCGGTGCGCGAAGGGCGTCGCCGCGAGTTCGCTGGTTTCAGCGCCTTTGCCGACGCCGCCTCGCGCGCGCGTATTCCCGACCCGAACGACCCGGCCACCCTGCAGGCGTCCTACACGTCGCCGCCCGGCGATGATCCCTGGTCGCAGCACTGGCTGCGCTGCACGAGCGGGTTTCTGGCACTGCGCAGGCGCTATCTGCAGCCCGGGTTGCTGCAGGCGCGGTCGTTGGGTGCGCGCGTGCTGGGCGAAGGCGCGGTGCAGGCGGGCTGGCAGCTGCCGTCGGGCCAGTGGTGGATCGCGGTCAATGTCGGCCCGTCGCCGGTGGTGCATGCGATGCCGGCCGGGGAGCACGTTGTAGGGCCGGACGCTGCCACGTTGCTGCCCGCAGGCGGCGGCGTGTTTGCCTGTTGGGTCGCCGCATGAGTACCGATGCGGCGGTTCTGGAGGCGGCACGGCGCGCGGGCCTGCTGGTCCGCTGGACCGACGTGGCCGGTGTCGAGCGCGAGGTCGCACCGGACGTGCTGCGCGCGGTGCTGGAGGCGCTGCAGGGCGATGCAGCGCCCGAGCACGGTGGCCTGCGCACGGCCTGCTGTGGACAGCTGCTGGCGATGCCCCAGGCGGCAGGCGCAGCGTGCTGGGTGGATGAGCAGGGCGCAGTGCTGCCGGCACACCCCGATGCGCAAGGGCGCTGGCGCGTGCCGGACCAGCCCGGCTACTGGCGGTGGCGCCAGGGCGGACGGCAACAGGCGATTGCGGTGGCACCACAGCGTGCCTGGTGGCCGCTGGGCTTGCTGCGCGGCTGGGGCCTGTCGGCGCAGGTCTACAGCCTGCGCGCTCGCGACGACGCCGGCATCGGTGACAGCGCCGGCTGTGCGCGATGGAGCGAACTGCTGCACCGTCACGGCGGCGATGCAGTGGCGTTGAGCCCGCTGCATGCCGGCTTGCCACCAGGGCCAGGCTACAGCCCCTATTCGCCCAGCGACCGGCGCTGGCTCGATCCGCTGCAGACCTCCCTGCCGCAGGTACTGCCGGAAGCAGCCGACGCCGTGCTGGCTGAAGACGAAGCACTGGCGACGGCCGTTGCAGCAGCCACTGCCGCGCGCCGCATCGACTGGCCGCACTCGGCGGCGTTGAAGTGGCGCTGGCTGCGCCAGGTGCGCCAGTGGCTGCGGCAGCAGGCGCCGGCTCAGTACGAACAGATGCAGACGTGGTGCGATGCGCAGGGCGAATCCCTGCTGCGCTATTGCCAGCACGCCGCCGACCGGTTCACTGGAAGCGCTGACGACCATGCGTTTGCGCAGTGGTTGGCGCGGCAGGGCTGGGCGCAGGTGCAGGCGGGATTGCGCGACGACGGCGCGTCGATCGGGCTGATCGCAGATCTGGCGGTGGGTTGCGCGCCGCAGGGCGTCGAGGCCCGGACCGGCGGCGACCATCTGCTGCAGGGCCTTGAGCTGGGCGCGCCGCCGGATGCGTTCAATCCGCTGGGCCAGGCCTGGGGTATCACCAGCTGGTCACCCTCCGCGCTGCAGCGCGAGGGCTTTGAGCCGTTCATTCGTGTGCTGCGCGCCGTGATGGCCGGCCGTGGTGGGCTGCGCATCGACCATATCCTCGGCCTGCAGCGGCTGTGGGTGCTTCCCTGTGGCTCAGGCGCCGGGCAGGGCGTGTACCTGCGCTATCCGTTCGATGATCTGATCAACCTGCTGGTTCTGGAATCGTGGCGGCATCGCTGCGTGCTGATCGGTGAAGACCTGGGCGTGGTGCCGCCGGGCATTCGCCAGCGGCTGGCAGCCCGCGGCATCCTGGGCATCGAGGTGCTGCCGTTCGCCCGCAATGGTGAGCACTTCCTGCCGGCGCCACGGTGGCGCCGCGACGCGGTGGCCATGCCCTCCACCCATGATCTGCCACCGCTGTCCGGCTGGCTGCACGGGCGCGACCTGCGCTGGCGTGCCCGCCTGGGTGAGCTGACCGGGCTTGCAGCGGCGTTGCACGCGCGCGCCAGTGAGGTGCAGGGACTGTCCGCAGTTGCCCGAGGCGAGGGCGCGACGCTGGAAGCGCGTGCGCTGTCGCTGGTTGCGCACGCGCCTTCGCGGTTGGCGTTGCTCCCGCTGGAAGATGCGCTGGGGAGCCGCGCGCAGGTGAACCTGCCGGGCACCGTCAACGGCCATCCGAACTGGCGCCGGCGGCTACCGCTGGCATGGGAACAGGACGCGGTTGACGCGCGTATTGCCAGGTTCAGCGCCACGCGGCGGAGGGAGCGGCGATGACTCCATTGCGTGCCACCGTACGCCTGCAATTGCATGCAGGCTTCGCCCTCGAGGCCGCCGCGATGCAGCTGCCGTACTACGCCGCGCTGGGCGTCAGCCATCTTTACCTGTCGCCGATCGCCGCTGCGCTGCCCGGGTCCACGCATGGCTACGATGGCATCGACCCGGCCCGCATCAATCCGGAACTGGGCGGCGAAGAAGCCTTCCGGCAACTGGCCACAGCGACGCGCGCGCACGGCATGGGCCTGATCCTCGACATCGTACCCAACCATCTGGCGGCGTCCCCGCACAGCCAATGGTGGAACGATGTGCTGATGCACGGGCGTCGAAGCCCGCACGCAGAATGGTTTGACATCGACTGGGAGGCGCCGGGCTGCGAGGGCCGGCTCTGGCTGCCTGCACTGGACCGGCCGTTGCACGACGCGGTGCGCGATGGCGTAGTGCGCGTGGTGGTGGACAACGCGCGTCCCGTGCTGCGCCACCATGGTCTGGCGTTGCCCTTGTCGCCGCGCAGCCATCCACTGGACCCCGCGCAGTGGCCGGCGTGGGCCGAGCGCTGCAACCGCAGCGTTGAACGGCTGCATACGCTGCTGCAGCGGCAGCACTACCGGCTGGCCTGGTGGCGCACGGCGGGCGATCAGGTGAACTACCGGCGCTTTTTCGATATCAACGAACTGGCCGCGCTGCGGGTGGAGCGCGACGACGTGTTCGAGGCGGTGCATGCGCTGCCGCTGCGGTTGGTACGCGAGGGATGGGTGGACGGCCTGCGTATCGACCATGTGGATGGCCTGTCCTCCCCGGGCGCCTACCTGCGGCGCCTTCGTGAATCGCTCGACGCAGCCTGTGCGGCCGGCGGTCGTGATCCGCAGGCGGTGAGCCTGCATGTGGAGAAGATACTGGCCGAGGGCGAGCAGCTGCCCGACAGCTGGGCCTGCGACGGCACCACCGGCTATGACTTCATGGACCAGACCGGTGCCTGGTTGCACGATCCGGCGGCTGCACCCGCGCTCTCGCGCACGTGGCAGGCGCTGGGCGGTGACTCGCGCAGCTTTGACCGGATTCAGCAGGACGCTCGCGGCATGATGTTGCGCCAGGGCCTTCACGCAGACTTCCAGCGGCTGCTGCGCAGTGCGCAGCAGGTCCTGCAGCCCCGGCTGGCCGAGGCCGATATCGGAGTGGCTGCGCTGGCACGCGCATTGGCTTCATTGCTGCGGCATTACCGCACCTACCGGCCCTATTCGCTGCAGGGGGCGGGTGAACGAAAGGCGCTGGTGGACGCTGCAGCTGCTGCGCGCGAGGCGCTGGACGGTGCGGCACGCGCCGCGCTGGATCTGCTGCTGCAGGCACTTCCCGGCCAGGCGCCGGCTGAAACCGAGCTGCGCGTACGGTTCGGGCAGCTGGCCGCGCCGCTGAATGCCAAGTCGGTGGAAGATACCGGGTTCTATCGCTATTTCAGGCTGCTGTCGCGCAACGAAGTCGGCAGTGATCCGCAGCGGCTGGGCATGGAGGGGCGCGAGCTGCTGGAACATGCAGCCGGGCGCCTGCGGCGCCATCCCAGGGCGCTGCTTGCACTGGCGACCCACGATCACAAGCGCGGGGCCGACAGCCGGGCACGGCTGGCCGTTCTCAGTACCTGCACGGTCGAGTGGCGGGACGCGGTGCGGCGCTGGAGCCGGATGGCGACCCGCGCCGGCGCGCCAATGCCATTGCCGGGTGCCGAGGCCTATGCGCTATGGCAGGCGCTCGTCGCCGCGTGGCCGATGCACGGTACCCCCGGCGCAGGCTTCGCATCGAGGATGGTGCAATGGCTGACCAAGGCGTTGCGCGAGGGCAAGCGGGTCAGCAGCTGGTCCGATCCCAACGTGGCCGTGGAGGAAGGCGCCGCGCAGTGGCTGCACGCGCTGCTGGATGGAGCGTCGTTGCAGCCGGTGCGGGAGGCGCTGGCGACCTTCGTGGCGCGCATCGCGCCGGCGGGCGCCTGCAACGGTTTGGCACAGCTGTGCCTGCAGCACTGCCTTCCCGGCGTGCCCGATCTTTACCAAGGCGGTGAAGGCTGGGACCTGAGCCTGGTGGACCCGGACAACCGGCGCGCCGTGGATTATCCAGCGCGGCAGGCGTGGCTGCGTGATGCGCGCGCGTGGCCCGCGCTGCTGGAGGACTGGCGGGACGGTGGGATCAAGGCATTTCTACTCCGGCGATTACTGGATTGCCGCCGCCGGCACCCGCAGCTGTTCCTGCACGGCGCGCTGCAGCCGCTGTCCGCGCCTGCGCGCTCACCGTGGCTGGCGTTCACGCGCAGGCATCAGGCGCAGATGCTGCTGGTGGTCGTGCGGCGTGGTTCGCCCACCGCCGTGCCTGGCCCAAGCCTGCATGCGCCGCGCGACGTCGGCAGCGATGTGACGCTGCGTGGGGTGCCGACAGGCCCCATGCGCAACGTCCTTGACGGGCGTATCGAACATTTCAACGCAACCACGGACGTGGCCAGGCTTCTGGCTGGCAGCCCGTTGGCGATATGGATCAACGAGGAGGCAGGTAGGGATGGACAGCAGGGAACGACGGCAGCGGATTGAGGCACTGGCCCACCAGATCTGGGAGGCAGAAGGGCGCCCGGATGATCAGCAGCAACGGCACTGGCACATGGCCGAGCGGCTGGTGGAGGCCGAGATTGCCGCCGCGCGCGGGGAGGAGGGCACCGATGGCGAGCCGTAAGTGGACGCAGACCTCGCGCGTGCGCGAAGGCCGGCCCTTCCCGCTGGGAGCGACCTGGGACGGGTTGGGTGTGAACTTCGCGCTGTACTCGCGGCATGCCACCCGGGTTGAACTCTGTCTGTTCGATGCACGCAACCGCGAAGTGGAACGCATCGCGCTGCCCGAGTACACCAACGAGATCTGGCATGGGTACCTGCCGGACGTGCGGCCGGGCCAGCGCTATGGCTACCGGGTGCATGGCCCCTATGCGCCGGAGGAAGGCCATCGCTTCAATCCCAACAAGCTGCTGCTGGACCCCTACGCCAAGCAGATTGTGGGCGAACTGAAGTGGGCCCCCCACCTGTTCGGCTACACCTTGGGCCACCGCGATGGCGACCTGAGCTTCGACCGCCGCGACAGCGCCAGCTACATGCCGCGCTGTGCCGTGATCGATCCGGCCTTCAGCTGGGGTGCCGAGCGAGCACCTGCCACGCCCTGGGACCGTACCGTGATCTACGAAGCGCACGTGCGCGGGCTGACCATGCAACACCCCGATGTTCCGCAGGCCGAGCGTGGCACCTTGTCTGCCCTGCGCCATGACGCAGTGGTCGACCACCTCAGCCATCTGGGCGTGACCGCCATCGAACTGCTGCCGGTGCACGCCTACGTCGATGACCAGCAGCTGCTCGAGCGCGGGCTGCGCAACTACTGGGGGTACAACACCATCGGCTTCTTCGCGCCGCAGCCGCGTTACCTGTCGCTGGGCACCGTGGCCGAATTCAAGCAGATGGTCGCGCGGCTGCACAATGCTGGCATCGAAGTGATCCTGGATGTGGTCTACAACCACACCGCCGAAGGCAATGAGCTGGGCCCTACGCTGTCCTTCAAGGGCATCGACAACGCCAGCTACTACCGCCTGGCCGATGATCGCCGCTACTACATCAACGATACCGGCACCGGAAACACGTTCGACCTGACCAATGCCGGTGCACTGCGCATGGTGATGGACTCGCTGCGCTACTGGGTGACCGAGATGCGGGTGGACGGCTTCCGCTTCGACCTGGCGACCATTCTCGGCCGTGAACGGCATGGGTTCGACGCCTCGGGCAGCTTCCTCGACGCAGTGCGCCAGGACCCGATCCTGAGCCAGGTGAAGCTGATCGCCGAGCCGTGGGACATCGGCCCGGGCGGCTACCAGCTGGGCCAGTTCCCGCCGGGCTGGGCCGAATGGAATGACCGTTTCCGAGATACGGTGCGCGCGCTGTGGCGCGGCGATGGCGGCCAGCTGGCGGAGTTCGCCACGCGCTTCACCGGCTCCGCCGACCTGTTCGAGCACCACGGCCGGCGGCCGTCGGCCAGCATCAATCTGGTGACGGCACACGATGGGTTCACGCTGCATGATCTGGTGAGCTACAACGACCGCCACAACGAAGCCAACGGCGAAGACAACCGTGATGGCCATTCGCACAACCTCTCCAGCAACCATGGCGTGGAGGGTGAGACCGATGATCCGGCGATCCTCTCCGTACGTGCGCGGCAGATGCGCAACCTGCTGGCCACGCTGCTGCTCGCGCAGGGCACGCCGATGCTGCTGGCCGGCGATGAGTTCGGCCATTCGCAGCAGGGCAACAACAACGCCTACTGCCAGGACAACCCGCTGAGCTGGATCGACTGGGAGCGTGCTGCGCAGCCGGCAGCCCAGGCGCAGGTGGCGTTCGTACGCCGGGCGCTGTCGCTGCGCCGACGCTATGGCCTGCTGCGCAGGAACCGGTTCCTGCGCGGCGAATACGATGAAGCGCTGGGCCTGCGCGATATCGACTGGCGGCATCCTGACGGCCGCAGCATGGAGGAAGCGGACTGGCATGACGCAGGGCTGCGTGCGCTGCTGATCGTGCTGGACGGCCGCAGCCCCGACAGCGGCCTGCGCGAGCCCGGGCGGCATGTCAGCCTGGCCCTGCTGTTGAACGCCGGGGAGCAGCCGCAGCGGTTCTGTGTGTCAGACGACGCCCTGTCGTTCCGGCGCGTACTCCTGCAGACCGACGAAACGCCGTTGGAGCCGGATGAGGAAGGCGCCTGGACGCTGCCGCCGCGCAGCCTGTGCCTGCTGGCGGCAAGCAGCAGCGCCTGATTGCTCTGCGGCGCTACTACGGTGCGCCGGGCGTTGCCCGGCGTACCGGTAGCTACCCCATCAGATAGCGCAACACACCCGCCGAGACCACGCCGATCAGCACGGTCGGCAGCATCGACAGCCGCGTGGCGGCCAGCAGGGTGATCGCCAGCGCGGCCAGGTCGGCCGGCTTGTCGGCGACGAAGTCCGGGGCGATCACCGAGATCAGCACGCAGCCCGGCGCGGCTTCCATTACCGTCACTGCGCGTTTGCTCAGCGTGCGGTTACGCAGCGCGAGGAAGCCGACGATGCGGGTCAGGTAGGTGGCGGCGGCCATCAGCACGATGGTCAACACCGAGGTCCAGTGGATCAGGCCGTTGAAGATCATGCCGCGTCCTCCGCCAGCAGCCAGGCAGCGGCCAGGCCGGCCAGGGCGCCGCTGGCCACGTACCACGCGCCCGGGATCAGGAGATAAGTGGCGGCGGCCACCACCAGGCTGACCAGCCACGGCCGTGCCGCCTTCATGCCCTGCCACATGCCGCGCAGCAGTACCAGGAATACGGCAGGGAAGGCCATGTCGAAGCCATAGGCGTGGATGTCGCCCAGCAGCGGCCCGATGATCGCGCCGAGTGCGGTGCAGGCCACCCAGACCGTGTACAGGCCGGCCGAGACGCCCAGGTAGTAGGCCAGGCTGAAGCCAAGCGCGCGCCGACGCGCATCGGCCACGCCCAGCGCCCAGCTCTCGTCGCACATGAAGAACAGCGCCGGCAGCACACGACGGCGCGGCAGGTGCTGCAGCAGTGGGGCCAGGCTGGCGCCCATCAGCAGGTGGCGGCTGTTGACCAGCGCGGTGATGGCCACGATCAGTGCGATGTGCGGTGGCGAGGTCCACAGTTCGACGGCGGCGAACTCCGAGCCGCCAGCGAAGTTGAGGCCGGTCATCAGCGGCACTTCCAGTGCGCTCAGGCCCTTCTGGGCCGCCTGCGCGCCGAGCACCAGGGCGAACGGAATGAAGCCGATCATCACCGGCACGGCGGCACGCAGGCCGCGCAGGAATTCGGCACGCGGGGCGGTGTCGCAGGCGTCGGGCAGGGGGAGGGTGGTACGGGCGTCCATGGAACGGCACAACGAGATGGGGGTGGCCCATGCTAGCGGGCCGATCGCGAAATCGGGTTGCGTTGATGCCACTGGATTCGCGATGATTGATATTCCATGCGGCCAGAGTCGACCAAGGCGAAATTTCATGCAGTACCAGCTCGACAACCTGGATCGCCGCATCCTCGACGCCCTGCAGCGCGACGGTCGACTGCAGAATCTGGAGCTGGCCCGTCTGGTCGGGCTGTCGCCGTCGGCGTGCCTGCGCCGGGTGCGGCTGCTGGAGGAGGGCGGCTACATCGACCGCTACGTGGCTTTGTTGAACGAGGCCAAGGTGGGGCGGGGCTTCACGGTGTTTGTGCGGGTGTGGCTGCGCGGGCAGGACGAGGACACCACCAACCACTTCATCAACAGCATCAAGTCTTTCCCGGAAGTGCTTGAATGCCATCTGATGGCCGGTGACTGCGATTTCCTGCTGCGGGTGGCGGTGGCCGACCTTGATGCCTACCGGCAGTTCCAGATGCAGCACCTGAACCGGATCGCCGGAGTGCAGAACACCAAGACCGAGATTCCGATGCAGCGGATCAAGCAGACGACTCAGCTGCCGCTTTGACGGATGGGGTTTGCGGCCGGGTTGTACCCGGTACCCCCAGGTAGTGCCGGCCGCTGGCCGGCAACCTCGGGAGCAACAGCCGAAGCAACAGCCGAAGCAACAGCGTGCATTCCGTGGGATGGCGGGGTGGGCCCGGTTGCAGGGGACGCCGTAAACCCCCAGTCCGGCCCAGCCGCTGGCGGCTGTGCGTTCGAGCGCTTGCGAAGCAATGCTTCGCAAGCGAAGCGCCCTCACCCATGGGGGCTTGGCCGCGGTATCCATGCCGCGGACACCCCCGCAACCGGACCCACCCCGCCTTCGACAGATTTCCACGATCTGCCGGAACGGCATGAGTTGCTCTTGGTAGGTGTCGACCTTGGTCGACACGTTTGGGTCGGCATGGGGTCGGATCCCGTTGCTTCGCAACGGGCTCTGACCCCTGCGCGTAGATAGCGTGGTCTGTTCGATTCATTGATTCCTGACGCGTGACTGGCTTCGCAGGTCATGACCCGGCGTCAGCCGTGGCGGCGGTCATCGCAATGACATGTGCCCCCGGTACGGTTTGAGCCCGCTTGCGGGTCGCGCGCGGGCCGGGGTTCCGGTCATGGTGCGCGTCCACTGCAGCTGCTGTCGCTGCCGAGGGTCATGTGTTCTACGTCAGGGGGCTGAATGGACACCATGCGGTCAGAACTTGGAAGGTGGCCATCGCCGCATGGCTGCTGCTGTCCTTTGCCGCTGCCGCACAGGACGCGGTTCATGCCTACGACATCCCTGCGCAGCCGCTGGAACAGGCGGTCGAGCGCTTCAGCGTCATCAGTGGGTGGTCGGTGATGTACCCCGGCGACCTTGCTTCGGGCCGCAGCAGCCATGCGCTGCGCGGGAGCCTGGCACCGCTGGCGGCGCTGGAATCGCTGCTGCAGGACACCGGGATCGAGGCCGAGGTGATCGGCGAGCAGCGCGTGGTGCTGCGCCGGGGCATGCCCTCGCCTGCGGAACCCGGTGTTGGCGCGGGGCTGCCCGAGGCCGAACGCCGGCGTCGCTACGGCGGGCTGCAGCAGCGGCTGCGTGCGGCGTTCTGTGACGACCCGGAGATCGCGCCCGGCCGCTATGCCGCAACGCTGCGCTTCCGCATCGACGGCGCGGGCCAGGTGAGCGAGCCCGAGCTGCTGTCCGGCAGTGGCAGTGATCGCCGCGACGCACGCCTGCTGCAGGCGATGCACGGCCTGGTGCTGGCGACCGAGGCCGCCGCGCTGCCACAGCCGGTGACGCTGCAGATCCGTCCTTCCGGCACCGACCACGACTGCGGCCGGCGCGCGCCCCTTCCATGACTTCAAGGATTCGGACATGAGCAACGGTACGGCCGGGGCGGTTGACCTGATGGACCACCTTCTGGGTGCCTACGACGAGCTGAAGCGCCGGTTGGTGCGCAAGCTCGGATCGGAAGAGCTGGCCGGCGACGCGCTGCAGGACACGTGGATGCGCCTGAGTGCGCGCCGTGACCGCCTGGACGCCGTGCAGAACCCTGCGGCCTACCTGCTGCGCATGGCGATGAACACCGTGATCGACCGCCAACGGGCAGACCACCGCCTGCTGAGCCTGGAGGAGGTGGATACGCTGATGGACATGGCCGACCCGGGGCCGGGGCCGGCGCAGGCGGCCGAGCTGGACTTCGCGCTGGAAGACATGGTCGGGTTGCTGCAGCGCATGCCCGAGCGCCGTCGCCGCATCCTGCTGGCAATCCGCGTCGATGGCCTGCAGCAGCGCGACGTGGCCGACCACCTCGGTGTGTCGCTGCGGTTGGTGCAGCGGGAGCTGAAGGCAGCCCAGGACTACCTGGCCGAACGCAGCGGGCAGGGGCGCCAGGTGCGGTTCTGAGCGACGGCATCCGTCTACACTTTGACGCCGAGCAGAACCCCGCAGCGTGCGGGTCCGGCATGAGCCCCCATGGATCCTGACGACCGCCCGCAACGCCCGCTGGATGCCGTCGAGCGTCAGGCCCACGCGTGGGTGGTGCGGCTGACCTCGGGCGAGGCGACCGCCGCCGACGGGCGCAGGTTCCGTGCATGGTGCGAGTCCGACCCGCGTCATCGTGAAGCGTTTGGCCGTGCGCGCCGGCAGTGGGAGCAGGTGCGGCTGGCCGGCGAGCAACTGCCCGCCGCCGCGCGCCAACCGGTCGCGCCGACGCCGGCCCAGCGCTGGAGCCGGCGCGCCTTCCTGGGCGCTGCGGTGGCGGCGCCAGCCAGTCTTGTGGTGGTGGCGGCGCTCCGCCCGCCGCTGGGATTGTGGCCCTCGGTGACGGCGATGACGGCCGATTTCCACACGAGCACCGGTGAACGACTACAGATCGCGCCCTTGCCGCAGCTCAAGATCGAACTGGATACGCAGAGCAGCCTGCGCCGCCGCGCGCACGCGCAAGGCGAAGGCTTCGAGCTGGTGCAGGGCCAGGCCGCGATCGAAACCGGCGCTGGCCTGCGCCTGGCACTGTTCGCGGGCCCGGGTTGCGTGATTGCCGATGAAGGTGCGGTGCGCCTGGACGTACGCAACACCCACGGCCAGGTACGCGTGACCTGCCTGCAGGGTAGCGCCCGCATCGAGCATCCGCAGGGCCGCCTGCAGCTGCAGGCCGGCCAGCAGACCCGGTTCGACGAGCGCCTCAGTGGCGTGGTGGCCGAGGCCGTAGCTTCGGAAGTGAGTGCTTGGACCGAAGGCATGCTGGTCTTCCGCCGCGCACCGCTGCACGAGGTGGTGGACGAGATCAACCGCTACCGGCGGGGCAGGGTACTGCTGGGTCAATCGGCATTGGCGCGCGCGCCGGTCAGCGGCCGCTTCCGCATCGATGATCCGGACGCGGCGCTGGAGCAGCTGCGACTGACGATGTCGCTGGATCTGCGTCGCTTTCCGGGTGGCATCGCCGTCCTTGGATAGATGAAGGCGCTGGCCGTGCGCGCCGCGCCGGGCTGTTGCAAGCAAGGAGAATCCAAGGATGCGCAACGAGACCATCGGTGTGCTCGATCTGCGCCGCAATCTGTCTGCATTGCTGGAAACCACCCAGCGAAGGCCCCTGATGGTGCATCGCTATGGTTCGCCCTGGGTGTGCGTGGTGTCTGACGCGCAGTGGCAGCAGCAGGCGGTGCTGCTGGACTTCAATCCGCAGTCACACCCATTGGCGATGCTGCTGCGGCTGCAGCAGCAGGAGATGCCCTTGGTCGAATCCGGGGCGCTGCCGCCTGCGGCGCTCGCACGCGCACTGCTGTTGGCGGGCATGCATGGCATCGACGATCTCACGCAGCTGCATGAGCAGGTACTGCATCATCGGCTCTGGCACTGGTTCGTGGCGGGCGCCCATGGGGTGATGGACGGCTGGCAGCTGCCCGCACTGCGCGTTGCGCTGGCGTCATGGTGCGATGACGTGGACATGACCGATGCACTGGTCGCATTCGCTGCCCGCAGCGACGTGGCGGTACTGGCCCGCCGTTGTGGGGGGGACGCACCGCGGCTGCAGCGCGAAGCCTGCAGGCGGATGACGCTGCGATGACGTTGCCGATGAAGCGCCACCGCGTGCACAGAGTTGCATTCGCGGTGTCGCTTCACCTGCCTTGCTGACGTCTTCTCCAGAGTACGACGCACCACGCGTCGCGGAGCACGGGCGGCGCAGATGGAAGACAGTCGCAGGATCAGCATGCTGGAGCTGGATCGCCACCTGAGCCAGTCGCTGGAGCAGGCGCGGCACACGCCCCTGAACGTACAGCGCTATGGGCGCTCGTGGGTCTGGGTGCTGTCCAGTGACGCCTGGGCGGATGCGGCGCGCTGGGCGGCACTGGACAGCAGTGCGCATCCACTGGCGGCACTTCGAAAGGCCCTCGACCTGCGGCTGTGGCCCTGGCCCGACGCGGCCATGGGCGCGCTGCCGCTTGGCACAGCCGATGCGCGACTGCTGCAACGTGCGGCCCTGCTGGTGATCGTGCGTGATCTCAACACTGCGCAGCGCGTGTACGACGACCTGCGCTACCACCAGGCCTACCGGATGTTCATTGGCCTCGACCACGGCACCGCGTGGTCGTCGACGCAGTGCGTGCGCCTGCTGCAGGCGTGCGTGCATCCGTTGCTGCGCGAGTGCATCGACCAAACACTGGCCAGCGTGCCGCCGCACCTGCTCGAGGCGGCACGCGTGCCGGCTGCACGTGCGCCCGCACAGGCAACCGCGCAGCGAATCGCAGGCGGATGTTTATCGTACTGACACATGCGCCGCTGACCATGGTGCAGCGGTCTCTTCCAGGATGACGAGGGCGGAACGATGGCAAGGCAGGCAGGTGGTTGCAGGGCTCGGCAGCAGGGCTTCAGCCTGATCGAGATCATGGTGGTGGTGGTGATCATCGGCATCCTTGCCGCGCTGATCGTGCCGCGGTTGATGGACCGTCCGGACCAGGCGCGCGTGGTGGCGGCGCGCCAGGACATCGCGGCGCTGATGCAGGCGCTGAAGCTGTTCAAGCTGGACAATGGGCGCTATCCCAGTGCCGAACAGGGGCTGCAGGCACTGGTGAAGCCGCCGCAGGGCAGCGGTGCGTTGCCGGTGACGCCGTATCTGGATCGCCTGCCGAATGACCCGTGGGGCCATCCCTACCAGTACCAGGTTCCAGGCACTCATGGCGACATCGATGTGTTCTCGCTGGGTGCGGACAGCAAGCCCGGTGGCGACGCCGGGAACGCAGACATCGGCTCCTGGCAGCTGTGAGGCGTGCTGATGGCAGCCCGGACCCGTTCGGTCTCGTGCATCCGCCAGCGTGGCGTGGCCGTGATCGTCGCCTTGCTGGTGGTGGCATTGGTGGCCGTGATTGCCACTGCGCTGCTGACCCGGCAGTCGGCGCAGTTGCGTGCGCTGCGCGGCGACCAGTTGCGCGCACAGGTACGCATGGCGGTGGATGCCACGCTGGAGCGTGCGGCGCAGCAGCTGCGTGAGGATGTCACGGAACAGCTGACCACGGTGCGCAGCGGGCGCTGGGCGCGCCCGTTGGAACTGCAGGCGCCGTTGCCGGTGCAGGTGCAGCTGGTCGATGCGCAGTCGATGTTCAACCTGCGCAACCTGCTGGCGCATGGCAGGCCGGACCCCGAGGCGCGGGGCGCGTTCGTCGCGTTGTGTGCCGGGCAGGGGCTGGACCAGGGCACCTGCGCATCCGCGGTGGATCACATCCAGGCGCGCCTGCGCGACGGCGATATGCCGGCGCAGGCGCCGCTGCCGCGCGAATCACTGATCGAACAGGCGCTCGCCGGCGCCGACCCGGTGGCGTTGCAGGCGCTGGCGCGGCGCACAGTGGTGTTGCCCGCGCAGACCCTGGTCAACGCCAACACCTGCGACCTGGGCGTCCTGCAGGCGGTGACGCCTGCGGTGGAACCGGCAAGGCTGCAGGCGCTGCTCGCTGAGCGCGACGCCGGCCACTGGCTGCTCAACCGCGGTGACATCGCCAACCGACTCCAACTGAGCAACGAACAGATGGCCGTGCTTCCGCTGGGTATCCATAGCGAGTGGTTCCTGGCCGTCGGCCGGGTGCAGGCCGACGGCAGCGCGGTTGACTTCCGCGCGCTGCTCTGGCGCGAGTACCGCGACGACGGGGTGCGTGTACAACGGGTGTGGACGAGGATCGGCGCATGACCGTGCAGCTTCGGGTGCGCCTGCCGGCGCTGGCGCACCTGCGCGCTGACAGCGCGGTGGACTGGGCGCAGCTGCACAAGGGCGAGGTGCTCGCCCACGGCCGCGACACGCTGGCGGCGCTGGGCCTGCGGCATCCGCGGGCCACGGTGCATGCCTGCCTTGATCCGAACGACCTGATCCTGCTGGAACTGCAGCTGCCGCCGCTGTCCGGGCGCCGCCTGCAGGCGGCGTTGCAGGGCGAGGTGGAGGCCATGCTGCTGGATGATCTGCTGGAGGTGGCGCTGGCCCACGGTGCGCAGGCGGCAGACGGTACGGTTCCGGTGGCCTGGCTCGGCCAGCAGGCCATCGCGCAGGCGCAGCAGCTGCTGGCCTCGTGTGCGCTGCAGCTGCAGGCGTTGTATCCGACGCCACTGCTGCTGCCTTGGCAGGACGGCCACGCCACGCTGCAGGTCAGCGGCGAGCATCTGCTGGTGCGCAGCGGGCGCGATCGGGGACTTGTCCAATGGTATGGCGGACGTGATGCGTCTGCGGTGATGCAGGCGTTGGCCACCCGCCTGCGACAGGCCGGCGTGCAGGCCGTGCAGTGGATCGATAGTGTGCCGCCGACGTGGCCGGACAGCCTGCCGGCCACCGCCGTCGCGCATGAACGGCAGGCCTGTGGCCCCTTGCCGGGTTGGTCATTGCCGCTGCCCGGCGCAGGCCGTCAAGCGCCGCGACTGGCGATCGGCCTGGCACTGGCGGCGGTGCTGCTGGCTGCACTTGGCCTGCAGTGGCAGGTCTCGCGTTGGCGGATCGAGGGTGAGGCGCTGCAGCAGGACATGGCACGGCAGTTCAGCGCACGCTTTCCGGAGATCACCGATGTGGTGGACCCGGTGTTGCAGGCAAGGCGAGCGCTTGCGGTTCCGCCGCCAGCGCCGCCGTTGCCGGCGCTGCAGCGTCAGGTCGCCAGCACGCTGCACGCGGTTCCGGAGCTGGCGGGGCAGGTGCACAGCCTGCACTACCAACCCGGGCAGGTGTACCTGGAGCTGGACGCTGATGCCCAGGCATTGGCCGACGATCCACAGCGGCTTGAGCACTGGCAGCAAGCGGTGCAGGCGCAGGGGCTGCAGCTGGCGCGCGATGCCGGTGGACGCCTGCGGGTGAGCGGAGCGGGACAGTGACGACCCGAACCCTGCGGCTGGGCGAGGGGCTGGCGGGCCTGCAGCAGCGCTGGCAAGGCCTGCCACCGCGCGACCGGCTGATGCTGTGGGTGATGGTGGTGGCGCTGCTGGTGGCGGGCCTGTGGTCGTTATGGCTGGAGCCCTTGCTGAAGCAGCGCACGCACTGGCAGGCCGAACTCCCACGGCTGCAGGCGCAGCAGCGCGCACTGGCACCGCTGCTGCGCGCCCGTGAGCGCCAGCAGCTGGCGCAGGGCCAGCATCCGACCCTGGCCGGGCTGCGTGACCAGATCAAGGCCGCCGGTCTGGCTGGCGGCCTGCATATCGAAGCGCGCGACGGGCGCTGGCACCTGCAGGTACGGGCCGTACCTGCCGATGCGCTATGGAACTGGCTGCTGCCGCTGCTGGCCGACCCGGCCATCGAGCTGCAGCAGCTGCAATTGACACGCACAGGGGATGCGAACATGCCGGCGGCACGGATTTCAGGACACATCGTGATGGTGGCCCCTGCGGGTGCCCATCCATGAGGGCGATGCGCAGCCTTGCCTGCAGTGCCGCATTGGCCCTGATCGTGGGCGTGGCCCACGTGCCGGCGCCGGTGGCGGCGCAGGACACAGGCGATGAGCCGGTGCAGCTGAACCTGGTGGATACCGATATCGGGGGCGTGCTGCGCATGGCGGCGCGCTTCACCGGGCGCCAGTTCCTGGTCGACCCACGCGTGACCGGCAAGATGACGGTGGTCTCCGATGGCCCGGTCAGCCGTACCCAGGCCTACCAGCTGCTGCTGGGCGCACTGCGCATGCGTGGCTTCGCCGTGGTCGAGAACGGCGGCGTCAGCCGGGTGGTGCCGCAGGCCGATGCCAAGCTGCTCGGTGGCCGGGTGGGTAGCGGTGGTGCAGGGGGCGAGATCGCCACACGTACGTTTGCGCTGCGCTATGAGAATGCGGCGGCGCTGGTGGCTGTGCTGCGGCCAATGATCAGCCCGGACAATCCGATCACCGCCAATCCAGGCAACAACACCCTGGTGATCACTGACTACGCCGACAACCTGGAGCGCATCGCGCGGGTGATCGCCAGCGTCGACACGCCGGCCGGCATGGACACCGATGTGGTGAAGCTGCAGCAGGGCATTGCCGTTGATGTAGCGGCGATGGTCGCGCCGCTGCTGGATGCGCAGGGCGCCGAGCCGAGCCAGAAGGTGGTGGTGATGGCCGACCCGCGCAGCAACAGCGTGCTGCTGCGCTCGGGCAGCCCCGGTCGCACCCGCCTGGCGCGGCAGCTGGTGGAGAAGCTGGACCGCGCCCAGGATGAGTCCGGCAACCTGCACGTGGTCTACCTGCGCAATGCCCAGGCCAACCAGCTGGCCGGTGTGCTGCGTGGCGTGGTGGCCGGACAGAGCGATGCACCGGCAATGGGCAGCAACGAAGGCATCACGCCGCTGCCGGGTGATGCCAACCGTTCCACGCCCACCCAGCCGTCGCAGCCGCAGCAGGCCAAGCCCGGAGGCAATGCGCTGGAATCGCAGCGGCTGGACCCGAGCCGCCGTGACCCGATCGATGCAGGAAGCACCGGCTTCAGCCAGAACGGCATTTCGGTACAGGCGGACGTGGCCACCAACACCCTGCTGATCTCTGCGCCTGAGCCGGTGTACCGCAACCTGCGGCGGGTGATCGACCAGCTCGACCAGCGCCGTGCGCAGGTGCTGGTGGAAAGCCTGATCGTGGAGGTCAACCAGACCGACGCGGCCGAGCTGGGCGTGCAGTGGATGCTGGGCAATGGCCGCACCTTTGGCGGCACCCACTTCGGTGGCGCCACCGGCGGCAGTGGCCTGAACACCGCCGCGCGCACCACGCTGGACGTGCTGCCCAAGGATGGCCTGAAGATCGGCGTGATCGATGGCACCATCAACCTTCCCGGCGTCGGCCAGATCCTCAACATGAAGGCGCTGGCTACTGCGCTGCAGAGCAAGGGCGGCGCCAACATCCTGTCGACGCCGAATCTGATGACGCTGGACAACGAGGCAGCCAGCATCATGGTCGGCCAGACCGTGCCGTTCGTCAGTGGCCGCTACGTGACCGACGGTGGCGGCGGCAGCAACAACCCGTTCCAGACCATCGTGCGCGAAGACGTGGGCCTGAAGCTGCGGGTGCGCCCGCAGATCTCCGAGGGTGGCACGGTGAAGCTGGACATCTATCAGGAAGTCAGCAGCATCGACGCGCAGAGTGCCAACAGTGCTGCCGGCATCATCACCAACAAGCGTGCGCTGGATACCAGCGTACTGCTGGACGATGGCCAGATCATGGTGCTCGGTGGCCTGCTGGAGGACAACGTCAGCCACGGCCGTGACGCCGTGCCGGGGCTGGGCAGGATCCCGGTGCTGGGGGCGCTGTTCCGCAGTGATACGCGCAAGCGTTCCAAGACCAACCTGATGGTGTTCCTGCGCCCGCACGTGGTGCGCGACCCCGCCGCTGGCCAGCGTTTGACCCGCGACCGCTACGACTACATGCGCAATGCGCAGGCCGGTGCACAGCCCGTGCAGAGCTGGGCGTTGCCGGCACTGTCGGCACCGCAGCTGCCGCCGCAGGACCTGGCTGTGCTCGGCCAGGGCAATGCGCGCGATGGCCAGGGCCAGCCGTCGCAGAACACCAGCCTTGCAGCGTTGTATCCGCCAGGCGAGGGCGACGCCCAGCTGGTGCAGTTCGCACAGGGACTGGGCCCGGCGCGTGCCAGCCGGGCTGTGGCGCAGGTGCGGGCACTGGGCCTGCAGGCCTACGCGGAGGCAACGCCGGGCGGGAGTGGGCAACGCCTGCGCGTGCGTCTGCCGCGTGATCCGGTGAAGTTGGATCCGGCATTGCAGCAGCTGCGCGGGCTGGGCTATACGCCGGAACTGGTAATCGGGCCGTGAGCGCCGTTATGCCGCTGCCGTACGCATGGGTGCGCAGCCACGGCGTGATGCTGTCCGAAGCCGGAGGCGAGCCGGTGCTGCTCGGCACGGCCGACACGGCAGCGTGGGCCGTGGCCGAGCTGCGCCGGCGGCATGGCCCGCTTCCGTTCCGGATGCTGGATGCGGCAGCCTGGCAGCAGCGCTTGGGCGAGCAGTACCGTGACGGCGGCGATGCTGCTGCCGTGGTGGGGGCCGCCGAGAGTGAAGTCGATCTGGACCGGTTGATGCAGGACATGCCGGAGGTCACCGACCTGCTGGATGCGCAGGACGATGCGCCGGTGATCCGCATGATCAATGCGCTGCTGGCACAGGCTGCACGCGACGGTGCCAGCGATCTGCATATCGAGCCGTTCGAGACCCATTCGGTGGTGCGCTACCGGGTGGACGGCACGCTGCGCGACATGGTGCAGCCTCGGCGCGCACTGCACGCAGCGCTGGTGTCGCGCATCAAGATCATGGCCCACCTGGACATCGCCGAGAAGCGGTTGCCACAGGATGGGCGCATTGCGATCCGCGTGGGCGGGCGGCCGCTGGACATCCGTGTTTCCACTGTACCGACCGGGCATGGCGAGCGCGCCGTGCTGCGATTGCTGGAAAAGGATGCCGGCCGCCTGCAGCTGCAGCGCCTGGGCATGGCCGATGACACCCTGGCCACATTCACCGGGCTGATCCGGCAGCCGCATGGGATCGTGCTGGTGACCGGGCCGACCGGCAGCGGCAAGACCACGTCGCTGTACGCCGCGCTGGGCCAGCTCGACAGCAGCACCAGCAACATCCTCACCGTGGAAGACCCGGTGGAGTACGACTTTGCCGGCATCGGCCAGATCCAGGTCAACGCGCGCATCGGCATGAGCTTTGGCACCGCCCTTCGCGCGATCCTGCGCCAGGACCCGGACACCATCATGATCGGCGAGATCCGCGACCTGGAGACCGCACAGATCGCCGTGCAGTCGTCGCTGACCGGACACGGTGTGCTGGCTTCGCTGCACACCAACGATGCGATCTCGGCGGTGACCCGCCTGGCCGACATGGGCGTGGAGCCATTTCTGCTGGCGTCGTCGTTGCGCGGCGTGCTGGCGCAGCGGTTGGTGCGGCGGCTGTGCACGCAGTGCCGGCGTGCCGAGGTGAACGGCGAAGGCCGAACCGTATGGCGCGCAGTGGGTTGCACGGCCTGTGCCAACAGTGGCTATCGGGGACGCACCGGCATCCATGAACTGTTTGTGGTGGACGACCGCGTGCGCGCACTGATCCATGAAGGGCAGGGTGAGCCTGCGCTACGCGAGGCGGCCCGGCGGGCCGGCATGCGGACCCTGCGGCAGGACGGCCAGCGCTGGGTCGACAGCGGGGTGACCACGCTGGAAGAGATCCTGCGCGTCACCGGCGACGATTGAGGCCTGCATGGCACTGTTCGACTATCAGGCTGCCAACGCGCAGGGCCGCATCGAGAAGGGCCAGGTGGATGCCGACAGCCCGCGCGGTGCGCGCCAGCTGCTGCGTGGGCGCGGGCTGACCCCAGTACAGGTGAGCGCGGCGCGCAATGCCGGCAGTGGCTGGGCTGCTCGGCGGTTGTCCGCCAGCGAGTTGGCCTGGGCCACCCGCCAGCTGGCCAGCCTGCTGGCGGCCAGCCTGCCGTTGGAAGGCGCCTTGAGTGCGGTGATCGAGCAGGCCGAACGCCCGCACGTGGCCCAGGCGCTCACCGCGGTACGCGCCGACGTGCGTGCCGGCCAGCGCCTGACCGTGGCGCTGGCAGCGCGGCCACGCGATTTTCCACCGATCTATCGTGCGCTGGTGGGGGCAGGTGAGGATTCCGGCGATCTGGCGCGGGTGATGGAGCGCCTGGCCGACTACATCGAGGAACGCAATGCGCTGCAGGCCAAGGTACTGACCGCCTTCATCTACCCGGCGGCGATCAGCCTGGTGTCGGTGGCGATCGTGATCTTCCTGCTCAGCTACGTGGTGCCGCAGGTGGTGACCGCGTTCGTGCAGGCGCGGCAGACGCTGCCGATGCTGACCCAGGTGATGCTGGCCGCCAGCGCGTTCGTACGCAGCTGGGGCATGTGGGTGGGGCTCGGCATCGCTGCGCTGGTGGTGGCCTGGCGGTTGGCCCTGCGCAAGCCCGGGTTGCGCCTGCGCTGGGACGCGATGCTGCTGCGGGTGCCGATGGTCGGGCGTTTCGTGCTGGGTGTGAACAGTGCGCGCTTCGCCTCGACACTGGCGATCCTGCTGGATGCGGGTGTGCCGCTGCTGCGTGCGCTTGAAGCTGCCCGGCAGACCCTGGGCAATGCGTTGCTGGCGCGCTGTGCCCATGACGTGTCCGCGCGTGTGCGCGAAGGTGCCGCGCTTGGTTCTGCGCTGAAGGTGCAGAAGGTGTATCCGCCGATCCTGGTGCACCTGGTGGCCAGTGGCGAGAAGACCGGTTCGCTGGCGCCGCTGCTGGATCGCGCCGCACAGACCATCTCGCGCGAGATCGAGCGTCGCGCGATGGCACTGACTGCGTTGCTGGAGCCGACCATGATCCTGGTGATGGGCGGCGTGGTGCTGACGATCGTGCTGGCGGTACTGATGCCGATCATGGAAATGAACCAGCTGGTGCAGTGATGCGCAACGCGCATCACGGGTAGAGTCGACTGTCCGTCGACTGCTTCTCAAGCGCACTTCGACAGGACCAGCGCTTCGCGCGCCAGTCGACCAACAGTCGACTCTGCCCGGTCGGCGTCTTCGATTCTCCACACAATCCTCCACACCTTTTTCCGATCTTCCACAGGTTTCTTAAGCGGCCTGTCATCGGCGCGGACCAGCATGGACACGTCGCCGCAGAGTGGGCTGGGAGGCCCTCGGCGGCAGCAGGCGTGTAGTGACCGTTCCTCCCTTGGTGTTTCCCTTCGCAGTAAACCCTTCAGGAGAAGATCATGAACAAGTACAAGACCCTGGCCGCGCTGGTTGCCACCGCGCTGCTCGCTACCGTGGGCGCCGCCTCGGCGCAGACCGTTACCGGCGGCGGTGCCTCGCTGCCGGCCGACCTCTACAAGGGTTCGGCCGACAGCATCCTGCCGGCGAACTTCACCTACGCCGTGACCGGTTCGGGCACCGGCAAGAAGGCGTTCCTGGAAAACAACTCGGCGCTGTTCTCGACCACCGGCACCGTGCATTTCGCCGGCAGCGATTCGGTGCTGAGCAGCACCGAGCTGAGCAACTACACCACCAACTTCAACCAGCCGACCAACGCCAACCGCTACGGCGCGCTGATCCAGGTGCCGTCGGTGGCCACCTCGGTCACCATTCCGTTCAACAAGGCCGGTTCGGCGGTGGACCTGAGCGTGGCGCAGATCTGCGGCGTGTTCTCGGGTGCGATCAGCGACTGGTCGACCATCGATGCCAACCGTAGCGGCCCGATCCAGGTCGTGTACCGTCCGGAAAGCAGCGGCACCAGCGAAATGTTCAGCCGCTTCCTGACCGCGGCCTGTGCCGCTGAGAACGCTGAAACCTCGAAGCTGGTGGGCGGCAAGTTCGCCATCAAGTCGACCTTCGCCGACCTGTACAAGCGCGACGTCAACGGCAACCTGCCGGCGTTCCTGGTGGCCGCCCCGACCACCGGTGGCACCTCGCTGTACAACACTGTCTACGCTGCTGAAGGCCGTATCGGCTACGTCGGGCCGGACGTGATCCCGAGCCTGACCGATGCGACCAAGGTCGCCAAGGTCAAGGGGTTCTCGCCGGACCAGGTGAGCGTGCAGGCCACCCTGGACACCGTCGCTCCGCCGACCGGCACCGATGCTGAGAACCCCGCCAACTGGGTGCCGGTGTTCGGCAACCCGTCGGCTGGCTATCCGATCGCCGGCTACACCAACCTGGTGATCGGCCAGTGCTACAAGGATTCGAGCGTCGCCACCAGCCTGCGCGGCTTCCTGGCCCGCCACTATCCGGCGACCTACACCGTCGCGTATGAGAAGTCGATCACCGACCACGGCTTCATCCCGCTGACCAAGGCCTGGCGCGATGCGATCCGCAACCGCTTCGTGCTGGCCAGCAGCACTGCCGGCCTGAACAACCCCAGCACCTGCGCCGGCATCGGTCGTCCGCTGTAATCCGCAGCACCGGTTGAATCCTGCTTGACGCGACGCCGGCCTCTGGGCCGGCGTCGCCATTTCCGCGACGGTGCCACCGTTGCAGCGTTTCGCTGTCGGCTTCGTGTGGCGTCACCCGTCTATCAGTGGCAGGGCATGCGTTGCGCGTGCCTCCCCGATCGCCACCGCAGCCGCGGCCCACCAGGTTGATGAGGTTCCGATGTCGCACCCGCTCCCGTCCGTTGTTCGTCCGGCCGCGTTGATGCGCCGCAATCATCCGATGGCGTGGGCCATCGCGGTCGCACTGGGGAGCATGGTGGCCCCGGCCAGCCAGGCGCAGCAGGCGTTCAGCCCGGGCTGGTTCGCCGAACGGGGCGCGGCCCAGGGCAGCGCGGCACAGAGTGGCCGGATGCCCAACGGCGTGCCGATCCAGTTCCAGTTGCCGGCCCAGCAGCAGGATGCAGCACGGCAGAAGTTGCAGCAGTCGATCGACAATCTCGGCACGGCGGCGCAGGCGATTGCCCTGCAGCAGCGACTGCAGGAACAGGCGCGGCAGGCGCGCCGCGAGGCTGGCTTCATCGTTGCCGATGGCCTCGGCAAGGACGGCCTGAGCGTCGACCAGAACCCGCTGACCCGTGGCTGGCTCAACGCGCGCGAGGCGATCCAGTCGCAGGGCAGCGACGGGCGGGTGCAGGTCACGGTCGAGCAGACCGCGGACAAGGCGATCCTGAACTGGGAGACCTTCAACATCGGCGGCAACACCACGCTGAACTTCCTGCAGAGCCCTGACTGGGCAGTACTGAACCGCGTCAACGATCCGCGGGCGCGGCCCAGCCAGATCCTGGGCCAGCTGAAGGCCAACGGCACGGTGTTCGTGGCCAACCGCAACGGGGTGGTGTTCGGCAACAACAGCCAGGTCAATGTCCGCAATCTGCTGGCGGCTGCAGCACGGATCAGCGATGCGCAGTTCCGCGACAATGGCCTGTACAGCCCCGACGCCAGCAGCAGCGCGCTCAGCGATGCATTCGGCAAGGTGGCGGTGGAGCAGGGCGCCCGCATCGCGACCCATGAGCCGACCAGTGCGACGCGCGGCGGTGGCTACGTGCTGCTGGCCGGGCACAGCGTGGAGAATGCTGGCCATATCGAGGCGCGCAAGGGCCAGGTGCAGCTCGCTGCAGGAGACAGTTTCGTGATCCGGCGCGGCGTGGGTACGGTCACCAACACCAGCTCCACCACCCGGGGCAATGAAATCGCGCCGCGCTTCATCGCTGGCAGCACGGCTGGCAGCGTGCGCAACACCGGCCTGCTGCGGGCGCTCGAGGGTGACGTGACGCTGGCCGGGCGCAGCGTCGAGCAGGCCGGTGTGGCCGTGGCCAGCACCACGCTTGCACAGCGCGGCACCGTGCATCTTCTGGCCTCGGCCAGTGATGCCGGCAGCAGCGTCACGCTTGCTGACGGAGCCACCACGGCGGTGCTGATCGAGGACGATGGCAAGACCACGGTGCTGGATACGCAGCGCGACGCCCTAATCAAGGAATCGGCCGAGCAGGACGCGATCCGCGCTGGCGCGCGTTCGGCAACCTTCGACAATCTGTCCCAGCACAATGATCGCCGGGACCAGTCGCGGGTGGAGATCGTCTCGGGTGGCAACATCCATTTCAGCGCGGATTCGCTGACGGTCGCCACGGGCGGCCAGATCATCGCCGATGCGGCGGCCCGTAGCTACGTGGACGATGCCGCGCGCGTGGACGTGTCCGGCGCAGTGGGCGTGCAGGTGTCGATGGAGAGCAACAATGTCCAGATCAAGGTGCAGGGCAACGAACTGCGCGATGCCCTGGACAACCGCGACAGCGGCAAGCTGACCAGCAGCGAAGTCTGGGTCGACCGCCGCAGGCTGGTCCACGTTCCGGCCGGTACCGGGGGCTACGAGGGTGAGCGCTGGTACGCCGCAGGCGGCCTGCTGGAAGTGGGGGGCTACCTCGACAACCAGGGGCACTCGATCGGCGAATGGGCTGCGCAGGGAGGCACCGTCCTGCTGGGCGGCAGGGAAGTGATCACGCAGGGGGGCTCACGCATCAACCTTGCCGGCGGCAGCCTGGATGTGCAGAGCGGCGTGGTCCGGCAGAGCTGGGTGCGCGGCGTTGATGGCCAGGTCTACCGCCTTGATGAGGCGCCGGCGGAGATGCTGTTCGATGGCCTGTACAGCGGCCATGAGGTGAAGCAGGAACGCTGGGGCATCACCGAGACCTTCCGTGATCCGATCGTATTCGCAGCGCAGCGGGTCGATAACGGGTACACGGTCGGCCGCGATGCAGGACGGCTGATCGTCTCCGCACCGACCGCGGTGCTGGATGGAAAGGTTGAGACTGCCACCTTCCAGGGCGCGCAGCAGAACCGCAGGCCGGAGGCCGCGCTGGACGGCTATGCACAGGCGCAGACGGCGGTCGCGCGCAATGCGCAGCTGTACCTGGGGCGCTACGACGGCCAGGGCCGCAGTGGTGTGTTCGGCTCGGATGTGCGCCTGGGTGACAAGGCTCCGACGAAGACGGCGTGGTCGCTGGCGGCTCCGGTCAACGAGGAGCGGCGTGACACGGTGTGGCTGGATATCGCAGCGCTGAGTGCCCAGCAGTGGGGACGGATCGACCTGGCGACCGCCGATCGCATCCGCATCGATGGCAGCCTTCGGCTTCAGGCAGGCGGACAGCTCAACCTGACCGGCAGCGAGGTGGAACTGGCAGGCGACATCGGCATTGCCGGCGGCCAGCTGTCGGCGGGCAACCTGCTGGATGTCCAGGGCCGGCCGACGGCGCTGCTGCACGATGGCCGCGCCCGCACCGCCATTGCCGACGGCACGCGGATCGATCTCTCCGGCGAATGGAGCAACGCGTCAGTGGCGATACCGCTCGATGCCAGCGGTGCCTGGACGGATGGCGGCCGCCTGAGCCTGAGCAACAGTCACGACGTGGTCGTGGGCGCCGAGGCAACGGTGGAGGTCGAGGCCGGCGCCGCGTTGGACCTGCGCGGCAAGGGCCGCGTCGGCAAAGGGGGCAGCGTCAGCCTGCAGGCCAACAGCAGCGCGGTTACGACCGACGGCAGTGGCCGGGTGCAACTGGGTGAGGGGAGCCGGTTCAGCGGCCGAGGTCAGGGCAGCGGTTCCTTCTCGCTGGGAACCGGTGGCCACGTTCGGGTGGGCGATGCCGACCTGGCGGGCGCGTCGCTGCGACTGGACCCCGGCCTGTTCGGCAGTGGCTTCGCGCAGTACGACATCAATGGCCACCACGGCGTGGAGGTGGCCGATGGCGCGCGGCTGATCGCTGCCCTGCCAGGCCTGCGCATGACCCAGGACGCGCAGATGGCAACCGATCGGGCGTCCGCACTGGTGGCGTGGGATGCGCCGCTGTACAGCGCTGATCCGTCGAGCGGGCGCGTCAGCCAGCGCGCGGGTGCGAGCATCAGCCTGCGTTCGGACCGCAACAGCGTGGGCGGCGACCTGCGGGTCGGCAAGGATGCACTGGTGGCGGTCGATCCAGGGCAGACGATCTCGCTGCTGGGTGCAGGCAACATCGATGTTGAAGGTACGCTGCGTGCGAAGGGCGGCCGCATCGTGATCGACGATGTGCGTCCGGAAAATGCGCTGTACGCCGGGCAGCGCACCGAACGCACCTGGCGTTTCGCCGAAGGCGCGCTGCTGGATGCCGATGCAGACGCGATTTCGCTGCCCGATGCCAGCGGCCGTCTGCGCGGGCAGGTGCGCGCGGGCGGACGCATCGAGATTGGCGGGGCGCTGGACTGGGAGACCACAGCATTCGTCGACAACCGACCACCGGAAGCCTTCGTGGTGGTCGAACGCGGTGCGCGCCTGCAGGCGCGGGGTGCGTCGGCCGAGCTGGATGTCGACGGCCAGGGCCGTGTGCGCGTGGACAGCGACGGCGGGCAGATCGTGCTGCGCTCGGCCAATGCGCTGTATCTGGAGGGCGGGATGGACGCGGCCGCCGGTGGTGCCGGTGCACGCGGCGGCACGCTGGGGCTGGCCTTCGGCGGCAGCATCCATGCACGTGGCGCCAGCGAGGAGGTGCTGCGGGCGCGTGCGATCAGCCTCAGCCAGCACAGCGCACCGGCGCAGCCGCTGCCGGCCGCATTGGAATATGGCCACGCCGCGTTGTCGGTCGAGCAGCTGCAGGCGGGCGGCTTCGACAACCTGTCCGTGTTCGGTGACATCCGCGCGGTCGGCGATGTCGACCTGCGCCTGGCCCAGAGCCTGCGCATCCACGGCCAGGGCCCTTCGAGCCTTGGCATGGCCGTGGATGACGGGCCGTCGTCGGCGTTGCGGCTGAGTGCGCCCTACGTCCGCCTGGCGCAGGCGCGCTGGGGCCAGCTGGCGGGCGAGAACCTGCAGGGCACCGCCGCGGTCGCTTCGGCCGGGCCGGAAGATCACGCGCTGGCCGTGCAGGCCGAGCTGATCGACATCCGCGACGTCACCTGGCTGCCGGGATTCAAGCACGTGGCGCTGGAAAGCCGCAGTGACGTTCGCCTGACCAACGGCATTGCCAGCAGTGGCAACACCAGCGCGTTGATGACGGCTGGTTCGATGGACGTGACCGCTGCGCGCCTGTACCCCACGACAGGCGCGGTCGGCACGCTGGTGGCCGGCGCGTCGGCGCAGACCGTGCAGACCGCTGATTACTGGGCCGACCCGGATGCCGTGCTGCGCATCCACGGCACCGGTGCGGCCACGAAGCCGGCGCCGGAATCGGCGCTGGGCACGCTTCGCTTGGTGGCCGCCACGGTGCAGCAGGGCGGCAACGTACAGGCGCCGATGGGCACGCTGCAGCTGGGTGGCCTGATCCAGAACGGAACCGTCGGCAGCCGGGTGGAACTGCTGCCAGGCAGCGTAACCTCGACCAGTGGCGCCGGCCTGTCGCTGCCCTATGGTGGCACCGTCGATGGTGTCGACTGGCGGGTCGGTACGCGCAGCCTGGGTTCGCTGACGCCGGCCGGCATCTCCTCGATGGGGGTGACCCTGAAGGCGAATGAGATCGAGGTGGCGCCGGGGGCCCTGCTGGACATGTCCGGCGGTGGTGAGTTGACCGGTGCCGCCTTTGTGTCAGGACGCGGTGGCTCCGTCGACGTGCTGCGCACGGCGTTGGCCGACGCCAATCCGCGCTATGAATTCAGTGCGTCGGGCAACCCGGTGTATGCGATCGTGCCGGGACGCGCCGGGGCGTTCGCCCCCAGCGGCGAAGAAGGGTTCGCAGCACCGGCAGTGGGCCAGCAGATCACCGTGCCGGCTGGCGTGCCCGGGCTGGCGGCCGGCACCTACACGCTGATGCCGGCAAGCTATGCGCTGCAGCCCGGTGCATTCCGGGTGGAGCTGGGCGCCACCGGCACCTCCGGCATCGTGCAACCGATTGCGACCGGCACCGGCACCTGGCGTGTGTCCGGGCAGCAGCGTACGGCGCTGGGCGCGGCAATCTCGCCGTTGCTCACCGACATCCTGCTGACGCCCGCCGCAGTGGTGCGCCGACACTCGGGCTACAACGAAACCTCCTACAACAGCTTCGCGCAATCGGTGGCCGACCGCCGCGGCGAGTCGCGTGGCTGGCAGACCGTCGATGCGCTCGGGTTGACCCTTTCGCTGGGCGAAGGTGCAGGTCGTGCGGCAACGCCTGCCATCCGCTTCGCCGGCACCGCGCGGTTCGACGCCGCTACCGACAAGGGGCGCGGCGGCACGCTGACGGCCACGTTGGCCAGCCCGGCGGTCGGTTCGCTGGAGATCGTCGATGGCAGTGCGCAATCGCAGGCGCGTGATCGCGGCGCTACCTTCAGCGACGACGCGCTCAATGCCTTCCTGCCGGCGCGGATGATGATCGGCGGGCAGTTCAACCAGGAGGCCTCGCAGGTGGCGGTGACCGGCCAGGCGCGCAGTGTGGCGGTGCGTTCCGGTGTCACCCTGAACGCACCGGAAGTGCTGGTGGCAGCGGCCTCCGGTGGCAGCGGCATCCTGGTCGAGGCCGGCGCGACCCTCGATACGCTGCCGTTCGCGTCCGCCAATGCGGACGCCAGCGCGACGCTGCCTTACCAGGTCGCCGGCGGCCTGCTGGCGGTGTCCAACCGGCGCCTGAACCTGATCAGCGGCACCACCGGCGTCGAGGCCGGTCCGGTGGCGATCGACATCGGGGGGTGCCAGGTGGCGTGCGACGGCCAGGCCCGGCTGGTTTCCGATGGCAGCATCGCGGTAGCGACCGATGGCACGCTGCAGATGCGCGACTCGGCCAGCTATGGCACCCGTCAGCTCGGCCTGAGCATGGCGGCGCTGAACCTCGGCAGTGCCGAAGCGATCGCACAGGCCGCTGCGGCAGGGGCGCTGCCCAGTGGCATGACCATGAACCAGTCCGTGCTGCAGCAACTGCTGCGCGGCAATGATGCGACCGGCGCGCCGGCGCTGGACACGCTGAGCCTGGTCGCTCGGGAGTCTGTCAACGTGTTCGGCAGCGTCGACATGGACGCGCGCGACAGTGCCACCGGCCGCAGTGGCCTGCAGACGCTTGTGCTCGGTGCGCAGGCCATCCGCGGCTACGGTGCGGCGACCGACCGCGCGCGCATCCTGGTGGACACGCTGGTCTGGGACGGCTCACTGGCGGCGAGCCAGGCGCCGGGCAGCGACGCGTCGGTGCCGCCGGCCGATCCGATGGTGGACCGGCTCGGCGCCGGGCAGCTGGACATCGTCACCCGCCAGCTGCAGCTGGGGCGTGCGCCGTTCAGCCGTCCCAGCTCTGAAGTCCCTGCGAACCGGCAGGTACTCGGATTCAGTGCGCTGAACCTGAGTGCTTCGGAGCAGCTGTCGTTCTCCGCGCAGGGTACGCTGGACGTGTTCCAGCAGCGCGGCGACTATCTGGCCGACAAGGGCTGGCAGTACAGCGGAGGCAGCCTGGGTATCGATACACCGCTGTTGACCGCCGATCCCGCCGCGCAGCTGCGCGTGCGCACCGGGGGCGACTTCCGCCTGCGCGGGGGCACCGGCAAGGCCGGTGGCGATGCACTGGGCAGTGAGCTGAGCATCGACGCCACCCGGATCGCGCTGGACAGCACGATCGCGCTGGCATCAGGACGGCTGTCTGCGAACGCGCGCGAGGGCATCACGCTTGGGAGCCGGGCGGCGCTGGATCTGGCCGGGCGCAAGGTCTCGCTGTACGACGTGGACAAGTTCAGCTGGGGCGGTGATGTCCTGCTGTCCAGCGACACGGGGGACATCCGCACCGATGTTGCCTCTCGCATCGATGTTTCCGCCCGCAACAACCGCGGCGGGCGCATGACGGTCACCGCAATGGCCGGCCGAGCGGATCTGGCCGGTGATCTGCAGGGCGCCGCCAGTGGCCGCTACGACGCCGGTGGCACGCTGGTGCCCTACGATGGTGGTGAACTTTTGGTGCGGGCACGCCAGCTGCAGGACTTCACCGGCCTCAACCAGCGATTGACCGCCGGCGGTGTCGGCGGCGGCCGCAGCTTCCAGATCGGTGAAGGCGATCTGCGGATCGGCGACGAAGTGAAGGCGCGCCGGGTCGACATCAGTGTCGACGCGGGCAGCCTGACCGTGGCCGGCCGCATCGATGCCAGCGGCGAGCAGGTCGGCAGCATCCGCCTGTACGCCCGCGATCAGTTGCAGGTGGACGGCACGCTGGACGCGCACGGTACCGGCCTGCGCGTGGACAGCCATGGCAAGATCATCGACAGTCCGAACCGGGCCACCATCACGCTGGGCAGCGCCGAGGGCGCCGTTGGTCTGGGCAGCGCGGCGCACCTGGACCTGCGTGCTGGCAGCGACGTTGCCGTCGGTGACGGCCCTGGACAGAACGACGGCATGGCGCGGGGCTCGCTGAAGATCGATGTGCCGCGGGTGGGCAGCAACGACGCGGCGATTGCCGCGGCCAATGGCCTGCGCATCGATGGCGCGGCCGACATCCAGCTCAATGGTGTCCGCCGCTACGACGATGCGCCCCTGGCCAGCACCGCCGATGTGCGCGGCAACCGCGCGCAACTGGTCACCCAGCAGTGGCTGGACCAGGTGGTCGATCCGCACAGCGTGGCCTGGATCGATGGTGCGCTGGGCAACGCGGACCTGCAGCAGCGCACGAGGGCGCTGGGCGATGTCCGCCTTCGTCCCGGCGTGCAGGTGCTGGCGCGGCGCAGCGACGCCAACCCGGAGGGCGACCTGACCATCGCTGGCGACATCGATCTGTCCGGCTACCGTTACGGCCCCGATGCAGACCGCGCCGATCCATCGCGGCGTGGCTTCGGCGAATCGGCCTCGCTGGTGCTGAGGGCCGAAGGCAACATCAACGTCTACGGCAGCATCAACGATGGGTTCGCACCGCCGCCGTCCACGCCGGATGAGGGTGGCTGGCAGCTGTATGAGGGGCGCAATGGCAGCGCGGGGCACACCCCCTTTGGCGGCGGGCTGGTGGTGCCGGTGGAAGGAGTGAAGCTGCAGCCCGGCACCGAGTTCCAGGCCGGCACCCGCCTGAACTATGACGTGCCGGTCGAATCGGTAACGCTTCCGGTCGGCACCGTGCTGCCCGCGCCGATGGTGATCTCGCAGACCCTGCGCCTGCCTGCGGGTACGGTGCTGGGTGCGGCGGTGACCACCGACTCCGGGCAGACGCTGGCCGCGGGCACCGTGCTGCAGGAGCCGCTGATGCTGGCGGCCGGTGCGCGGCTGGGGGCGGGCTTCCGCCTGCGCAGTGCGGTGCAGGTAGCGGCACAGGAGTGGCCCGCCGGCGCGGTGCTGCCGGTTGCGCTGCGCCTGGCACGCGAAGTCGCGCTCAAGGTGGGCGCGTACATTCCCTCGTTGACCAAGGTGGAGCTGCCCGGCGACGCGCCGGTGAATCTGCGGCCGGCCGATGCCGATGGCAACCAGGGGCGCAACTGGGCGCTGGCGCCGATGCTGGCCGAGGGCACCACCTCCTGGGACCTGACCGTGGTCGCCGGTGCCGATGCCGGGGCGGCCGATCCACGCAGCCGGCGCTGGGGCAGCGAAGGCAGCGTGGTGCTGGCCGATACCCACCAGGGCTCGATCGGCACGGTCAAGACGGAAATCATCTGGGTGGGGGATCGCGCGCTGACCGAGCGGGCATCGCTGGACTGGATCGGCGACACCTCCTATGCGGGCCGCCCGATCGCAGAGCTGGCCGACATGTTCGGCTTCACCGAAGACGAGTTCTGCGCGATGTCGGCCGACTACTGCGGCCCGGCCCCCCGCCAGGTGGCCGCGCAGGGCTCGCTGGATTACTGGGGCGACGAGTCCTACGTGGGCACCCCTGCGAAGGACTTCGCCGCGATGTTCGGCATGACCGAAGACGAGTTCTGCAGTACCGCGCCCACCTACTGCGCCGGCGGCGGCACGCAGACCGAAGTGACCACTTACGGCAAGCGTGCGGGCACGCCGGCGTGGAGCGTACTGCGCACCGGCAAGGGTGACATGGAGCTGCTCGCTGCCGGTGACGTCGTGATGAAGTCGGGCTTCGGTGTCTACACCGCCGGCACTCCCACCGCGCTGGGTGGGGGCCGCGACGCTGCCTTCAATTCGCCCCGTGCAGCGGCCCCTTGGAACACCGCACTGCTGGGGCCGAACCTGGTGCCGGGCCGCTATGACGCTGCGATGGCAGGCTACCAGGCCTGGTATCCGGATCGTGGTGGCAATCTGCGCGTCGAAGCCGGGCGCGATATCGTCGGCGACGCCTGGACCGCGCGCGCAGAGTCGGGCAGCAGTGAGCGCGACTGGGCGCTGTACTCCAGTGCCGCGGTCGGCAACTGGCTGTGGCGCCAGGGCACCGGCGGCACGGCTGGGGTGGAGCCGGTGCCGACCAGCTGGTGGGTGAATTTCGGTACCTACACCAACGTTTCCGCTGCCGCTGGCAGCTCTCCACGGATGGTCGGCTTCACCGGCTTCGGCACCTTGGGCGGCGGCGACCTGACGCTTGAGGCCGGGCGCAATGCCGGCGTCCGCGATCCGATGGGCGACGCGCTGGGCTCGCTGAGCGCACCGCGCTCGGGCGCGATCATCGCGGCGGTGGGATCGACCGGCCGGGTCAGCGATGGCCAGCTGCACCTGACCGGCGGCGGCGACCTGCGGTTGCGCATCGGTGGCGCACTGAATCCGAACCTGCAGGCGACGATCTCCAGCCTCAATCCCTCCAGGGCGGGACAGAATCTCGACCTCAACGGTACCCTGACCAATCTGCGTGGCAGCCTGCAGCTCGATGCCGGGCGCATCGGTGCAATGGGCGTCACCCTGGAAAGCTACGCGACGCTGGGTCAGCAGCGCGCCGCAGACCTGTTTGCGCCCGACGCCGCCCGCGCGATGGGCGGACCGGTGCTGGTGCTGGGCGATGCGGGCGCGCAGCTGCAGGCACGGGGCGATGTGGTGCTCGGCGGGGTCGCCGATGCAGGCCGGGTTCCGCTGGCCAACTACAGCGCGGTGCTGCAGGACGATGGCGCGCACGCTGCAGGCAGCACGTGGTTCTCCCTGTGGACGGCCAACACGGCCGTGGATCTGTTCAGTGCCGGTGGTGACCTCGCGCCAGGCCTCGCCGGGCCGGATAACGTGACCGGCAGCAATCTGTGGCGCGAGCAGGTCCAGCTTGTTGTGCGTGGCGGTGATGATCTGCTGAATTACTGGCTCTATCCTTCGCGCTTCAGCGCCATTGCTGCGCAGGGCGACATCAAGCTGGACCGGATCAGCGTCACGCCGGGGACGCAGGATGTGATCCTGCTGGCACCCTCAGCAACGGGACGGTTGGACGTCCTGGCCGGTGGCAGCATCCTCGCCCAGCGTGGCGCGACCCAGATCGCGCGCTCGGGTGCGGACGCGCGGCTGCCGGGACCCTTCGACCCCGCATTCCTGGCCCAGCAGGGGGATTCCGGCGGCAATGTGATCCGCTCGCGGCACAACCTTTCGGTCGATGGCAATACCGCCTCGCCAGAAGCGTCGCTTCCGCTGTTCGCATTCGGTCCCAATACTCCGCTGTCCACTGTGTCTGTGGCACTGGCGCCGAGCCGCTTCTACGCGGTGCAGGGCGACATCATTGGTCTGGCCAGCGGCGCCCGGCGCACGCTGGATCCCAACGCGGGGCAGCGCACGCAGTTGAACTGGTTCGAGGCCGCCGGCGCCGTGCAACTGCGGGCAGGCCGGGACATCCTCGGGGCGTCGATGACCGCGTTGAACAGCGCGCCCACCGACATCACGGTGGTGGCGGCGGGCCGCGACATCGTGCATCTGAACGCGACCGTCGCCGGCCCCGGCAACACCGAGATCAGTGCCGGCCGCCAGCTGCGCCAGGAGGATGCGGGCAGCATCGTCAGCCTCGGTGGCATCGTGCAGGGCGACACCCGTGCCGGCGCCAGCATCGCGCTGACGGCCGGCAACCAGCAGATCGATTTCGCGGCCCTGCGTGCACGCTATCTGGATCCCGCCAACCTTGCCGATCCGGCGCAATCGCTGGCGTCGCAGCCGGGCAAGGCAGTCAAGGTGTACGACCAGGAGCTGAAGCAGTGGCTGCAGCAACGCTTCGGCATGATTGCCGAAGGCGACGGGGCGCTGGCCGCGTTCGACGCGCTGCCGCAGGAACAGCAGCACATCTTCCTGCGCCAGGTCTATTACGCCGAGCTGCGCGAAGGTGGACGGGAATATACCGATGCAGAAGGGCCCCGCTTCGGCTCCTACCTGCGTGGGCGCGAGGCCATCGCCACGCTGATGCCAGACAAGGCTGCGACCGGTGCGACGATCGACCGTACCGGCGATATCGTGATGTACGGTAGCTCCGGCGTGCGTACCGAAGCGGGCGGCAACATCGAGCTGATGGCACCGGGTGGGCAGATCGTGATCGGTGTGCAGGGTGTGGTGCCCCCGGCCAGTGCCGGACTGGTGACCCAAGGGCAAGGCGACGTCCGGCTGTTCAGCCAGGACAGTGTGCTGCTGGGCCTGTCGCGGGTGATGACCACCTTCGGCGGCGACATCCTTGCGTGGTCGGAGCAGGGTGACATCAATGCCGGTCGTGGTTCGCGCACGACCTTGCTGTACACGCCACCGCGCCGTGTCTATGACGGCTGGGGCAATGTGATTCTGTCGCCGCAGGCCCCGGCCAGCGGTGCTGGCATCGCCACCTTGAACCCCATCGCCGAAGTGCCGCCGGGCGACGTCGACCTGATCGCTCCGCTGGGCACCATCGATGCGGGCGAGGCCGGTATCCGCGTCTCCGGCAACATCAACCTGGCCGCACTGCAGGTGCTCAACGCGGCCAACATCCAGGTGCAGGGCGAGAGCAAGGGCCTGCCGGTGCTGGCATCGGTCAACGTCAATGCGCTGGCCGCGGCCAGTGCCGCAGCCAACAGCGCCAGCCAGGCGGCACAGGACGTGATGCGCAAGAGCCAGGACGATGCACGGCGCAACCAGCCGTCGGTGATCAGCGTGCAGATCCTGGGCTTCGGCAGCGGCACCAGCAGCATCAAGCCGCCGGCACCTGGCAACACCGCCAACAGTGGTTACGACGCCAACAGTGCCTTCCAGTTCCCGCAGGCGAGTCGCGACGAGGGCACACAGCGCCGCTAGGCATCGAGCGATCCCGGTAGATGCCGACCTTGGTCGGCACACAATGCTGCGAACGTGGCCGGTAGTTGATCCACGCCATGCGTGGATGCGGCTGAACTGCAGGAACGGACAGCATCGGGCCAGCCGCCAGGGAACGGTGGCGGCCCCAGCCAGGACGGCACGGAGGGCAGGGAGCGGCCATCGGCGGTGAGGACCACCGACACGGCGCCGCCGGGCGCAGGAAAGCGCCCGGCGGCAGTAGGCGCGCGCGAATGTACCCCGGTCGTTGCCGACCCTGGTCGGCAGCAGCGAACGAATCCTAAAGCTCCAGCACCCGCCGGTAGCTCAGCGGCCCACGCACATCGCGCAGTCCCAACCGCAGTTCCAGCCCGGTGGCCGGCAGCACCTCGCCTTCGCTCGGCAACAGCGCCCACCCAGCGCCCGGCTGCCAGGCGCGTACCTCGAACCGCTGCACATCCCTGGCCACCGCGATGCCTTTCGACGGCTCAGGCGCGGGCAGGGGGTACCGATCCGTCGCAGCGCCACTGGCCCGCCACAGCGTATTGCCCTGCCGCCACCAGCGCACCCGCTGCCAGCGCCGTCCATCACTGCCGACACTGCGGGTGATCTCCAGCGCAAAGCTGCCATCCGGGTGCCGTTCGCTTACCAGGGACGGAGGCAGCAGCCGCTGCGGTTGATCGGCCGGACGCACTGCACCATTCATCAACGCGTCGTCCGCGCGCATCTCGATATCACGCTGGAACTGCTGCAGCACGCGCAGAGCTGTCGTGGTCTCGGCATCGGCCCGGCGCAGCCGCTGGTCGCTGCTGGCCACGCTGTCCAGCGCACGCCAGCAGATCAGCGCCAGCACACCCATGATGGTGATCGCGATCATCACTTCGATCAGGGTGAAGCCACGTGCGGCGTGCTTCATGGCGCTGCTGTCCACGGTAGCTGCATCCGCGCCAGCGACTGCCGCGGTGCATCTTCGGCCACCACGCTGAGTTCCAGTTGCGGCTGTCCGTCACTCCCCGTGCCGAGATGTTGCAGCACCAGGAACGTGCTGCGTCCCTGCACGCAGCGCTGCCGTGCATCCTGGGGCGGCTGCGCGGCCAGGCGCAGCTCCTGCCAGCGGTCCTGCGCGCACATCAGTGCCAGCCGTCGATCGCGCAGGCGCGACTGATCGTCGGTGGCCACCGCCACCGAACGCATCACCGCCGCCAGTGCGATTGAAACGATCGCCAATGCGATCAGCACTTCGATCAGGGTGAACCCGTGCCCGTTCCGCTTCACTGCACGACCTGCAACTGTCCGCTGCCATCATCGCGAAGACGCAGTTGCCGGCCCTGCAACGACAGCGTCACTTCCCACGCCACGCCAATCCATTCGGGGCTCAGTTCAATCGGCGTGGTCGGTTGCACGGCGATGCCCGCCGGTTGCCATTGCTGTGGGCGCAGCAGGTCATCGCGCTGCACGTCCACCCAGCGGCTGCCTTCGCGGCGGCTGAAGCGATAGCCGGCGGCGTCGGCCTGCCAGCGCAGGGGGCGGCCATCGATACGCGCCTCGTCGCGCGCCACCTGCAGGCGCTGCGCCAACCGTTCGGCTTCCTGTCGCAGCTGCCGGCCCGGGTCGAGCAGGCTGCCCAGGCCCAGCCCGATGCCCGCCGTGCAGATGCCGATGATAACCAGCACCACCATCAGTTCCAGCAGGGTGAAACCACGCGGCACGCGCTGCATCGACGTTGCCTCCTGTCCGGGTCGATGCCTGCCAGCGTAGGCCCGCATGATGAAACAAAAGCGTCAGCCGCACCTGCTAGCGTAGGCGGACACGAACGTGGCGATGGTGCGGAACATGGACGGCTGGCGCTGGGATCGCAATCGCATGTTGACCCTGCTGGCGGCGGCGCTGCTGCTGGCCGTGGTGGCCTACTGGAGCGTCACCCTGTCTGCGGTGGCGCCGGCGGCCGTGGCCAGCGAGGCGAAGACCGAGGCGGCGGTGCGGCCGTTGGCCGATGCGGTGGCAAGCCTGCCGCTGGTGCGACTGTTGTCCCCCGGCGCAGTGCAGACCGAGGTGGTGGTGCTGGGTGTGATGGCTGGCGACCACGCACCGCTTGCGCTGCTTTCGGTGGATGGGCGTCCAGCCGAAGCCTACGCGCCGGGCCAGCGGTTGGGGCCCTGCACGGTGCTGGCCAGCATCAGTGCCGATACGGTGGAGCTGAACCAGGCAGGGCAGTCGCGCAGCCTAGCGGTGCCCACGCTGCCACCGGTGCCGAGCGATGGCATCGTGCCGGCTGCCCCGAAGGGGGGCTTCCCGTAGGGCCGAGCCCACGCTCGGCTGCCTTTGCATGGGTGTTGAAGGACACGCAGGAGGAGCCGAGCGTGGGTACGGCTCTACAGCCGTGCAGGCTCAGCGCGCAGGTCGCTGCGGCACCACCGAGCGCCCGAACGCATCGCCCATGCGCTGCCGCGTGCCTTCCAGGTTGTACTGCATCAGCTGGTTGCCGGGCTGCTGCATCAGGCGTTCGGCTTCGGGGAGCGCTGGCGGCTTCGCCGGCCTTGTCGCAGGCGCCAGCTTGCGTTGCAGGCAGTCCCAGGCCGGAATCCGCTCGCCGTTGACCTGCACTTCGATGCAGGGCGCAGCTCCTTCCTGCATCTTCGCCTCGTCGGCGCGACCCGATGGCAGCGCCAGCAGCAGGGCGAGGGTGAGCGCAGCGCGCAGGACCGGCATCAACGATTCACGCATCTCGACTCTCCCGCAGCAATCGATGTTCTGCAACGAAGACGGGTGGCCAAGGCAGGGTCCGCCTGCGTGCGTTGCGGCGCTGTCAAAAGATGACAGTGCTGTCACAAAACTGTTGGCGGCTTTGACGCGATGTACACGTCCTGTTGGTAGATCCACGCGCCGCTCCCTGGCCCCTCCCTTCGATACGACGCGATGCCTTCGATGACTCCTGTCCCGTGCCGAGCCGTTCGCCTTCCGCTGCGCCTGCATCCGTTGACGCTGGCACTGGCAGCGCTGCCGTTGTCGATGCCGCTGCTCGCGCAGGAGGCCGCACCCGCGCCCAGCGTGAACATCAACGAATACATCGTGCGAGGCAACACGGTGCTCGATCCGCGGGAGATTGAACGGGCGGTGGAACCGTTCCTCGGCCCGGGCAAGACCCTGGCCGATGTCGAGAAGGCGCGCGATGCGGTCCATGCGCTCTACCAGCAGGCCGGCTACCAGTCGGTCTACGTCGAGCTGCCCGAGCAGCAGGTCAGTGGCGGCGTGGTGCTGCTGAAGGTGCAGCAGACGCCGATCGGCCAGCTGCGCGTGGTCGGCACCCGCCACGAATCGCCCGAACGCATCCGCGAACGCGTGCCGGCGCTGGCCGAGGGCAAGGTGCCGGATTTCGACCAGGCGCAGAAGGAACTGACCGCGCTGAATGAAGGCGGACGTCGCCAGGTGATGCCATTGGTGCGCGAGGGCCAGGTGCCGGGCACGATGGATGTGGACCTGCAGGTCGAGGAGAAGTCGCCGTGGCGTGCCAGTGCGTCACTCAACAACGACCATAGCGCCGACACCGAGAAGCTGCGCCTGAGTGCATCGCTGGCCTACGACAACCTGTGGAAGCGTGGGCACAGCGCCAACATCGGCGTGTACCTGGCGCCGGAAGACACGAAGCAGGCCAAGGTCTTTTCCGCCTCGTACACAATGCCGTTCGAAGGCACGCCGTGGAGCCTGGAAGCCTCCGGCTACAGATCCGACAGCCGCGTGTTGAATGCGGGCGGGCAGGTCGGCACCGGCACCGGCACCAATGTGATCGGCAACGGCCATTCGATCGGCCTCAAGCTCAACTATCGCCTGTCCGGCAGCAGCCAATGGTGGCGCCAGCTCAGCCTCGGTGTGGATTTCAAGGACACCGAGGAAGATACCCAGATGGGCAAGGACAGCCTGAAGACGCCGCTGAAGTACGCGCCGATCACCCTGGCCTTGGTCGGCGTGCGCCAGGGCGAGCACGATCAGCTGAGCATCAACACCCAGCTGGTGGCCGGTACCCGCCGCCTGTTCGGTTACGGCAGCGACGCCACTGCGTTCGGGCAGAAGCGCTACTGGGCCGACCCGAGTTTCGTGGCCTTCAAGGCCGACGTGGCCAACACACATACCTTCGGCAGCGACTGGCAGTGGTATGCGCGCGGGTCGCTGCAGGTAACCGATGCGCCACTGGTGTCGGCCGAGCAGTTCGCCGCAGGTGGCATGTACACCGTGCGCGGCTACCTGTCGGCCGAGGCGATCGGCGATTACGGCGGCCTGGCCAGCCTGGAATGGCGCACCCCGGCGTGGTCGCTGTGGCGCGGCACCGACCTGCGTGTCTACAGCTTTGCCGATGCGGCCTACCTGCGCCTGCGCCAGCCGCTACCCGAGCAGCGTGACAAGTACAACCTGGCCTCGGTCGGCCTGGGCGCGCAGCTGCGCCTGGGCGAACACCTGCAACTGCGCCTGGACTACGCCTGGCCGTATGCCGATGGCCCGGTCACGCGCAAGGACGACCCGCGCCTGCATTTCAACATCAGCACAAGTTACTGACCCTTCCCTTGAACATGCGTTCTCCGGAGACCCCTCGCATGGACCGTTTGCTTTCCCGAGTGTTGTTGCTGCTGGCCGCGCTGGTTGCTCTGCCGGCGGCTGCGGCCGATGCCAATTGGTGGCAGGCCGAATGGAAGTACCGCAAGCCGATCACCATCGACGCCGGCCCGCAGGGCGCGGGCCTGGCCGGTGACCCGGGCCGCACGCCGCTGCTGCTGCGCCTGCATACCGGCAACTTCGGCTTCGACGGCACCCAGGACGCGGGCAACGACCTGCGCTTCGTCTCGGGTGATGGCCGTACCGTGCTGGCCCACCAGATCGAGCAGTTCGATTCCAGGATGGGCATGGCCCTGGTCTGGGTGGATGTGCCGGCGGTCAGCGCCGCAGCGCCGCAGACCATCTGGATGTACTACGGCAATGAAAAGGCCCCGGCCAGCGGCAACGGCCAGCAGGTGTTCGATCCGGACTACACGCTGGTCTACCACTTTGCCGAGGCCAATGCACCGGCACGCGACACCACCGCCTATGGCAACAATGCCGGTGCCGTGGTGCCGTCGTCGGAAGGTTCGGTGATCGGCCGCGGCGTTCAGTTGGGTGCAGGCCCGCTGCCGCTGCCGGCCAGCGCATCGCTTGCACAGGAGGCGGGTGCGCCGTTCACCGTTTCGGCCTGGATCAAGCCAGGCAGCAACACCGCTGCGCAGGCGATCTACGCCCGTCGTGACGGCGCTTCCGAACTGGTGCTGGGCATCGAGAACCGGGTGCCGTTCGTGCAGCTCAACGGACAGCGCAGCACGCCGGCACAGCCGATTCCGGAAGGGCAATGGGCGCACGTGGCGCTGACAGCGGAGAAGGGCTCACTGCAGCTGTACCTCAATGGCCGCGTGGTCGCCCAGATGAGCGGCGAGCTGCCGGCGCTGGGCACCACGCCGGTGGTGGGCGCCGATGCTCCTGGCGCGGTGCAGCCGCTGGCCAATTTCGAGGGCGCACTGGATGAGCTGCGTATCTCGCGCGTGGCACGACCGGCGGCACTGCTGCTGGCCGATGCCACCGCACAGGGTGCCGATTCGCGGCTGATCAGCTACGGCGCCGACGAGCAGTCCGCCGGGCAGAGCCACTTTGCCTTCATTCTCAAGGCGATGCCGTTCGATGCCTGGGTGGTGGTGGCCATCCTCGGCCTGATGATGCTGCTGTCGTGGGCGATCATGATTGCCAAGGGACGCCACTTCGGCCGCACCAGCAAGGCCAATGCGGTGTTCACCGAGAGCTTCGGCAAGCTGTCCGGCGTGCCGCTGCGCACCCTGTCCGACATGGACCGCCAGGGCAAGGCACCGGCCGCGATGCACGATGGTTCGTTGTGGCGCATCTACCAGGTGGCCATCGATGAAATGCAGCAGCGCCACCAGCGCGACGGCAACAGTGGTTACCTCAGTGGCGCCACCATCGCGGCAATCCGCGCGTCGATGGACGCGGTGATGGTGCGCGAGCAGGAAGCGATGGCACGGCGCATGAACTGGCTGTCGACCACCATCGAAGGCGCGCCGTACGTGGGCCTGTTCGGTACCGTGATCGGCATCATGCTGGTGTTCGTGGTGGCGGCGATGGCCGGCGCGGTCGACATCAACTCGGTGGCACCCGGCATGGCCGCAGCGTTGCTGTGTACGGCGGCCGGTCTTGGCGTCGCGATCCCGGCACTGTTCGGCTACAACTACCTGGGCGCGCGTGCCGAAGCGATCGGTGCGGACATGGCGGTGTTCATCGACGAGTTCGCCGCGCGCCTGGCCGAAGAGCAGGACGGGCGCGGCCCGGCCGCGGTCCAGGGCTGAGGGCGCGTCATGGGCCAGAAGGCGAAGTTCGGCATCAAGAAGCGCGAGAAGGGCATCAACGTGACGCCCTTCGTCGACGTGCTGCTGGTGGTGCTGGTGATCTTCATCCTGACCAGCAACGCGTCCATCCCCGGCATCGAGGTCAACCTGCCAAAGGCCAGCAACGCCGTGGCGCTGGAGAAACCGAAGACCAAGGCGATCACCATCGACCCCAGCGGCCAGGTGTTCCTGGATGCGTACCCGGTGACGATGGCGGAGCTGGAAGACCGCCTGCGTACCGAACGCGCGACCACGCCGGATTTCCCGGTGATCGTGCGCGGCGACGCGCAGGTGCAGTATGCCCGCGTGGTCGAGGTGCTGGACCTGCTGCGGCGCCTGGAGCTGGCCCAGGTGGGCCTGGTCACCGGCAAGGCGCAGGGCTGAGGCATGACCGCCCATCAACCCCCTCGGCCGGAGCCCGGCATGCGTGGTCGCTCGTTGCTGGTGACCGTCGCGCTGGTGCTGGTCGCGTTGCTGGTGCTCGGTGTCGCACTGTGGTGGCTGCTGTTCAGGGACACCGCCAGCACCCGTCGGCCGGTGGTGCAGCCGCCGATGCTGGCGTTGCCGCCACCGCCACCGCCCCCCCCGCCGCCGCCGGAAAAACCGCCGGAGCCGGAAACGCCGCCGGAAGAGACGATGCCCGAGCCGGAGCCGCTGGATCAGCCGACGCCGGCCGAAGAGCCGACGCCGACCCCGGACAACACCGATCCGGTGACGATGAATGCCGACGCGCAGGCCGGTGGCGACAACTTCGGCATCCAGTCCGGCAGCGGCGGCGGTTCGTCCGGCGTCGGTCGTGGCGGTGCCGGCAATGCCACCTATGGGCGCTACCTCGGCTACCTGATGCAGCAGGCGATCTCGCGCGACGACAAGGTCAAGCGCCTGGCGTTCCAGCTGCAGGTGAATGTGTGGCTGGCCAGCGATGGTCGCCTGGAAAAGGTCGAGCTGGTGCGTGGCAGTGGCAACGAGGAGGCCGACGCGGCCGTGCTCGATGCACTGCGTCGCATCGGCAAGGTCGACCAGGCACCGCCGCCGTCGCTTGATTTCCCCGCCCGCGTCCTGATCCAGGGCCGCCGGCCCGGGGCCTGATTCCCCGACCTCCGTGATTTCCCTTCTTTCGATGAGAACCGTGATGAACGACCACGTCCGCGCACGAACCGATTCCCGCCGCCCGCGGCCGGCCCGACGGGCGCTGCTGTGCTGCGCCGTGCTGCTCAGCCTGGCCGCCCCGGCCGGCGCGATGGCCGCCGAAACCACCATGGTCAAGCTGATCAAGGGGCTGATCGCCAGCGGTGCACTGAAACCCGAAGACGGCCAGGCATTGCTGGTGCAGGCGCAGGCCGAAGCAGCGGCGTTGCAGCACACCGCGGCCGCCGGGACCCCGGCCGCCAGTGGTGGCGTGGCCCTGGAGGCCGGTGACGTGCGCGTGCCGTACGTACCGCAGAGCGTGCGCGACGGCATTCGTGACGAGGTGCGCCAGGAGGTGATGACGCAGGCCAGGTCCGAGGGCTGGGCGGCGCCGAACGAAGTGGCTGAGTGGACCAAGCGCATCAAGGTCACCGGTGACATGCGGGTGCGCAGCGAGTCGCGCTTCTTCTCCGAACGCAACAGCGACATCGTCAGTAACTGGTCGTCGATCAATTCCGGCAACGGCTTCGACACCAACACCAACACCAACCTGCAGCTGCCGCCGCTGCTGAACACCCGCCAGGACCGCCGCAACCTTTGGCGCATCCGCGCTCGCCTGGGCATCGAGGCGACCATCGGCCAGCACACCACGGCCGGCGTGCGCCTGGCCAGTGGCAGCAGCAATGGCCCGGTGTCAACGACCGAGCAGCTGGGGGGTGGCCTGAGCAAGAAGGACGTGTGGCTGGACCAGGCCTGGCTGGCCTACAGCCCGGCCGATTGGGTGACGGTGCGCGGCGGCCGCTTCGGCAATCCGTTCTGGACCAGCGATACGCTGTTCTCCAACGACCTGAACTTCGATGGCCTGGCCGCCAACCTGCAGTACGACTTCGACGACGGTGACCTTGGCCTGTTCGGTAATCTGGCGGTGGTACCGCTGGAGTACACCTCCGACAGCGCGCCCAGCCAGAGCCGGGTCAAGACGCCGAACGAGAACAAGTGGCTGTCCGGTGCGCAGGTGGGCGTGGACTGGCGCTTCAACGACGACAACGCGCTGCGCGCGGCGCTGGGCTACTACGACTTCAAGAACATCAGCGGCCGCCTGTCCTCGCCGTGCGCGCTGTACGCAGGCGCGGTCGGCTGCGACACGGACTGGTCGCGCCCGGCCTTCATGCAGAAGGGCAACACCCTGATGCTGATCCGCGACATCGCACGCAACCCGCTGGATCCAGCCAACACGCCCACCCCGCAGTATGTCGGCCTGGCCTCGGCATTCCGCCTGGCCACGCTGAACCTGCGCTGGGATACGCAGCTGGCCCAGGGCATCGGCCTGCGCCTGGATGGCGACTACATCCGTAACCTGGCCTACGACAAGCAGAAGATGTTCATCCGCGCCAACAACGGCATCGTCAACAACTACGGTGCCGGTGGCACCGCCGGCATCGATACGTTCCGCAGCGGCGACACCGCCTGGATGGTGCAGGCCACCTTCGGGGCCGCCGACCTGAAGGAGAAGGGCCAGTGGCAGGCGCTGCTGGGCTACAAGCGCATCGAGGCCGATGCGCTGCCGGATGCCTACAACGACCCGAACTTCCACCTCGGTGGCACCAACGCCCGCGGCTACTACGTGGGCGGCGCCTACGCGCTGGACGCGCGCAGCTGGATCAGCGGCAAGTGGATGGCGGCCAAGGAAGTGTCCGGTGCTCCACTGTCGATCGACGTGTTCCAGCTGGAGTTCAATACCGGGTTCTGAGTGACGGCGTGATCTGGATCACGTAGTGCGTGGCGGGGGCGCAGTGATGCGCCCGTCTAGGGAAAGGAGACCACGCGTTGCACATAAGGAGGAGTGGATGAGCCGTCGCAAGCTGTTCGAAAGTTCCGAACCGTCCAGTCGATCGCTGGGCATCGGGCCGGCCTATGTCTCGGTGGAGGGGCTGCGCCAGCACCTGGCGGAATTCCTGCTGTATGCAGGCCGGCCGGTGGTGATCATGCGCGGGCGCAGCGAAGTGGGTTACTTCCTGCCGGCGCGCTGCTGGCGCCAGCGTGACGACGATCCGCTGGCGGCGGCCGCCGCCGACCAGCTGCTGGACGCGGCCGGGTTCCAGGCCGAGGATATCCAGCAGGTGGAGCAGGAATTCAACGCGATGCGCCAGCGCACCGTGCTGCATTCACGGCGCTGAGCGGCCGCCGGGCATGGCCCGGCGCTACCCGATGGCCCCGCGCCGCTCCGGTAGCGCCGGGCCATGCCCGGCGAGCGTCGTCTGTAGATCCACGCCATGCATGGATGGGGTTACGCCGCGACCCCGCGCTCACTGGTGATGCGTGCACCTTCGCGCATCACCAGGGTCACCGGGGTCTTCTCCACCACCTCCAGCAACCGCTGCCACTGCGCATCACTCAGCTCGGCGCTGGCATGCAGCACGCGGTGCACGTGGAAACGTCCATCCTCGTCACGTTCCGAGCGCAGCTCGGCATGGAACTCGCCCAGCTCCCAGCCCTTGCGCTGCGCATACATGCGCAGGGTGATGGCGGTACACGCCGCCAGCGAGGCCAGGTACAGATCGAACGGTGCGAAGCCCTTGCCCTGGCCGCCCAGCGAGGCGGGCTCGTCCGCATCCACATCGAAGCTGCCGTTGCTGATGTGGTGCAGATAGTTGTCAGCGGTCGAAACAATGCGTGCGTAGGCCATCACGTTCTCCATCTGTCTGCGGCGCCAGCCATGCTCGACTGCGCCAAAAGGCGGCGCTGGCCAGGACCGGCGCCGCCACCCAATCACTCGGTACGATCGTACGAGAACTGGATGCCCGCGGTACCACCGGTTTCAATGAAGAGATTCATGAAGGCCGGCACCGTTGCCGAGCGGGCCCAGTCGCGCTGCAGTTCGCAGAACAGCTGCGGCACGCTGATCAGCTGGCCACCGGCCTGTTCGATGCGGCGCAGTGCGGCATCGTGCGCGGCCAGCGAGGTGCCGCCGACGGCGTCGACCACCACATACACCTCAAAGCCTTCCTTCAACGCATCCAGGGCCGGGAAAGTCAGGCACGCCTCGGTCCACAGCGCGGTCATGATCAGCTTGCGGCGGCCGGTGGCTTCCACCGCCTTGCGGAACTCGACGTCCTCCCAGGAATTGATGGTGGTGCGGTCGTAGGTGGGGTAGTCGCCCAGCACCTTGCGCAGCTGTGGAATCGGCGGCTTGTTCAGGCCGGTCTTGACGTTGACCGTCGAATGCACGATCGGCAGACCGTAAGCCACTGCGGCCTTGGCGGTGCCGACAATGTTGTTGACCAGCAACTGGCGGTCCATCGAGGCGATGGAGTTCACCTGCACCGGCTGGTAGTCGATGATGATGAAGGCGGAATTCTGCGGGGTCAGCAGATGATCGCTGGCCGGGTCGCGGATCGGTTCACTGGACATGATGGATCTCCTGTTCAGGGGGGGAGCCGGCGGCTGGCCGGCACGAGGGCCACTCAACTGCGCTGCGAATCCAGCGGTTCATGGTTCTTCTGCACGTCCCGGGCCTTCAGGTAGCTTTCGATCAGCAGCTGGTAGTTCGGGAAGATCTTGGTGTAGACCTCGGCCCACTGCTCGGCATCGTCGCGGTTCCAGCTGCGCTGGATCTCCGAGGCGACCGCAGCGGTGTCCATCGGCACCACGCCGGCCTGCACCACGCGGGCCAGGGTGATCTCCTCGGCCATCTTCGAGTAGGTACCGGAGGCATCGATGACCGCGAACACCTGGTAGCCATCGGCAACGGCGGCAATCGACGGGAAGGCCATGCACACGCTGGTGATGGTGCCGGCAATGATCAGCTGCCTGCGGCCGGTGGCCTTCACCGCAGCAACGAAGTCCGGGTTGTCCCAGGCGTTGATCTCGCCCTTGCGTGCCACGTACTGGGCATGCGGGGCCGCGTCGTGGATCTCCGGGATCAGCGGGCCGTTCGGGCCCTGCGGTACCGAGGCGGTGGTGATCACCGGCATCTTTGCCAGCGTGGCCATCTTCGCCAACGCGGTTGCATGCGCGCGCACCGAAGTGAACGGCATGTCACCAATGGTCTGGAACAGGCCGCTCTGGTGATCGATCAGCAGCATCGCGGCGTTGTCTGGATCGATCACCGGACGGGCACCGTTGAAGTTGGCGGGGGTACTCATGGTCAGTCTCCTGGGGAGGTTGGGCGATGGCCCGATGGCTGTGGCGGGCCGCAGCCCGCCGCGTTGAAGTGTTCAGTGCGCGATCCGGCCGAAGCGACCACTGTTGAAGTCGTTGACCGCCTGCGCGATCTCGGCCTGGCTGTTCATCACGAACGGGCCGTAGCCGACCACCGGTTCGTCGATCGGTTCGCCGCTGAGCAGCAGCACAGTGGCGTCACTGTCGGCATCGACGAACACGTCTTCGCCACTGCGGTCGAAGGTGACCAGTTGCGCCTCGCCGACCGGCGGACCGCCGTTGATCCGCACCGTACCCCTCAGCACCACCAGCGCCAGCGTGCGGCCCTCGGCGACCGGCAGTTCGGCGTGGCGGCCCTGCTGCAGGCGGATGTCCCAGACATCCATCGGCGTGTGGGTGCGCGCCGGGCCGGGGTGGCCGTCGAAGCGGCCGGCGATGACCCGCACGCGGCCGGCGCCATCGGGCAGATCCACCGAGGGAATCTCTGCGTCGAGCAGGGTCTGGTAGCCCGGTGCGCCCATCTTGTCGCGTGCCGGCAGGTTCACCCACAGCTGGACCATGTCCAGCGTGCCGCCGCGCCTGCTGAACGCCGGTGTGTGGAATTCCTCATGAAGGATGCCGGAGGCCGCCGTCATCCACTGCACGTCACCCGGGCCGATGGTGCCGCCGGCGCCGGTCGAATCGCGGTGCGCGACCTCACCCTCATAGACGATGGTGACGGTCTCGAATCCGCGGTGCGGATGCTGGCCGACGCCACGCGGGGTATCGCTGGGGGCGAAGGTGTAGGGGCCGGCATAGTCCAGCAGCAGGAACGGGCTCAGGTGCTGGCCGTGGGTGTTGTAGGAAAACAACGAGCGGGCGGGGAATCCGTCGCCCACCCAGTGCGGGCGGGGGGCGCTGTAGGTACCGGTGACACGCTTCATGGCGATCTCCTGGCCGGGGTTGCCGGCCGCTGTTCTTCGTTGCGAAGACGATATCGCCGCGACAATATGGCCGGTAGATGCCAGTATTTGCCGTCATAGTCCTATCTGGTGAACAATGGTCGCAGGCCATGAGCCGCAGGAGATCGCCCCGTGTTCATCGCAGATATCCGCCGTTGTGACCTCAACGACCTGTTCTACTTCGCCATGGTGGTCGAGCACGGCGGCTTCTCGCAGGCCGGTCGGGCGCTGGCCATGCCGAAGTCGAAACTGAGCCGGCGCATCGCGCTGCTGGAGGAACGGTTGGGCGTGCGCCTGATCCAGCGTTCGACCCGGCGCTTCTCGGTCACCGAGGTCGGCCAGGACTACTACCGCCATTGCAAGGCCATGCTGGTCGAGGCCGAAGCGGCCGAAGAAGCGATTGCGATGTCACGCGCCGAGCCGCGCGGCACCATCCGCCTGGCGTGCCCGATCGCGATCCTGCATGCGCGCATCGGCGCGATGCTGGCTGATTTCCTGGCCCTGTACCCGCAGGTGACGGTGCAGCTGGAGGCCACCAACCGGCGCGTGGATGTGGTGGGCGAAGGCATGGACGTGGCGATCCGGGTGCGGCCGCCGCCGCTGGAGGACAGTGACCTGGTGGTTCGCGTGCTGGCGCGCCGGGTCTGGTGTACCAGTGCCAGCCCGGCGCTGCTGCAGCGGCTGGGCACGCCGCAGGTGCCGGCCGACCTGGCGATGATGCCGACCGTCGATCTGGCATCACCCAGCCAGCAACACGCCTGGGAATACACCGGGCCGGGCGAGGTGCTGGCCAGCGTGCACCATCGCCCGCGGCTGGTCAGCGATGACATGATCGCGTTGCGCACTGCCGCGGTGGCAGGGGTGGGGTTGTTGATGTTGCCGCGGATGATGATCACCGATGAGCTGGCCAGTGGCGCGCTGGTGCCGGTGCTGCAGGACTGGGTGCCGAAGCACGGCATCGTGCATGCGGTGTTCCCGTCGCGGCGGGGGCTGCTGCCAGCGGTGCGCGCGTTGATCGATTACCTCGCCGAGCAGTTCGATGCGTTGCAGGAGCCGTAGATCCTCCATCCACGCCATGCGTGGATGATGCTTTCGTGGTGCCGCTTGCCGCTTGCCGCTTGCCGCTTGCCGCTTGCCGCTTGCCGCCTGCGGCTGCGGCTGCGCAGCCCACAATCCACGCCCGGACCGTCGCCATCACGCCCATCATTCCCCGGTCCGGCCTTGGCACCTATGTCTCCCAATGCCCTGGCGCTGGTCGAGCTGCTGATCCGCGAGCGCCGTGCGTTGTCCCGCTTCATCGCACGCTATCTCGACCCGGCCAGTACCGAGGACACCCTGCAGAACCTGTACCTGAAGGCCAGCAGCGTGCCCGGCGACCCGCCCATCCTGGAGCCGCGCGGCTATCTGTACCGGATGGCCTACCATCACGCGCTCAATCGCAGCCAGGCCGATGCCCGCGAACGCCGTGCCATGGCCGAGTACGCCGTCGACATGGCCGAGGCCAGTCGTGATGGTGAGGCGCAGGTACTGGACCAGGCGCAGCTGCGCGAGATCACCCAGACCATCCTGGCCCTGCCGGCCCAGGTGCGCGAGTGCTTCGTGCTCAACCGCTACCTGGGCCTGAGCGAGCGCGAAATCGCTGCGCGCCTGGGAATCTCCAAGAGCCTGGTCGGCAAGCATGTGCTGCGCGCAGCGCTGCTGATCCAGCAACAGCAGCGGGGAATGGGCCGATGAGCGGCGATTGCCGTGGGCAGATCATGCCCGCCGTTGTCACAACAGGAAAGCGCACCCGTTCGCGGTGCGGCAGGCCACAACCATGACCACGTCCGAACCCTCGCCGCGGCAGGCCAGGCAGGCGTTGCGCTGGGTGATACGGTGCAGTGCAGGCCCGCTGCCGGAACGCCAGCAACGCAGTCTGCGGCGCTGGCTGCAGGCTGACCCCCGCCACGCACTGGCGTGGCGCCAGCAACAAGCCTTCTGGCTGCGGCTGGACGCTGCCGGGCCCGAAGTGCTGGCCGCGCTGCCCGAACTGACCGCCGATCGCCAGGGGCTGCGTCCGATCGCACCGCGCCGCCGGCTGCCGTGGCTGCTGGCCAGCGCAGCGGTGATGGTGCTGATGGTCGCGGCCGCGCCCCACGCATTGCTGCTCGCGCGCAGCGACCTGCGTAGCAGCACTGCGCCGCGCGTGGTGCAGCTGGACGACGGCAGCACGGCGGTACTCGATACCGGCACCGCGCTGGCACTCGCGTTCGATGGCCAGCAGCGGCGCGTGCGCCTGCTGCGCGGGCAGGCCTGGTTCCAGGTGGCGCATGAGCAGCGACCGTTCCAGGTCGAGGCCGGCGGTGGCCGGATCCGCGATATCGGTACGGCGTTCAGCGTGTCGATGCAGGGCGCCACCATTACCACCGAAGTCAGCGAGGGCGTGGTCGATGTGCGCCCGGGCGATGGCAGCGTGCAGCGCCTGCGTGCCGGGCAGGTGCGTGCGTTCCGTGACGGGCGCTGGCTGCAGCCGCTGCAACAGACCGCGCCGGAGGCAATGGCGCCGTGGCGCCGTGGTGAGGTGGTGATCGACGGTCTGCCTGCCGCGCAGGCCATCGCCGATCTCGGCCGCTACCGGCGTGCCCCGGTCTGGGTGGTGGGCGGGCAGGGCGCACGCGTGCGGGTCAGCGGCCTGTTCCATCTGCAGCAGCCGGAAGCGGCCATCGATGCCGTGGCCGCGCAGGCGGGACTGCGCGTGCAGCGCTTGCCCGGTGGTGCATTGCTGGTGTGGTGATGCAGCTGCGGAGCATGGGCGAACCGGCCGCATGAAAAAACAGGAAAAAACCGTGGGCAGTCATCGCAGCCCGCTGTCTATAGAGGTATAGCCAGAGCGAAACCGCGTTTCTTCTCAAGCCAGACACACCACCGGCACCGGACGTGCCCGTGGTCCCGCCCCGCTTGAGGAGTTCCTGTCCATGCCGTCCACGGCATCCGCCTGTCACCGTCGCGTTACCGTCCTGGCCCTGGCCATTTCCACTGCATTGCTGCCGCTGGCCTGGGTGCCCGTGGTGCAGGCGCAAGCGGCGGAGGCCGCATCGCTGCGCAGTTACGCCATTCCGGAACAACCGTTGGCCGATGCCGTGCGCAGCTTTGGCCGCCAGGCCGATGTGCAGGTGGTGTTCCGCAGTGACCTGGTGGAGGGCCGTCGCTCCAGCGCGGTGAGCGGCGAGTACAGCCAGATGCAGGCCCTGCAGCAGCTGCTGCGCGGAAGCGGCGTGCGTGCGCAGCGCGGCACCGATGGCACCTGGAGCCTGCGCGCCGCAGCGGAGGCGGGGGAAGGGGGAGGGGACGGGGTGCGGGTGACCGAAACACTGGACGTGGCCGGTCGCCTGCAGACGGAAGGGGGCGAGGCCCGCGATCGGCGTGGCTACGACGATGTGTTCGCGCTGGACATGACCACCGCGTATTCGGGGCGCGACCGGGTGGAGCGCTACCGTGGCGCCAATCCGGCCGACGTGGTCAAGGATCTGGTCGGTGTGTTCAGCGGTGATGCGCGCAACAGCGGCGCGCTGGACATCAACATCCGCGGCATCCAGGGGCCGGGGCGGGTGCCGGTCAGCATCGACGGTGGCGAGCAGGCGCTCACGGTCTGGCGCGGCTATAACGGCGTCAGCAACCGCAACTACATCGATCCCAACCTGATCGGTGGCATCCAGGTCATCAAGGGGCCAGGGCTGGTGCGCGATGTGCACAGCGGGATCGGCGGCGCGCTGGTGATCAAGACCATCGACGTCGATGACATCGTGGAAGCCGGTGAGCGCTTCGGCGGGGAGCTGAAGATCGAAGGCAGCAGCAATGCGGTGGCGCCACGCCTGCCGCGGCTGCATACCGGCGAGGATTACCGCACGGTGCCTGGGTTCCCGCAGGGCTCGCCCTCGGCACCGTATGCCGACAGCACGCTGCTGGTGCCGGTGAAGTCGCGCGGTTCTGAAACCAATGTGTTCGCCGGGGAAGACCAGGCCTGGCGGCTGGCGCTGGGCCTGCGTGGCGAACACGTGGACCTGATGGCGGCCTATGCCTGGCGCAAGCGCGGCAACTACTTTTCCGGCACCCGGGGCGCGGCTTACTACGACCAGGATCCGCGCGAGCAGTTCGAGTACAAGGGCCTGGACTACATCACCACGCTGGCGCGCTACTTCGAGCCTGGCGACGAGGTGCCCAATACCTCCAGCGAGCAGGAATCGTGGCTGCTGAAGGCGACCTGGCAGATCAACGAGGACCAGCAGCTGCGCGCGACCTGGCGGCGCACGCTCTCGCACTACGGCGAGATCATGCCCTCGCGCATCCTGTCCGCGCCCGACTACGGTCGCATCCAGTGGCCGCTCAGCCGCGTCGATGCCGATGCCTGGAACCTGGAATACCACTGGCAGCCCGCCGGCAGCCGCTGGCTGGACCTGCGTGCCAACCTGTGGCGCACCGAAACCACCAGCGATACGTACACCGCTGGCGGCTTCCCCAATTTTGCCAGCAACCCCGACTGGAACCCCGGCAGCAGCCCGATCCTGCGCAATACCGCGCTGGCCAATGCCCGCAACGACCGCACCGGCCTGACCCTGAGCAACCGCTTCGCGTTGCATCCCACCCTGGACCTGACCGTGGGCGGCAACTGGCAGTTCGAGAAACTGCGCTCGGCGGACCCGTACTTCGGCGTCAGCGATGGCTGGCGCATGTACCCGCGCGCGGGGCGCCGCCAGGAAGGCGAAGGCTACCTGGTGCTGGACTGGCGGCCGGTGGATTTCCTCTCCCTGAGTGCCGGCGTGCGCTACGCGCGCTATTGGGCCTTCGATGATTTCCTGCAGGAACACCCGGAGCTGATGACCACCTCGGTGTCCCCCAAGGAGGCCCGCTACCGCGTCAACGAGCTGCCCGAACGCCCGGCCAGCCTGCAGGGCGAGATCGACGCCATCGAGTCGCAGCGCGAGTTCTGGGACAGCATCGGCATGGGCTTCATCGTTGATGATCTGCTGAAGGGCCTGCTGAGCAGGTACGAGACGCCGGTGGCGGTGGAGCACACCATTCCGTGGCTGCCGGATGCGGACGGCAACTACCGCCGTGCCAGCAACCCCTGCCTGAATGGCGAGGTGGCGGCCATTCCCGGGCTGTTGCCGGTGCAGGGTGCGCAGATCCTGTGCAGCATCCAGAGCGGGCGGCCGCAGACGGTGTCCGGGCGCAATGAGCGCAGGCGCGACCATGCATGGCTGCCGACCTTCTCGGCCACCGCGCATTTCTCGCCCAATGCGCGCGCCTACGTCCGTTACAGCGAGGCGGTGCGTTTCCCCAGCATGTTCGAGAGCACCATCGCGTTCTCCAGCAGCCTGAACCCGCTGTACCCGCTCAAGCCCGAGCACGCCTACAACTACGAAGTGGGCTACGTGCACAACCTGTCGGCGCTGTTCGGCAACACCGCTGATGCCGACGTGAAGCTGGCCTACTACGTGCACAAGACCCGCAACGTGATCGAGCGCGACGGCAATTTCCTGTTCGACAACCTGGACAAGCAGCGCATCCGCGGCGTGGAGCTGCAGGCGCGGTTCGACAACCGTCGCTTCTTCACCGACCTGGGCATCAGCCGCACGCTGGAAAACAAGGTCTGTGACGAAAGCATGGCGGTGCAGCTCGATGCACTCGCCGGCAAGGTGCCCAACTGCGTGCAGGACGGCTTCGTCAGTGGCTACCTGCTGACCCAGGCCATTCCCCGGTTGTCGGTGAACGCGTCGCTGGGCACCCGGCTGTTCGATGAGCGCCTGGAGCTGGGCAGCCGCATCGTGCATTACCAGCGCCACCAGAACCCGGACCTGCAGGCCTACCGTGACCGCCTGTACGCCGGCAGTGGTGGCCTGATCTGGCAGAACGTGCCGTTCACCTGGGGAAACATCACCACCGTCGATGCCTACGCGCGCTGGCGCATCAACGACCATGCCAGCGTCGAGCTGGTCGGCACCAACCTCGGCAACCGCTACTACGTCGACCCGGCCACGCGCTCCACGCTGCCGGCGCCAGGGCGCACGCTGAAGCTCGGTGTCACCGCGCGCTTCTGATGACCTGTTCCGTTGTTGTACCCGTAGTTCCCTCAACCCAAGGAGTAGTTCCATGAAGATGATCTCCCGTTCCGTACTGGCCGTGGCCGCCACCTTCGCCCTGGCCGGTGCTGCCCAGGCTGCCGACATCGTCGGTGCGGCCAGCGCGGCCACCGATGCGCAGCTGTACGTCAAGGTCGGTGCTTCTGAAGTCAACGGCGGCCCGCACAGCGCAGGCAAGGCCGGTATCGGTGTCGGCACCGTCTCCAACGCCAAGCCGGTCGACTTCCAGGGCCTGGCCGCCTACTCGGCCCCCACCACCGTGGGCAACGTGACCGTACGTACGCTGGCCATGCCGATCACCGGCACCCCCGGCAACCATGCCGGCATGGGCCACTTCAACTTCGTCAAGGTGGGTAGTGGCGATGTGTGGTTCGGTGAATGGTCCAAGGATGGCGCCGCGGGTGGCTTCAACAACCGCCAGGTGTACTTCGCTGGCGACCGTGCGGGCACCACCTTGCCCAGCGGCACCGCCACGTACGCGGTGGCCGGCCTGAACAAGTTCAACGGCAGCAACCTGCTCAGCGGCACCTTCGCCGCGAACTTCGGTACCGGCAAGCTGACCGGCGGCCTGACCGGTGGTGGCCAGACCCTGGCGATCAGCGCCAACATCAACAGCGCCGATGCGTCCTTCGCCGGCACCGCCGTGGCCAACGGTTCGGTCACCGGCAACAGCCAGGGCCAGTTCTTCGGCGCCAACGCCGCCACCCTGGCTGGTATCGCTACGTTCGCCGGCAACAGCCAGTACGACACCGCCTTCGGCGGCAGCAAGAACTGATTGCCACGCCCCTGACGGGGCAGGGCAGGGACAAGCCGCGATCCGCCAGTCCCTGCTTCGGCCCGCTGCATGCACCGCCACGGATCGCCCATGCGCCACCCCATTTTCCTTGTGTTCCTGCTGCTGGTTGCCGCCGACGTGCGCGCCGAGCAGGACGATCTGCGCCGCGTGCTCGAACAGGGCAGCGAACTGCGCCACCAGCAGCAGGACCAGCAGCGCCTGCAACAGGCCGAATCGCAACGGCCGACGCTCACCATCGATGGCAAGACCGTGCGGGTGGAGCGCACCGTCGATGATCTCGGCCAGGCCCTCTACCTGTCGTTGCAGTACCAGCAGTGGCCGGCCGCCGCGGCGTTCCTGGCCGAATACATCGAGCTTCCGGGACACGATCCGCTGCTGCGCCACTATGCGCAGGGTGCATTGGCCCGCGTGGCCGGTGACCATTCGCGCGCTGCACAGCAGTACGAAGCGCTGCTGGCAGCGCAGCCGGACTTCCTGCCCGCCCGCCTTGAACTGGCGCGCGTCTATGCCGAAGACCAGCGCGACAGCGCGGCGGTGGCATTGTTCGGTGCAATCAAGGCCGGTATCGACAGCAACGATCCGGCCACCGCGGGTGTGCGCGCACGCGTGGACAGCTACCTGGACGCGTTGCAGGCACGCAGGCGCTGGAAGGGTGCGGTCGCCGCCGGGCCTGCATGGAGCGACAACATCAACCGCAGTTCGGCCAGCAGCACCTGCCTGTTCGTCGTCGGCGACACCTGCCTGATCGAACGCACGCTGCCCGAAGCGCAGCGCGCCACCGGCCTGGACTACGACGCCAACCTGGAACGGCGATGGGCGTTGGCCGGCCATCATGGACTTTACGTGCGCGGTCTCGCTTTCGGTCAGGCATGGCGCGGGTACAGTGCATACAACGAGCTCAACGCCAGCGTGCAGGCCGGTTACAGCTGGCGCAGTGCACGGCACACCCTGCAGCTGGCGCCGAGCTATGACTACCAGGCGCTGGGCAACCACGCCCTGCAGGGCGGCAGTGGCGTGCACGGCGAGTGGCAGTACGCCCTGGACGGGCGCAGCCTGCTCAAGCTGGAGGCCGACTGGAAGCGCCAGCGCTATAGGCGGCCGGGCCTGGCTGACAACTACGATGGGGATCTGGCAGCGCTGTATGCCACCTGGTTCTGCGCGCTCAACCCACGCTGGACCCTGTTTGCGGGCATGGACCTGACCGACAGCAGCGCAGCCGACCCGGCCAACGGCTATCGCCAGCGCGGCCTGCGGCTGGGCGCGGCACGGCAGTGGAGTGGCACCACGGCCACGCTGTTCGTGTCGTTGCGTCACCGTGACTATGATGCCTGGAGTCCGTTGCTGCAGGCGCGCAGGCAGGACGACGAACAGAACCTGATCGCCATCGTGCGCAGCGAGCAGCTGGCGGTGGGCGGGCTGGTGCCCAGCCTGAGCCTGCGCTACGCCCGCATCGACAGCAACGTTGGTTGGCTGTACAGCCATGAGCGCAGCCTGCTCAGCCTGAAATGGGAGCGTGCGTTCTGAACGCACCGCTGCAATGCCGGAGTGAATGCGCCGCGGCTGCGATCTTCATCGATCATCACGCGCCCTTGTAGCCCGGTTCGCGCATCCTACGGCCGTTGCGGCGGAGGTGGGCCGCGTGTATCGAGGAGCGCCGGTCGTGCTGGAAGCGGGCAACAAGCCAGAAGGCCTGAAAGGGTTGAGAGTACTGGTGGCGGAAGATGAATTCGCCATCGCGATGTTCCTGGTGGACTACCTGGAGCTGAAGGGTGCGCAGGTGGTGGGGCCGGCCGGGGACCTGCAGGCACTCGGCCGGCTGCTGGATGACAACCCCATCGATGTGGCCCTGCTGGACATCAACCTCGGTGGTGAACAGGTGTACCCGCTGGCCGACCGGCTGGCCGAAGCGGGTACGCCGTTCATGCTGACTTCTGGCTACGATGACAACCTGCCCAGCCGCTTTGCGGATGCGCCCCGCTGCACCAAGCCCTATCACATCGAGGCCCTGGTCCAGCAGCTGGCGGGACTGGTGGCGACGCCGCAGGCCTCTGCGGGCATCGCCTGATTGCGCGGTATGTCGCGTCGCACCGAAGGCCTCCAGGCCGCTGAGCGCCCGGCGGGCATGCCGCCGTCGCTGCAGGCGCATGCGCGCCATGACGGCATGGCCGCCCGGATTGCCCATCACGATTGGTCATCCACGCCACTGGGCGCGATCGAGCGATGGCCACCGCACCTGCGCGCCACGATCGACCTGATGCTGGCGCATGGCTTCCCGATGATCGTGCTGTGGGGCGAGCAGCTGGTGCAGCTCTACAACGATGGCTATGCCGAGATCCTGGCTGACAAGCATCCTGGCGGACTGGGCCAGCCGACGCGCGAGTGCTGGCCCGAGGTCTGGCACATCAACGGCCCGATCTACCAGCGTGTGTGGCAGGGCGAGACCATCACCTATGAGGACAAGCTCTATCCGCTGGCGCGACGGGGGCGCTTGGAGGATGTCTGGTTCACCATCACCTACAGTCCCATACGCGGAGAGGACGGGTGCATCAGCGGCGTGCTGGTGACCATGTTCGAAACGACGGCTGCGCACGTGGCGCAGGCGGCCCGCGAACGCGAGGAACAGAGGCGCCGTGAGAGCGACCGCCGGTTGGCGCTGGCCTTCAAGGTGCTGCCGGTGGGTGTCTGCATTGTCGACGCCGACGGCAACCTGCAGCTGTCCAACGACCAGATGCGGACCTATCTTCCCACCGGCAAGGTGCCCTCCACGGATCGCCCCAACCACTATCGGTGGCAGGGGGTGCATCCCGATGGCTCGCGCATCGAACCCCACGATTTCGCCATCGCCCGCGCCCTGCGGGGGGAGACGATGGTCCCGGGCCTGGAGTTCCAGTTCATCCATGACGACGGGCGCGCGCGCTGGACGCGCGTCGCCGCCGCACCGCTGCGTGATGCCGATGGCGGGGTGAGTGGCGTGTTCGCGATCGCCGTGGACATCGACGACCTCAAGCGTGCCACCGAGCGCCAGTCGGTGCTGCTGGCCGAACTGCAGCATCGCGTGCGCAACATCATGTCGACCATCCATGCCATTGCCTGGCGGACCCGCGTATCGGTCGGCAGCGTGGACGAGTATGCCGAGCGCCTGTGCGCGCGGCTGATGTCACTGGCGCGCACGCAGAGCCTGTTGACCCGTGGCGCCAATGTAGGGGTCTGCCTGCGCGGCATGCTCGAGGAGGAGATCGCGGCGCAGACACCGGCGGCCGCCGCCTATCATCTGCAGGGTGAGGATGTGCTGTTGCCACCGAAGGCGGCCGAAGTACTGTCGCTGGCCATCCATGAGCTGGCCACCAATGCGCTCCGGCACGGCGCGCTGGCCCACGGGGACGGGCGGGTCGATGTCTGCTGGCACCTGCAGGTGCAGGACGGGCAGCCGTGGCTGGGCCTGCACTGGTGCGAGCGCCATGCCGAGGTGGAGGGGTGGGAGATGCCACGCCAGCGAGGCCTGGGCCGGGTCCTGATCGAGCAGCGGGTGCCCTATGAACTGGCCGGCAGCGGCGAGCTGAGCTTTACCCCGCAAGGCCTGGATGCCTGGATCCGCTTCCCGCTGCGCGAGCGCGACAGCCTGCTGCAGACCGACGCCCCCGACGCTGGGGCGCCGGGGTGAAAAGGGATTTATCCCCAATTTGGCCAAATTGGGTATAGTGGCTGTCATCCACCCTGTCTGGAGCCGTGCCATGACCCTGCCGCTGGATCTGCCTGGCCTTGAAAAAGCCCCGGCCTCGTCGGTGAAGACCCGGGGCTGGCCGAGCCTGATGCGCACCGTGCGCGAAAAGCAGGCGCTGGTCATCACCAACCACAATCACCCGGAAGCGGTGATCGTGGACATCCGCACCTACCAGGAACTGCTGGCCAAGGCTGCGGGTGGCGATGCCGGTGAGCGCAACGAAGAGCTGCTGCGCCTGCGCAGCGAATTCGACCAGAAGCTGGCCGGGCTGCAGCGCGGGGAGGGGCTGGGCAAGGTGCTGGGCCAGCCGATCCGCCGCGGCCGCAAGGTCACTCTCGGCCGTCCACTCTGACCGATGGGGCGGATCCTGGTGCTGGCCGGCGTCAATGGCGCCGGCAAGAGTTCGCTGCTGGGCACCTGGCTGGACGCCGATGGGCTGAGCTGGTTCAACCCGGACTCGTTCACCCGTCGCCTGGTCGACGCCGGCTGGCCGCTGCCGGAGGCCAACGCCGAGGCCTGGCAGGAGGGCACCCGCCGCCTGCGCCAGGCCATGGCCGATGGCACCGACTTCGCCTTCGAGACGACGCTCGGCGGCAACACCATTCCGCGCCTGCTGCGTGAGGCCTGCGAACGGCATCAGGTGGCGATCTGGTTCTGTGGGCTGGCCGATGTCGAACTGCACATCGCCCGTGTGGCTGCACGTGTGGCGGCCGGTGGCCACGATATCCCGGAGGAGAAGATCCACGCGCGTTTCGATTCCGCGCGCGCGAACCTGCTGGAGCTGCTGCCGCACCTGGCCGAGCTGCACGTCTACGACAACAGCGCGCCGGCCGACGCGCAGGGCTGCGTGGTGCCGCTGCCGGTACTGGCCATGGCTGCAGGCGAACTGCAATACCCGATTGCGGTAGCCGACCTGCTGCACACGCCCGGCTGGGCCAAGCCCATCGTGATGCGTGCGATGGAATTGAACAGCCCGCGCGATTGAGGGCGCGTGCGTTGTAGCGCCGAGCCCATGCCCGGCTGATCCCCGAAGAGCAGCCGAGCGCGGGCCCGGCTCTACAACGCCGGCTTCACCTGCTCGGGCTCTGAAGCCTCCGGCAGCGGCGGCAAGGTCGGGTCCACCGTCACCGGCGCATCGCTCTTCAACAGCGCAGCCGCTTCCCGTTCGCTGCCGACCGCCGGCGGTGAACCGCGCAGCGGCAGGCCGGCGGTCTCCCTCACGAACAGCATGGTCACCAGCCCGATCACCGCCGCGCCCATCAGGTAATAGGCCGGCACCAGCGGGTCGCCGGTGCGTTCCACCAGCCACGCGGTCACCAGCGGCGTGGTGCCACCGAACAGCGACACCGACACGTTGAAGGCGATCGACAGCGCGCTGTAGCGCACCGGGGTGTAGAACAGCGCCGGCAGCGTGGACGGCATCGAGCTGGTGAAGCACACCAGTGCCAGCCCCAGCAGCATCAGGCCGAGGAAGATCAGCCCGTCGCTGCCGCTGCCGACCAGCAGCAGGCACGGAACGGCCAGCACCAGCAACGCGATGCACGCACCGATGATCATCGGGCGCCGGCCCAGCCGGTCACTGAACAGGCCGCCGACGATGTTCAACGGCATCATCACCAGCATCACGATGATGATCAGCAGCAGGCCCTTGCTCTCGGCATAGCCCATGGTGACGCTGAGGTAGCTGGGCATGTAGGTCAGCAGCATGTAATCGGTCACGTTGAACACCAGCACCAGGCCCATGCATACCAGCAGCTGGCGGCCATGCACCTGGAACAGGGCGCCCAGCCCGGGCCGGTCGTGTTCGCGCTTCTCGGCCTCCTCGGCGAAGGCGCGGAACGCCGGGGTTTCCTCCAGCTTCATGCGCATGTACAGGCCGAGCAGGCCCAGCGGGCCGGCCACCAGGAACGGAATGCGCCAGCCCCAGTCCAGCATCTGCTCGCTACTCAGCAGCATGTGCAGCGCGGTGACCGTACCGGCGCCGGCGATGTAGCCGCCCAGCGTGCCGAACTCCAGCCAGCTGCCCATCAGGCCGCGGTTGCGGTCAGTGGAATACTCGGCGATGAAGGTGGCCGCGCCCCCATACTCGCCACCCGTGGAAAAGCCCTGCACCACGCGCGCCAGCAACAACAGCACCGGCGCCCAGATGCCGATGCGCTCGTAGGCGGGAATCAGGCCAATGGCGAACGTGCCCAGCGCCATCAGGATCATGGTGAACGCCAGCACTTTCTGGCGGCCGTAGCGATCACCCAGCGGCCCGAACACCAGGCCGCCCAGCGGCCGCACCAGGAACGCTACGGTGAAAGTGGCGAAGGCGGCGATCACCTGCGCGGTGGGATTGCTGGAGGGGAAGAAGACTTGGCCGATGGTGACGGCAAGATAGCCGTACACACCGAAATCGAACCATTCCATCGCGTTGCCCAGTGCAGCGGCGCCAACGGCGCGCTTGAGCATGGGTTTGTCGACCACCGTGATCTCATCGACCTTCAGGTGGCGGCGGCGCTTGAACCAGCCGAAATGGGCGTATGCATCGGAGTTGTCCTGCATGGGGACTCCTTGTTTGGTAAATGCAGTGCGGAATAGACGGTGTGGTGTGTCCCGGGAAACGGAAACGGCGATGCGGGCGCAGGTGGTGCACGGGTATCGGGGCAAGGAGGAATTGCGCACGCACGGCGCCACGCGCACGACAACGCGCCGCCGTAACGGTGGACATGCGGAAACAGACCGCTGCAGCCGCGCGATCAGCGGCCAGCGGTCACATCAGCGTGGGAATGCAGGCAGAGCGCCTGCGGGCGTCATCCGCCGGGATCCAGCGCGAGGCGATGGAAGGGCAGGGCGGGAGCCATCGTGGCAAGCGAAGCGCCGGTCGGCAGTGCTTCCCACGCAACAGGTGCGCCCGTCACGTAGTGGGTCGTGTCGATCATCCGTTCATCATAACGGCATCGGCGTGAGCATGCAGCGAAGCGGGCTGATCTGCACGCTGTGTTCCATTACGCCTGTTCATCCGCACTGCATGCGATGACATGCGTTGAACGAACTCTGGCCGCAGCCCTCACGTAGCGCTGTCTACGGTAGTGCCGAACGCAATCGAGAAGGAGCATCGCATGACCCGTCGCATTCCCGAAGGCACGCTGATCATCGTCGCCGACGGTGGTTCGGCTCGCGTGTTCACCAACGTCGGCAGCGAACATCAGCTGGCGTTGAAGCAGGAAGGCGAACTGCGCCTGCAGGACATCAGCGAGCAGGGCGTCTCCGGTCAGGGCCCGGCCGGTGCGGTGCCGAAGGACATGTCCATCTCCCAGCTCAACGAGGCGACGTTCGCCAAGCAGGTGGCCGAGCAGCTCAACGAAGATGCCTTGAACAACCGCTATGCACACCTGGTACTGGTGGCCGACCCGACCACGCTGGGCCGTATCCGCCCGCTGCTGCACAAGGAGGTCCAGGCCCGCCTGCTGGGCGATATTGCCAAGGACCTGACCAATTCGCCGGTGGAGGACATCCAGAAGGTCTTGGCGGGGTAACGACCATGCCGTTCATGCGTGACTACCCTGCGGCGGAGCCCGCCGGCGCGGACGTGGAAGCTCAGGCGGGCTGGCTGCTGCTCGAGTTCGGTGCACCCTGGTGTGGTCACTGCCAGGCCGCGCAGCCCGCACTCCAGGCGTTTGTGGACGCCCACGATCTGGTGCATTGGAAGATCGAGGATGGCAAGGGAAAGCCGCTGGGGCGTGCTTTCAAGGTAAAACTGTGGCCCACCGTGGTGCTGCTGCATGACGGCCAGGAAGTGGCGCGCGTGGTGAGGCCAGTCGACAGCGCCGACCTCGCCACCTTGCAGGGCGCATTGCTAGATTGAGCGCAGCAATCGCTGCGTGCGGTGCGCACGGCACCGAGCAGGCTCGGCTGCATCGCGGTCTAGTGATAGGTCACCATTTCTGCCTCCGCACGCAGCTTCTGCAACAGGCACCGCCCATGCTGGCTCAGCATGACCATCGCGTTGGCGATCTGCCTGGCGTCGTAGCCCATCGGCGCGGGAGGTTTCGGCTCGGGGCCGTACTGTTCGCCGACGAGGATGGCCATCCCTTCGGCACTGTTGAGGGCGTGTTCGATGCGCTGGAACAGCGACTCCATGGCCGGGCTGAGCGGACGTTGGGTCATGCGGGAACTCCTTGGGAAGCGAGGGCCACCGCAAGGGTGGCGGGCGGTGCGAGGTTGGAACTTCGGCTGAGCTACGAGAAAAGCCGGAGGGCCATGCGGCCGCCGCACACCGCCCGCCGTAGTTACGGCAAGCAGATCTCGTAGCTCAAAACGGGGTTCCAATCCCGGCAGCGGGATGTCCGCTGCGGCGCCATCCTGGGCAGATCGAGGCGCTGCGCACCAATTGATGGTTCGTCTCGCTTTCTCCCGCTCCGAAGGCGCGGTCTTTCAGAAGTGCTTGTGTGGACATCCATTGCCGTATTGGCACCGATCGGGAAGCGGGAGACCGCAAGGCTATGAGGCGACTCGTCGTCCGGCCATGCAATTACGTGCAAATCATCGTGCCGGTTCCGGCGGCCGCACTGCAGCATGCGACAGGGCAGGGCCGGTGCTAGGATCGGACTACCACCTGAATCGATCCAAATGCCGATGCCCATGCTGGACCGTCGTTTCCTGATCGCTTTCGCCGCGACCGCCGTGCTTGCCTCCGGGGCAGCGCTGGCGGCTCCGGCGACATCCGCCGCCGAACGCGCCTATGGCTCGGTCGACCCGTTCATCGGCACAGGCGGAGAAGGCCATACCTACCCGGGGGCCACGGTACCGTTCGGCATGGTCCAGCTCAGCCCGGACACGCGCATCCAGCCGCGCGAAAAGGCCTACGGTTGGGCGGCCGGCTACCGCTACGACGACAGCAGCATCGTCGGCTTCTCGCACACGCATTTTTCCGGCACTGGCCATTCCGATCTGGGCGACATCCTGCTGATGCCGTTCACCGGCAACCCCGGCCTGGAGCGCGGCGATCCGGAGAAGCCACGCAGCGGTTACGCCTCACGGTTCCGCCACGCTGACGAGAAGGCCGAGCCGGGCTACTACGCGGTCACCCTGGACGACTACAAGGTGCGCGCCGAGCTGACCACCAGTGCGCGCGTGGGCGTGCATCGCTACGCCTTCCCCAAGGGCACCGACGCCAAGGTGCTGCTGGACATGCGCACCAGCATGTACGACTACCCGGGCAAGGTGCTGTGGTCGCGGGTGCGGGTGCGCGCCGACGGCACCGTGACCGGCTTCCGCGAAACCCGCGGCTGGGCGCCGGGTCGCCAGCTGTTCTTCGCGATGCGCTTTTCGCGCCCGCTGGCTGGCCATGAACTGCACAACACCGAGCAGGACATCGTCTACAAGGGCTTCCCGCCGCCGGGCGAGAAGGACCCGGCGCAGCGCGCACAGATCGAGGGTCGCCAGCTGGTCGGCACGTTCGCATTCGGCAAGCTCGACGCACCGCTGGTGGTGAAGGTGGCCATTTCGCCGGTCAGCGAAGCCGGCGCGATCGCCAACCTCGACGCGGAAGTGGCTGACTTCGATTTCGACCGCGTGCGTGCGCAGGCGAAGCAGGAGTGGACGCAGGCGCTGTCCGTGCTGGACATCGACGCGCCGGAACATGCGCGGCGCAGCGCCTATACCGCGCTGTACCACACGATGCTGGGGCCGACGCTGTTCATGGATGCCGATGGCCAGTACCGCGGTTCGGACAACGCAGTGCACAAGGCCGACGGCTTCACGCACTATTCGACGTTCTCGCTGTGGGACACCTATCGCGCGCTGCACCCGCTGCTGACGCTGGTGCAGCCGGAGAAGCGCAACAGCGACTTCGTCAATTCGATGCTGGCGCACCATGAGCACAGCCCGTACGGCATGCTGCCGGTGTGGTCGTTCCATGGCCTGGAAGACTGGTGCATGATCGGCTACCACGCCGTGCCAGTGATCGCCGATGCCTACGTGAAGGGCATTCGTGGCTTCGATGCCGACAAGGCATTGAAGGCAATGGTCGAGACCGCCAATTACGGCCCCTACGACGGCATCGCGCAGTACCGCGAGCTGGGCTACGTGCCGATCGATGAGGAGGGCGAAGCGGCCAGCAAGACGCTGGAATACGCCTTCGACGATTGGACCATTGCACGCATGGCGCAGGCGATGGGCAAGGCCGATATCGCGGCGACCTTCGACAAGCGCGCAGGCAACTGGCGCAATGCCTTCGACAAGGACACCGGCTTCATGCGCGCGCGCAAGCGCGATGGCAGCTTCCGCACGCCGTTCGACCCCAGCGCCAGCGGCTACGGCACCGACTACACCGAAGGCAACGCCTGGCAGTATTCGTGGTACGTGCCGCAGGATGTGGCCGGGCTGGCCGCCGCGCACGGCGGCAGCGACAAACTGCTCGCGCGCCTGGACGAAGTGTTCAACGCCAAGGTGGATCCGTCGATCTTCGAGCACATGGAAGACATCACGGGACTGATCGGCTGGTACGCACATGGCAACGAGCCCAGCCACCACGTGGCCTACCTGTATTCGTACTCCGGACAGCCGTGGCGCACGCAGGCGCGCCTGAAGCAGATCATGGATACCCAGTATGCCGACCGCCCCGATGGCCTGGCCGGCAATGATGACGTCGGCCAGATGTCGGCGTGGTATGTGTTCACTGCGCTGGGCTTCTACCCGGTCGCGCCGGGCTCGGGCGAATACATTCTTGGCCGTCCGTTCCTGCCGAAGACCGCGATGCGACTGCCGAACGGTAGGACCTTCACCATCGTGGCCGAGGGACTGGATGACAAGCACACGTATGTGGGCAGCGTGACGTTGAACGGCACGCCGTTGCAGCGCACCTTCCTGCGCCATGACGAGATCCTGGCCGGTGGCGAACTGCGCTTCAGCATGCAGGCCGAGCCGAACAAGGACTGGCCGGGACAGGGCGCGCAGGCGCCGTATTCGATGAGCCGGTGATGCGCACTCGGTAGGTGCTGACCTTGGTCGGCACGCTTCACGGGTGACCAGGAACCTGTAGAGCCGAGATCCTATGTTCGTGGTCAAGCCTGCTGGAAGCAGGTTTGACCCACTTTCAGCATGGCCGGGTCAAAGTCCCGGCCGCTCTTGAAGACGCCCCAAGCGATCCTGGCCAGCTTTCTGGCGAGAATGTTG